>JACQXX010000070.1 GCA_016208495.1 Acidobacteriota bacterium | reverse complement strand
AGGCATTTGGATTGAGCATCCTGAAAGGTTGCCGTTCGGATAGCCGGTGGTTGCTCAGCTACAGTGAGCTACCACCGGGAACAGGTTCGTTCTCTCCAGTGCTCCCCCGCTTTGCCCGCGCCCCTGCGGGGCGCGGGCAAAGCGGGGGAGCAACAAGGGGTGGCCTTTGGATCCGGTGGTAGGCCCAAAGCGGCCAACCGACCGGCTATCCGAACGGCAACGCTTCGCGGTGCAAAACCAAAACCTGGACGTGGCAGAACTCGCCCCAGGAACTTATTTTTTAACGCTCCCTAAAATAGCCGGATGAATTTGCTCAAACGCGTGACGGTCATCCCCTCAATGACCCGCATGCGGCACGAAAGCGAAGACCGCTCTTTTTCCTCGCCAGGCCGCTGATACCAAATCTGGCAATTGGTGCAATCAGCATTCCAGCAAAAATCGCCATAGGAAATGCTTTCCATGTTGATGTATTGAAAACAACGCAAAACCGCGTTGTTTTCCGGAACCAACAAGGGGGTTCCCACAACATTGATTTCAATGAGGCGCTCATACGGCTCGAAGAGTTCAGTCGGTGGTGTACCTGCCATGCGAGAAAAACCTGGGTGGATAACGTGTTTGTGCTGAACTGAATGAGATGAAAACGTGAAGTGCGTGTCTGGTTTTACCACTTCCCTGGTCCAATCGCCAAGATTTCTTTTCAGATTCCGATGGTTCAGGCCCATAAGCGCCAGGATAAGGAAAGGAGAGTCGGGTTGAGACACGGAGAAGAAGAGACACGGAGACAGGGAGACAATTTCACGGAGTGTGTCGGCTTGAACAGACTCCGGTTGGGAGCGGAAGAATGAGACTATTGAATGTGTCTCCTTGTCTCCTTGTCTTGGTGTCCCCTTGTCCCTTTGTCCAGGTCGAGTCCTGATGTCTTATCCTGGCGCTTATGTGGTTCAGGCCACACCAGTTATTTCCCGTCAGATGGAATTTGGACACCCTTGTATTCACCAGGAAATGGGTTTGAGCGGCGACGATCAAGCGGATATGGCTGATGAATGGGAACACCCGCCCGAATTAACCCTTCATAGTCATCATAATAGATTGAAATCGTTCCCAGGACACGAACCCGGCGATACCGATCTGTCAGCGCTGCCTGATTTGATTGATATTGCCCAGCGCCAACACCGATTCCTTGAGAGTTGTAAATTCGATCAGAATCCCCGGCTGCCGGGGCGCCAGCTTTTGATTTTTCCTCACCGCGACCATCTTTCCGGTTGGGAATGATGATTTGAGCCCGATCTTCCAGTTGCCAGACCAGCACCCCAAGGACACCGATATTGCGGCGATCCCCTTTTCGTGCCGCCAGGGAATTATCCACGCTGGTAAAATAGAGTTCCCTCCCGCCAGCCAGGGTTTCGCGCCAGATTGAGACGGTGATGGTTCCGTACGGGTCAATCAAATAGGCGGGGTGACTGGCTGAAGCGCGGCCATCTGATGTCAACGAATGCCCATCGGCTGAGGGGATAACACCAACTGCAAATCCATTGTGATTGGTGATTTGAAACACAAACCGCTCTCCGGGTCGCCCTTCAATCCAGCGATAGGCACCATCGTGGTACACCGGTTTTGGGTACCCGTTTGACACAATTTGAACTGAAACATTGGTGCGAGGTGTGACAACCTCGCACCGCAACGGAACTTGTTGGGCTGACACCTGAAGCGAGGCAATGCCAAAACTTCCGCAAACCAGCCATACTGACAACCAGGTAATAAAGCGCATACGTCCCTCCCCTTGCCGTTTTTCATTGTAGAAAGTGTGAGATGATCTGATCAGTTTGGACAGTGTGTGGGAGTATTGTCGTTTGACCCGCTGAATCGTTCCGCCACAACCGGATTAAATCCGTTACAAGCCCCTAAAACCACACAAGCCGCCCAGGTTGAAAACCTGGGCGGCTTGTGTCATTCCTACTTTTCGAGTCAGAAAACTCGATTAGCTTTCTTTTTCTTCTGGGTCGCCCAGGAAGTTCGTCAGTTCTCCAAGGCTCGTCATGGTTTCGTTATTGATGTAGTTTGAAACATCTTCAGGATCGTTTTCGCGACCCACAGCCCGCGCTGAAAGACCGATCTTCTTCTGGCTTTCGTCAAGCTTCAGAATCTTGAACTGAATTTCCTGACCAATGTTGACCACTGATTCAGGTTTATCAACGCGCTGGTCGCTCAGTTCAGAAACGTGGCACAACCCTTCAATGCCGCCTTCCAGTTCCACAAAGGCCCCAAAGCTGGCAAACCGGGTAATTTTTCCAACGACAACATCGCCCGGTTTATGCACCTGGAAGAACCGATCCCAGGCATTGGGTTCGAGATCTTTGATCGAGAGGCTGAGGCGTCGGTTGTTGACATCAATGTTGGTGATCACAGCTTCGACTTGCTGTCCTTTTTTCAGCGCCTCAGACGGATGCTTGATGCGCTTTGTCCAGGACATATCCGACACGTGAACAAGGCCGTCAATCCCATCTTCAATTTCAACGAAGGCACCAAACTCGGTCAGGTTGCGCACCCGGCCAGTGACCTTGGTTCCAATCGCATACCGTTCGGTGACTGAATCCCACGGATTTGGCAGAACTTGCTTCATGCCAAGGCTGATGCGACGTTGTGACTGATCAACTTCGAGAACCACGGCTTCAACATCAGTTCCTGGTGCCACAATCTTCGATGGATGTTTAATCCGCTTGGACCAGCTCATTTCCGAGACGTGGACCAGACCTTCAACACCTTCTTCGAGTTCAATAAAGGCACCATAATCGGTCACTGAAGCGACCTGGCCACGGACGGTATCTCCCTTGTGGTAGCGCTCGTAGACCGTATCCCATGGATCTGGCAACAATTGCTTATAGCCCAGGCTGACTCGGCCTTTGTCACGGTCAAATTTGAGGACTTTGACCTGAATGCTGTCGCCCACCTTGAACACATCGCTCGGTTTCTGAAGACGTCCCCAGGAAATATCCGTGATGTGCAACAACCCATCAATGCCGCCCAGATCAACAAACACACCATAATCGGTGATGTTTTTCACCTGACCCGTCACAATGACATCATCGTCAAGTAACTCTAAGGTATGGTCTTTCTTCTTGGAGGCTTCTTCTTCAAGAACCACCTTGCGAGACAGGACAATGTTGCTGCGCTTTTTGTTGACTTTCAAAATGCGCAGGTCCATTTCGCGGCCCTTCAAGGCATCCAGGTTCCGCACCGGGCGGACATCAACCTGGCTTCCTGGCAAAAAGCCGCTCACACCGCCCAGATCAACACGTAGCCCGCCTTTGATCCGTTCAACCACCCGTCCCTTGACGGTCTGGCCATCGGTATAAGCTTTTTCGATGACATCCCAGACCTGGAGCCGGATGGCATCGGCGCGTGACAGTTCAACATAGCCGTCCATGTTTTCAAACTGTTTGACCATCACATCGACGACATCGCCGGAGGAGACGGTAATGGTGCCATCAGCGTCAGAAAACTCTTCTTTGGGAACAATCCCTTCTGATTTAAAGCCGATGTCAATGATGACACCGCGATCTGAGACTTTAATGACTTTTCCACTGACAACGTCGCCAATGTTGATTGACGAAGCCGAAGCCTGTTCAAAGTCTTTGAGAAGCGCCCCAAAATCAGCATCTTCAGCAGATGAGGAAGAATCGTTGAAGTTGATTTGGTTAACGTTGTTATCGTTGGGTTGGATAGTAGACGTCGCGGCGCCCTTGGCCCCGGACTGGTTTACGTGATCAGCCATGAGTTGAGAATCTCTCTACAGAATTGGAATTGATAAGGGAACTTGAAATCTACACCGCACACCAAAAGTGTGTCAAGTGTGTGGCAGACGTTAACTTGCAACCAATTCACAGAAGAAGAAAATTTTCTGGTGAAAAAAACAAGACGAGGCAGTGAAATCACTGCCTCGTCTTGGTTGGAAACAAATTTTGGAGCGGGAGACGAGATTTGAACTCGCGACTTCAACCTTGGCAAGGTTGCACTCTACCACTGAGTTACTCCCGCATATTTTGAATTTCCCTCTGAAGGCCGCATACGATAGTCCCTCTTTGAAAACTTGTCAACAATTTTTTTTGAGCACCGATCTTGTTGGTCATCTGCATTCAGAATACCGTCAGTTCCTGCTTTTCCCTTGACCTTTTTGGGCGTTCCCCCTTTAAAATAGCCCTCTTCTCTATCATCGTTTCTCCCAATTCAGCCCCCAATTCTTTCAAGGAGCCTCACCCATGCAGTATCTACTGGATTTTCTGCTTGACCCTTCGCTGTATGCCTCAACGCTTCGGCTTTCAACGCCGTTGATCCTGGCCGCGCTGGGTGGTCTCTTTTCAGAACGTGTCGGGGTGATCAACATGGCGCTGGAAGGTATTATGCTGGCCGGCGCCTTTACCGCCGCCGCAGTAACCTATACCACCCAAAACCCCTGGATTGGCTTTCTCTCGGCGATTTTGGCGGGACTGGCGGTGGCCGGATTGCATGCCTTTTGCTGTATCAAGTGCCGGGCCGACCAGGTTGTGGTCGGAGCCGCGATCAATATTTTAATGCTTGGCATCCCAGCCCTGCTTTCCGGGGCGCTTTTTGCTTCCAGTGGATCAACTCCATCCCTGCCGAAGGAATTGACCCTTCCCTACACCCCCATCGTGATTGCGCTGGCGGCAGTTCCGATCACCTACTATGTCCTCTTTTACACCAGCTTTGGCCTTCGGTTGCGGGCGGTTGGGGAAACACCTCAGGCCGCAGATACCGCCGGGGTGAATGTGGACTGGATGCGGTACCAGGGGGTTCTTATTTCAGGAATTCTGGCTGCCATCGGCGGAATTTATCTCTCAATTGGCCAAAACTCGCTCTATACCCGCAACATGACCTCCGGGCGTGGCTACATTGCCCTCGCGGCTTTGATTTTTGGAAACTGGATGCCGACCCGCGTGCTGGTCGCCTGCCTGTTGTTTGGGTTTACGGATGCCATTCAAATCCGCCTGCAAGGAATCAAGCTTGGCGGAGTTATCGTGCCGACCCAGTTTATCCAAATGATTCCCTATGTCGTCACGATGATTTTTCTGGCTGGATTTGTCGGTAAAGCCCTACCTCCAAAAGCGTTGGGGACTCCTTATGTGAAGGAACGCCGGTAGCAGGCTGGAATTGGAAGTTTTTCAGGGTTCCGGTTCGGGGTTTTCGAATACAGATCACCCCTATCACCCTGTCACCCTGTCACCTTGTCACCTGTCACTCGGTCATCCTGTCACCTTGTCACCTTGTCACTTGGTCATCTTGTCACCACCTCAAACTCAGGGTTAAGTACCTTACCGAAAATTTCCAGACATTTTGAACCACGAAACACACGAAATACACGAAAAGAATCAAATACTTACCAAATCCAGTATCTCAGGAAATTTATGACAAGGTGCTTAACTCCCGCGCTTGCACACCTTTGCCTTGATCAGGTTTTCGGCTATAGTGTGCGTTCTTTATCCACACTCCTTTACATTCACTTTATATCAACCAGAGGAAGTTATACGCTGTGAGAGCCTGTATTTTGACCTACGGGTGTCAAATGAACGAATATGACACCCATGCAATTCAATCCCAACTGGCCGGGATTGGATACTCTTTTGTAGATGACATTAAAGATGCCGATCTGGTATTGCTCAATACCTGTGCCGTGCGTGGCAAGCCGGTGGACAAAGTCCGCTCGATGCTCGGGGTCTTACGCCGCGAAAAACGGTCACGAAAGGTGACGGTCGGATTGATGGGGTGCCTGGCACAACTCCCCGAAGGCCAGCGAATGGGCACCGAATATGGCGTGGAGATTATGCTTGGACCAGGAGCAATTACCGAAATCGTCCCGGCGATTGAAAAAGGCAAGGTTCAGGATTTTGAATTCAAATCTGAATTAAACTTCTACATGCCGCCGCCGCCTCAGGATACCCTCTCAGCCCACGTGACCATCATGCGCGGTTGTGATCACAAATGTACCTATTGCATTGTTCCGACCACGCGCGGCCCGGAGGTTTCTCGACCGGCGGATGATATCCTGCGCGAAGTCGAAGCATTGCGCGATGCTGGCATCCTCGAAGTCAGCCTGCTTGGGCAAAATGTCAATAGTTATGGGTTGGAAAATGGCCTCGGTGGGAAACGCCGACAACTGGACGGATTTCCTTCATTTGCGGAGTTGCTGCGTCGGGTTGGGCAAGTTGGGATTCCACGGGTCCGGTTCATCACCAGTCACCCAATGAATTTCTCAGACGACTTGATTTATGCGATTGCTGAAACGCCATCGGTCTGTCGGTTTATCCATTTGCCGGTCCAGTCGGGTTCGAATCGAATCCTGCGGCGAATGGCTCGTGAATACACCCGTGAATTTTATCTTGAGCGCATTGCCCTGATGCGCAAGTTGTTGCCGGATATGGTGATTTCGACAGATATGATTGTCGGATTCCCCGGTGAAACCGAAGAAGATTTTCAGGAAACACTCTCGCTTTATGATGAAGTGGGCTATGACATGGCCTATATGTTTATCTACTCTGAGCGCGAGGGCACCCCGGCAGCCCGCCACTTTGAGGATATGCCTCAACGAGTCAAATCTGAACGAATCATGCGACTGGTGGATAAACAAAAAGACTGGAGTCTCAGGCGATATCGTGAGTGGATTGGCCGGGAAGTCGAAGTCCTGGTCAAAGGCGATGCATTCCAGGAAGAAGAATTTGTCCAGGGCCATACGCGCGGCAATCACGTGATGATGGTTTCGCGCCAGATTGCCTCACGACCTGGGATCTACCGGGTACAGGTCACCCATGCGACTCCGCACCGCCTGTATGCCGAAGCCGCACCACGAGACTCAATCGAATCCTGGCTCGGATCAGAAATGGTGTGCCCCAGCTAATGATTGAGGGGTCAGGGTTCCGGTACAGATAACAGGTTGACTTGAAAACACATAGCATCCCACCACTCTCATAAGGTGGTATTTCCAAAATCGAAAACCCAGGTTCTTGTCATCTCACAGAACCTGGGTTTTGTTCTTTCAGAAAACTGAACTTTCTTAACCTCTGAACCCTGAACCCTCAGTTGCCCATTCCTGATATCCCCTTAAACGTCTTCAGGCTTTTGATGCTGCGTGATATAAATGAGGCGACCTTCCAGTGTCTTAATTTCAATCATTTCAATGGAGTATTCATATGAGTCAACCAGCAAAAGAGTTAGCTGCAGCCGTTCCCGCACTTACCATGCTGACCGATGAAGAACAGCTTTTCCGGTCGAGTATTGCCGACTTTGCCAAAGAAAAAGTCTGGCCCAAGGTGGCTGAAATGGATCGAGCTGCAGTTTATGATAGATCCCTGATCAAGGAATATTTTGATCTGGGCATTATGGGAATCGAAGTCCCAACTGAGTACGGCGGCGCTGGCGGAACTTTTTTTATGTCAGTGCTGGCGGTTGAGGAAATGTCTCGGGTTGATGGTTCAACCGGCGTGCTGGTGGATGTCCAAAACACGCTGGTCAACAATGCGGTACTCCGATGGGGTTCACCTGAGCAGAAGAAAAAATATTTTCCCCGCCTGTGTGGCGATACCGTTGCCTCCTATGCGTTGTCAGAAGCCGGTTCTGGTAGCGATGCGTTTGCCCTCGCCTGCCGGGCCGTGGACAAAGGTGACCACTATAGCCTGACGGGCCAAAAACTGTGGATTACCAATGCGGCTGAAGCTGGATTTTATATTGTGTTTGCCAATATCAACCCGGAATTGGGCTACAAAGGTATCACAGCGTTTATTGTTGAGCGTGATTTCCCTGGCTTTTCGGTTGGCAAAAAGGAAGACAAACTTGGCATCCGGGCTTCGTCAACCTGTGAACTGATTTTGGAAGACTGCCGTGTTCCAAAAGAAAATGTGTTGGGTGAAGTTGGCAAGGGCTACAAAGTCGCGATTGAAACACTCAATGAAGGCCGAATCGGCATTGGCGCCCAAATGGTGGGTGTGGCTGCCGGGTCACTCGAACACGGCATGAAATATGCCAAAGAACGGAAACAGTTTGGGAAGCGTATTGCCGATTTCCAAGCCATTCAGTTCCAGATTGCCGAACTTGCGACCGATGTCGAAGCCGCTCGATTGCTGGTCTATAACGCCGCCCGGTTGCGCGATGCCGGCCAGCCGTTTTTGAAAGAAGCCGCGATGTGCAAGTATTTCACATCCCAGGTGGCAGAACGCGTGACCTCGCAGGTTATTGAAATTTTTGGCGGTTATGGCTACACCAAGGAATATCCGGTCGAAAAATATTTCCGTGATTCAAAGATCGGAAAGATTTATGAAGGAACTTCCTTTATGCAACTCCAGACCATCGCCAAACTCTTGCTGACGGATTAGTTTTTAGGTCATCAGGCGAATCGTTTTCGGGCTCAGGACTTGTTGTTCACTTCCATACTCAATGACTTCTGCCCTGAGCTTGCGAATCTTCAGTCCTCAGCCCGAAAACCTTCAGCCCGTTGTTTTCAGCCCCAAATCACCCCAAAGGAGGCCACTGTGCAATCGTTTTCATCAACTGACTTTGGAGCGACACCCTCGTCGCTTTCAACCGAATCGAAAAATGCCCAATTTCGGTGGTTGATTATTGCAACACTGTTGACAGTGGCCTTGAGTCTGATTCCCTATGCAGACATCCTGGTCTATCCAATTCGACTCTTTGTGACGCTCATTCATGAATCAGGTCATGCCCTGGCAACCGTGCTGACCTTTGGGGATGTGAAAGGGCTGACCGTTTCGCCAGATGAAAGTGGCCTGACCTGGTCCCAAGGCGGATTCCGCCCACTCATCACCAGTGCCGGCTACCTGGGCTCAATGCTTTTTGGGGCTGGACTCCTGCTTCTGGCTCAACGTGAGTCCCACGCTCGCAACATTTTATATGCTTGTGGCGCGCTTGTATTTGGAGTGACGTTCTTTTTCGTGAACGGAAGCGCATCGTGGCTGGTTTTTTTGGTTCTGGCGTTAGCAGTTACCCTGTGGATTGCCGCCTCTCGCCCAGGATTTGGAAAAATTGCCCGGTTTGGGCTGGGTGGTGCCAGCCTGGCACTGATTTTGATGCTGATTGCCTTTTGGACCGTGACCGGAACGCTTTTTAGTTGGGCAGTCGGTTTGTTTTTAGGAACCGCCTTTTTGGTGTTAGGAAATGTTTGCCGCCCGGCTATGGCTCATTTTTTGGTTAACTTCCTGGCAGTTCAGTGCTGCCTCAATGCGCTGGTTGATCTCAAAGTTCTCTTCCTGTTATCAACCACCACATTGCAACATTCTGATGCGGTCAACATGCAGCAAATGACTGGAATACCTGCCGTTTTCTGGGCGATTGTCTGGGGTATTATGGCACTTGGTATTCTGATTTTGGTGCTGTGGATGATTCAGTATCGCGGCTCAAAGACAAGTTGATTGCTAAACCTCAACCACAACGTTTCTTCCAACAGAAAAAGCCTCCGAACCACTCGGAGGCTTTATTCTTTGATCTGGTCATCTCAATGGTCAGGCTTACAGTTTCTTCAACAGTGCTTTTGCTTCACGTTTATAGCCAGCGTCTTCGCGCTCATGGTTTTTGGAAGGCGGGGCATTGATAATCCACTCAAGATGTTCGCGGGCTTTTTTCTTCTCGCGCATCGAGATATAGGTTTCGGCAATATAGAGATGGTTCAAATAAAATTTCGGCCCAAATTCGAGAGCCGTTTCAAGGCATTCAATGGATTTGCGGTTGTCACCAATTGAGATTGGCCAGCTTGGGACCTTGTTGTATAACCGGCCAAGAACCCGCCAGGGCCCACCATAAAAATAGCGCTCATCCACTTCAAGTGCCCGTTCCATACAGGCTTGAATCGGTTTAATTAACTCCAGGCTTTTTAAAACACCTTTTTCAGCCCCATACAGTCCGTAATTCACTCCGAGCCAGAAATTGGCTTCAAGTGAATTTTCATTCAGTTCAACCCCTTGCTCGCCGTATTCAACCCCTTGCTGATACAACTCCAGTTTTTCGCTGGCTGGTGCGACCTCACCTCGCCAGTAATAGATTTCCGATAAAAGCCCGAGGGCCCAGTCACAGTTGGGATCTTTTTCCACCAACTCAACAAGTGCGTCTTCAGCCAGGTCCAGGTTTTCCTCGACCACCTCACGCTGATCAATCAATTTGCGCACTTTTGTAAAAACAGTTTTGTGCTTCATTGCTTTGTCCTATTGAAAAATCAAAATACCCGCGCCGGGTGCAGACTATGCTCTACCAGGGATGATGACGACTTTATTGAGAAGGATAGCCAGTTCCCTTGTCAAGGCCGAAATGGGGAGAGCAGATAGTCAGTTCCCGCGCGGTGACAGTCCACACAGAGTCGAACCCCGCGCCCATAAAAAACTGAGCCATTCGTACCATCAAAAGTTTCATAATAGAGCCATTCTTTTCCATTCTGTTTGCTCTTTTTCTTCACTTTGACCATCACAGCATAGCCAACCACCGTCTCGGTTCCGCTGAAATAAAGTTCCTTCACCATGGCCGCATTTTTCCTGAATTTGGTTTTCCCAGCACGTAAATCCTCAGTTAGAATCGAATTAAAGTAAGTTCGGACGTTTCCACCGTGTGGTCCTGATGACGGGTGGACTTCAGGCTCGGCAACAAATTCAGCTTTGTATTTCTCTGACTTGAGCCAGTTTAACAACTCATCTTTTGATGTGATTGGCGGGACAGAATCCGCGGTAGCATTGGTGAACGGAGGAAGTTTTCCAGCTTCAGAATGCACACTGATGGTTGTCACCAGCATCCAAAGAGCAACCACAATACTGCATTGAACTTGTTTTCGACGCATATCTACAACTCCTTATTCAAAGTTTTGGAAAAATAAACTGGGGTTAATTTAGTAAAACGGTGTTGCTTCAGCTTCCAGGGCTTCGGCTATGATAGAGAGTTCTCTTTTCCGACCACTTTGGGATTGGTGAAGACTGGGAGTACCACCATCATCTCTCTTTATCTCCCTGGCTGTAAACCTCGGATAGCTTCCCGATCTCACGTTCACAGTGCTATGGAGTAAAAGGTTCATTCAACTGGTCTTGGGAAGAAAGACCCAGGGTCATAGCCCAAGGGAAAATTTCAAGAAAATGTAAAACATTGCACGAAACTTGTCTGGAAAGGTCGACGTAGAAGGCTCACGACTCACACTCCAAACAGTCTTCACATCATCCAAAAAATTCAATAATCGAGAGGCAGTCACAATGGCATTAAGTCGTTCCAAGAAAATTCTTGTCATCGGGGGGATTGTGGTTCTCCTTGGCGGAATCACCGCCGCCAGTGTTCTCAGTCGGAACCGAAACGCAGTTCCCGTTCAATTTGATACCGTCAAACGATTTGAAATACTTGAATCAAAGGTTTCTGCCTCTGGCGAAATTCGCCCCAAAGAGCTGTATAACCTGACGGCGGAAGTTTCAGGCCGGGTTACTTCAATTAAGGTGACCGAAGGTCAACTGGTCAAAAAAGATCAGCCGTTGATTGAAGTTGACCCCACCCAGCAGGCCACGGCCAAAGCCAGTGCTGAAGCCAACTTCCAGGCCGCGATTCAAGAAAAACTCCAGGTTCAACAACAACTCTTCAGCGCTGAGAACAACGTCAATCAAACCAAAAATCTGCTGGCCGGCGCCCAGGCTGACCTGCGTCGGGCACGAGCAACCCAGGATCTCAACCAGAAGGAACTCAACAACCTTTCAAAACTGATTGAGTCAGGCATTGTTTCCAAGATCGAAATTGACCGGGCGAGCGCCAATTTGGAAACTGCCAAAGCTGGGGTTGAAGCTCAAGAAGAACAGGTCAAACGGCTCCAAACTCAGGTCAAAGATGCTGAAATCAGTGTTGATCGCATGAAAGCCGCCCTGGCTGGAAGCGAGCAACGTGAAAAGTCATCCAAAGCCAACCTCGATAGTGCGAATGATATTTTGAACAAAACCATCAAACTGGCCCCGATTGATGGAGTGGTGGCCAGCCTTCCGGTCCGGGTTGGTGAATTTGCGCTGGCCAACCTGAGCAGCACCCCGCTGATGACCATTGCCGATATGTCAGAAATCTTTGTCGAAGTCAAAGTTGATGAAACGGACATCGCCAATGTGAAAGCCCAACCACAACAGTCAGCCAAAGTCAAAGTTGATGCGCTGAATAACATTGAGATTGACGGATTTGTGGTCGAAGTTGGCCAAAGCGCCATTACCCGAACGGGTCAGACTATTGCTTCCAACGTCACGTCACAGGAAGCCAAAGATTTCAAAGTCAAAATCAAATTGAATCCATCACCTGAAGTGCGTGATCGCCTCCGGCCTGGGATGTCAGCCACAGCGGTCATTACCACCACAACGCGCCAAAATGTGGTTGCCATTCCTTTGCAGGCACTTGTCAGCCGCGACAAAAATGATGATGGCAAAGGAACGACACCAGCCCCGGAAGCTGACAAACCAGCCGGCCCCGTCAAAGTCAAACGTGAAGAAATCCCTGGGGTCTACATTGATGACAATGGAAAAGCCAAGTTCGTGGCCGTCAAAACCGGAATTACGGGTGAGACCGACATTGAAATCACGGAAGGCTTAAAAGAAGGTCAGCGCATTGTTATTGGGCCAAACCGCCAGCTTCGAACCTTGAAAGATGGGACACAGATCGTCAAGGAAGAAACCAAACCGGAAAATACCGAGAAGAAATAAGCTGAGAGGGTAGACAAGTTTGTCTTCCCTCTTTACCATCACTTCCGCCTGACTCCTGATCCAGAAAAACTATGTCAACAACAATGATGATGGAAGCCACTGATACCCAGCACAACAACCATACGCCAATAACACCAGCTCCAGATACAATCATCCAAACGGTTGACTTGTGGAAGACCTATCGGATGGGTGACGAAACGATTCACGCCTTACACGGCGTCAGTTTTGAAATCAAACGCAATGAGTACATTGCCATTGTTGGTCCATCCGGGTCAGGAAAATCAACCTTGATGAACCTGATTGGCTGTCTTGATACCCCTTCAAAAGGTGAATACTGGCTGAACGGAAAGCTCGTTTCCCAAATGGATGATGACGAACTGGCTCACATCCGCAACAAGGAAATCGGGTTTGTGTTTCAGACATTTAACCTGCTGCCCCGAGCCACAGCCCTCCATAACGTTGAACTGCCGTTGATTTATAACGGCACCCCATCAGCAGCCCGAACTGCCCGGGCGAAAGAAGCGCTTGAACAGGTTGATCTTGGCCACCGCATGCACCACAAACCAAATGAACTTTCAGGTGGTCAGCGGCAACGGGTTGCGATTGCACGCGCTCTGGTCAATAACCCATCCATCATTCTGGCTGATGAACCAACCGGAAACCTGGATTCTCAAACCAGCCAGGAAATCATGGGGTTGCTTGATACGCTGCATCAGCGAGGCAACACCATTATTCTGGTAACCCACGAACCTGACATTGCCGCTCACGCGCATCGCATGCTCTCGATTCGCGATGGACGGATTGAAAAGGATATTCGCAACCGGTGAGGCCATGGCACAAACCTCGCAACCGTACGACCCCTCGCAGACTTTCATTGGACCATTTGCCCACGAACGAATTGAGTTCATCATCCCAAGCGTGATTGACCACATGCATGGGGTGTTGAACTATCTCGTGGAACGAACTGTGGCCTATGGTCTCGTTGATCCCAGTTCAAACCTGTTCGTCGCCCTTGACGAAGCCATTGCCAACGGTATCAAACACGGTAATAAAAGTGACCCCTCCAAACTGGTCACGATTGTGGTGGAATTAACCCCTTCTGAAGCCACCTTCACCATTACCGACGAAGGCGATGGATTTGACCTGACCACACTCCCTGACCCAACTGATCCAGACTATATTATGCGGCCATGTGGTCGTGGCGTGATGTTGATCTATCACTTGATGGATGAAGTCCGCTACAATACGCGCGGCAATCAGGTGGTCATGGTCAAACGCCCCGAACCATTGAGCTAGACGCCGTCGAACCGCACATCCGCTGCGCGTTCCCAGTTCTGGTTCCGCATGGCTCCAGGGTTTCTGATACGGACCTGACCGCTTCAACGACTACCTCATTCAATATCGTCAGGTTCCGACTGGATCGGAATTTTTTGCATTTCCACATCTTTCCTGCAACACCTACAACTCATGGGTCAACAAGCGATTTTGGAACCGCTCTCAACCGGTGATTTGATTGATCGCTCCATTCAGATTTACCGGCAGAATTTCAGCGCCTTGCTGGCTGTGGTAGCCATTCCTGGATTGGTTACCTACACTGGAAGCCTGCTGGTCACATTGGCGACCGCTAAACTATCCGCCGGGGGAAGTCAGGCATTTCTGGCAATACTTTTATTTGGGTTTGGCTATTTTTTGGCGCTCGTGGTGGGGCCGATCTTGAATCTGCTGGCAGTAGGCGGGCTTTCACGCACCGTCGCTGATTACGTCATGCTCGATATTCCAATCAGCTTTCGAACCACGCTGGCTATGATTCGGGGACGATTTGGGACACTCCTCGGAGGACAACTCCTCGGAATGTTAATTGCGGCTGGTTTGTTTAGCGTGCTTGGATTTGCCTTTTATTTTCTGCTGATCGTCATTGGCGTCATGGTTGCGGTTTCCAGAATGACCGGTCCGATGATGGCCATCCTGTTGATCCCGCTTTTGCTGGCAGCCGCCGTCGGTTTTGCGCTGGCGTACTGTGCCATTTACACCCGACTGATCTTTATTCCCTGCTCAATTATGATTGAAGGCCAGAATGCCACATCTTCAATCACCCGCAGCTTTCAACTTGGGAAAGGCAATACCTGGCGACTTGCCCAGATCTATTTGTTTGATTTTGCGATTGCGATTGCGATTTTTTCAGCCCTGGGAATCCCGCTCAGTTTATATGGATACTTCAGCGGCGCACTCGACGACCCAACCAATTTGCCGGGATGGCTGGCAATTGCCTATAGCACCGTGGATCAACTTTCCAAATTGTTGACGATCCCCATTTCTGCTACTGCTTATTGCCTGCTCTATTTTGATAGCCGGGTTCGTCAGGAAGGCTATGACGTCGAGTTACTTTTGAGCCAGATGCCTCTGCCGGTTCAACCTCCCTCTGCCCCACCGTCACCCCAATGGGGGCAGCATCTTTCACCTGGATTTGCAGGAAACTCACCACCTGGTCCACCACCAGGGAGCATTCTGGGCCTCTAATCAGTTGTAGCTCTTTTGACTTGCAGTAACACTTTGAAATGGTCGCCAAGCCCACCCGGAATCAAAAAATGCTTGAGCGCCAGTCGTTCCTGCAGCGAATCCAGGGTGTTATTGGCGTCAAGACAGAGTGTTTCGAGCTTTTCGAGTAATCCCAACGAAATTAAAAAATCGCCCTGCCGGTCAAACCGTCTGGTTTGCAGTCCAATCCTCTGTCCCGCAGTTATCAACGCTGAGAAATTGACATCAGCCGTGATGTCCTGGTCGCCAATCCGACTGAAAAAATCGGTATTGACCCGGTGCTGAAAAAAACATCGTGCCGTACCGTATCTTTCTTCAGGTAAATGGTCGCTCAGGTCCCCGTAATCAATGGTCAGAATTGCCCCGTAGCGAAGAGAACTGGCCACCGTGGTCAGCCAGTCACCGGCTTCAAAACAGATTTCCCACTTGTGCCCTTCATACAGAGGCATTCCAGTCTGTTGAAGATAGCCCTGAACCTTTTCTGGGGACGCGGGTTCTTTCCAAACCGGGACCAGGTTTTTGTCACGCGCACCAACCCAGCATTCTTCAATTTGCCCCCGTCGCAGCCGAAACCGATGAAAGGATAAGGCGTCAACAAACTCATTTGCTAAAACAAAGGCGGCTGGTACAGGCTCAATCTGATCAATCCATCGCACTTTTCCGCTGAAGGAAGCCAGCATCTCGTGCTGAGCCTGACGAAGCACTGGACTTCGATCACAAATCACATACGTCAGAAGTTGGAAAAACTCAGGGTAACTCGTTTCCAGTGTGGTTAAGACATCACTGGCCAGTCGGCCCGTTCCAGCCCCAAACTCAAGAATGGAAAATGGGTGCGGGGCACCCAATTCCTGCCAGCTCAGCCATATTTGTTTGGCAATCAATTCTCCAAAAAAACGTGACACACTGCTGCTGGTGAAATAGTCTCCCTTGCGGCCAATTCGATCAGGTTTTGTCGTGTAGTAGCCAAACTCCTCGTCATACAGTGCCACCTCCATAAAGTCGCGAAAGGGTATCTCACCTTCAGTTTTGATTCGCTGATGGAGTTTGGCTTCAAGTGGCGTCACTTGAGCACCTCAATCGCCCGATTGAGTGCCGCCGCCAGTTGATCAACTGCCTGACGGGCTTCTTCGGGTCGTTTTTGGTTGAGAGCGTGTCGAATACCAGAAAAAACTTCGGCGCCATATCCGGAATAAACACCCGGCGAGTACACCAGATGTCGGAACCAGGGTCGTCCAGGAAGCCCCTTTTCATCCGTGAGGGCGCGTTCAAACTGCCGACGGACTCGATTGCGGACAGCCAGCGTGGTCGGCGTATCTCCGCTTCGCTCAAAAGCTTCAGCTTTCAAAACAAGTTGAGTCGCAGCCAGGTTGAGCTGGGTAAACTCTGGTTTTCCCGGAGTTTCTTTCAAGCTCTTCTCAAGATCAAAACACAACCGAAGCAGCTCGTGGGCATATTCACTCAGATTGAGTTGAATTGCCGGTGAATCCGCCAGCCGATAGGCCACCAGCGACCACATGCGGGCCATGGTTGCGTGCCGGGTAAAGCCTGGATCACCGAATTTTTCCATCCAGAAAAAACTGTCATAGGTCGAATGATAGACGCCATATGGCCCGCCCATCCCCATATCAGCCGCTGGAATCCCAAGATGGTTGAGGAATGGCACAAAATCTGACCCACCACCCAACTGCCCAATTCCAATTTCAATTGCGTCAGGATTGCGGGCAATCCAGCTTCCGTGCAGGGTTTGCTTGCCGTCGGCATCAAGAACAACCCGCGATGCACCTCGCAACAGCGGCCAAAGACTTGGGACGGCGCTACTTCCAAAATTTCCCCCGCACACCGCCACATCAACATTCAAATAAGCAATCGCTTTCTCTTTGAGCACCGCTGCATTGTCTTCCGCCCATTCGGTCGAACCTATCAAGCCAAATTCTTCGCCATCCCAGCTACACAGCTTGAGTGTCCGGTGAGGTTGCCAGCCTTGTTTGAGCAGTTCCCCAAAAGATCGGGCAACTTCAAGCAGGGCGGTCGAACCACTTGAGGGATCAACCGCACCATACACCCAGGCATCCCGGTGATTCCCGAGCAATACCCATTCGTCCGGCTGGCTTTTCCCCGCAATCGTGCCAATCACATTCCAGATTTTGCGCGACTTGTACTCCATCTGGAGTTTGAGATGGACTTTGGTTGGGCCAGGGCCAGTTCGATATGGAATCGGAAGTCCTCCCTGCCACCCTTCAGGAACCGCCTGACCACCCAGATTCTCTAAAATTGGGAGTGCATCCCGATAAGAAAGTGGCTGAACTGGAATTCGCGGCAGGTTCTTTGCTTCGGCAGGCTTGATGCGTGTTGCATTCTTTGTGGCAGCAACACCAGGCGTCAACGGGTCACCCGGATAGTTGAAAATGTAATTAATGCTGCCCCGTTGAACACAGGTATCCGGACGGAAAGGACCATTTGGAAAGGTTTCTCCGCGGACAAAGCCATCATCTTTGGGATCTGAGAAAATCAAAACCCCAGCGGCGCCGTGTTCTTCAGCCACTTTGGCTTTTACGCCACGATACGCCGCACCATAGCGAACCAGAATGATTTTCCCTTTGACATCAACACCCAACCGTTGCAGGGCAGCAAAATCCTGGGGCAATCCATAATTGGCATACACGACTTCAGCGGTGACATCGCCCGAGGGTGAATAGGCCGAATAAGTCGGCACGGAGCGAGGGGTTTGGGAATCCAGGTCTTCCACCTGAACCGGCTCGGTTAAAGAGGCCGTGAATTTTACCGGTGCCACAATTTCGACCAGACGGGATTTCGGATAGGGCATCCAGGCTTCATATTCAACCAGTTCGGCCTGCAATCCGGCTTTGCGAAATTCTTCCTGGGTAAATCGCGCGGTTTCGTAGTCTTCGGGTGTGCCGGCCAGATGGGGTTTTGCCGTGTAGGCACGCAATGTTGTTCGCGCCCGTTCAGGGGATGGAACAGCCAGTAGCTTTTTTTCAAGCTCGGTTAATTGTGGTTCCTGGTGCAAATCACCGAGTGACTGAGCCAGCAAAACTCCCGGTTGGAAAGCAATCCACCCGGCCAGGAAGATGAGAAATCCTCTCACCAGCCATTTCTTTGAAAAACGGGGCACATATGTCCTGTGGCTGACAACCATGGGCGAAAACTCCTGATATGAATTTTGAACCGGGCTTGGGGCGGAAGACATCGGGCTTAGGGCTTAGGGCTGAAGACTCGCAAGCTCGGGGCTGAAGACATCGGGTAAAACCAATTCTTCCACTTATCTTCTTCAGCCCGTTTTCTTCAGCCCGCCTTCTTCAGCCCTAAACCATTGCCCGGACATATTCCGGCAAGTTTCGATTGTTTTTGATTTTGGCACGATCCGTTGGGTTAAGTCGTGAGATCAAGCGGGCCACCACATCACGTGGGGTTTTGGGATTCATTACCAGTTCAAGGCGAATTTGATAATTGTTGACCCAGGCTGGATTGGCGCCGATGGCGGCCAGTGCGCTTCGTGGCGCTGATTTGGAGCGGACAACTTTCAACACAATTCCGTCTTCCAGATATTGTTCCTTCAACAGCGTGGTAATTGTCTCTTCGTCGTGGAAGGCTTCTTCCCATAACTCGTGCAGAATTTCGCCGTTGGTGGCTTTGATTAAACTAATTCGTCCAGATGAATCGAGTGCACGATAAATTTCGATGAGTTTCTGGAGGGCTTTTTGTTTAACTTCGAGGGTGGCGATCTTGGGATTTTTCACCACCTTGAGCAAAGCCTGGGGATTTGAAACAAAATTGAGGAGCTCAAGCGCAATGCCGTGAGGCGTCTTTGGGTTGTCGAGCAGGGCTTCCTGAATCCGATGCCGACCAGACCACCGGGGATCACGATAAATCGCCTGGGCTCGATCAGCGGTGATCGTCCGGGCATACCCAACAATCATATCTTCCGGCAAGGCTGGATTTTGCAGTAACCCGGCAAACACCCGGTCATCCGGATCGGTCAGGAAAAGCGCGATCTGACCAATCTCACTCACTGTGGCCGCCTCATGAGCACGTAATTCAACACCTGAAGGAACTCGTGAAACAGCCGGCTCTGGGGCCTGGTCAGTTGTTGAACCAATCTGGGCTGGTTGTGAAGATTCGTGAAGCTGAGCCTCGAAATCGTGGTCAATTTCATAGATATCAGCCTCATCAGCCACACTCAATGGCAACTCAGCCTGACCTGTAAAGGCTGGTGCCGCAAAAATCAGATGAACCAGATGGGGATAGAGGACTTTGGCAGTCTCCAAAGCATAGATCAGATCCTCGGCACCCAGATGATCAATTGCCCTTCCGAGTGTTTTAGCCGCCGCCTGTGCCCGGTCACCGCCTTCATCAATGGCTTCAAACAGGCTGGGAAGTTGCTCGGTCACGGTCAGTCCGAGTTTTCGATCTGGAGGAAGATGGGGATTTTTTAAGAGTGCGCTTCGAACCTCAGGCTGTTGATACCAGCGCTCCTGATGGGTCATGGCCCGAAAGAAAGCCGGATGGGGGTTTTCAGTTGCCGCCACCAGAACGTGGAGTTCTGAAAGATTTGGATTGGTGAGCACCGCGCTGAGAAGGTCTTCACGATCTGAGCCGAGTGCCTGTACCAAAATCGCCGAATCCCCCGATGTTTGCGCCTGAACCATCTGTTCATCAACCGAAAGCGACGTCAAATCCACCACTTCCGGCGACTTGATGAATGACTCATCCAGCGACCCGGTTTCAGCCTGCAATTCCTTGGTAATCGCCAGCAGATCAGCCAGTGAATATTCAGGCAATGTGCCTAAATCGGGCAATAACGGCGTTTCCAGGGTCGGGGCCCGCCCGGCTGTGGCCTGACGATTTGATGAAGACAGTCGGTAGGCACGGGCTTTGACAATTGATTTGTCAACCCCGCTCAGCGTGGTAAAGAGCGATTTGATATCTTCGCGGATTTCAGCTTTTTCCTGATCCTTCAACCCATGACGATCCAGCTCACGCATCAATTCAAAAATTGAAATCGTGCGGCCAATTTCTTCTCGAATCCGACGCGGGGTCCGGGGATTGGAATAGAGCGCTTCTTTAATCTGCCATTCGCAGTACCAGTGCGGAGTACGCGCAATCAGGGTCAAAACAGGTGCGGCATCCAGCCAGCGCGCAATATTGGTTACCACGCCAACTTGCGAAGTGGCCGCCGTGGCGGTCAATTGTTTGCGTAGCACGGTCAGCAGCTTGAAGTAGGAAAGTGCCTGTTGGGTAAGCACGCCTTGACCTGCCTCCAGGTCAGGGGGTGACAGCGGCGCAGTTGAAGAAGAAGCAAGCAGACTTTCAGCCATGGGCGTCAATGCAAAGCAAAAGGCGCGGGAACCAGCATTTTGCCTGGGAAGTTCACCTGGTTGGAATCGGATCTTTGGTCAGGGCAGTATGAAGGATTGTGCTGCCACCAATTTTCACCCAAGAAACCATTCCGTCAAGTGCCTTTAGTTCCTGCGCCTCAAAAGTTTGTTGACTTATACCAGTTTGTAGTCAGTAGTCAGTAGTCAGTAGTTCACTAAGTTTATTTGGTTGAATTACTTAACTGTTTTCAAATGCGAGCATTTCATTGCAAAACGGTATTACTTCGCGTAATAGCCCTTACGACTCAAAACTTTCAGGTCCTTTGAGTCAGGACGACCTTTGATTCCAATCTTGATTTCGCGAAATGAACCATCCCGATTGGAATTTGACGGTGAGTAGGAAACAATAAATTGTTGCCGGATATCTTCTTCAATTTGCTGAAATGCCGAATAAAAGTCTGATTCTTTTTCCGGGAAAAAGGCCCGCCCGCCAGTTTGCTCCGCCAATTCGCGCATGGCCCCTTTGTTGACTGGCTCGGTAAACACCCGCCCACTGCCGTAAAAGCCTTTTCCAGGAATCCCAATCACATACACCATCACTTCAGACCGCAAAGCACATAACACGGCCTTATCACGTGAATACTGGCTGGTGGTATCCTGGCCATCGGTGAGCAAAACCACAATCCGCCGCCCGGCTTCGCGGGAAAGCAGTTCGTCGGATGTCACAAATACAGCGTCGTAAATGCTGGTTCCATTATAGGAGGGGTCAGTATTAACCGGAGGCGTTGAACCACCCACATATGAGCCTGGATGGAATCGAATTGAGTTGAGTGCCCCAAGCAATGCCCGCTTATTGCCAGTCAGTGTTTGCACCAGTTCGACATCCCGCCGGAAGGTCACCACGGCGGCAATATCCTTATCTGGCCGCATGACCTTATCAAAAAACTTCAGAGCCGCCTCTTTTTCAGCCGGAAGACTTAATTCCTGACTTCCGCTGACGTCAATCATCAGGGCAAACGTCAAGGGCAAATCCGACTCTTTGGCAAATGAAAAAATTTCCTGTTCCTTCCC
This sequence comes from Acidobacteriota bacterium, assembly GCA_016208495.1. Taxonomy (NCBI): domain Bacteria; kingdom Pseudomonadati; phylum Acidobacteriota; species Acidobacteriota bacterium. Next base: position 305,280 of record JACQXX010000070.1, on the reverse strand, counting down.
ATCTTCCAAAACCTGGATTTGCTCCTGGGTCAGGTCATTGATATAGCGATTTTGTTTATTGGTGACTGAAAAAGGCACGTTCACCAGTTCCGTTCCAATCCGAATCACAGCATCCTCATCGTCTTGTTGACCCGCTGGCTCTGGGCTTTTCTGCCCGGTTCCAGTCGGTGACGGCAACGGCGGTGGAGGAACATCCTTTTTTTGCTGAAAAGCAGTCACTGGTGGCAATCCCCACAGTGCGATCCCCAGGCAGAGCATACTGATTTGGAACAGTCTGGATTTCATTGGGTTCATCCCTCAATACCACCTGCAAGGGAAGTGGTATGGATAACCCACCCGCTGACGCAGGTGGTACTGACTTTCTAATTGGCTTCGGTTTTGGGAACGGTATAGCCCTTGCGGGTCTTGACGCGCAACCCTTTGCGATTGGTCAACTTCACTTCAATTTTGCGATAGCCTGGGCGAGTTGGATCTTCAGGCTCGTAGCTCAACAGGTAATATCGGCGGGCGGTTTTTTCATATCGCTGAAACGCCCGCTCCAGATCAATCACTTTGGATGGAAAGGTAATGTCGCCACCTGTTTCCAAACAGAGCCGCCGCAGTTCCTTATCATCGGCGTTGTAAACCTGTCCGCCGCTGACTCCGAAAAACCCGGCCCCTTTGGTACTGATCCCGAAAATGACCACTTCGCTCTGCTGAGCGATGTCAATGGCTTCTTCAAGCGTGTGCGTGCTTGACGTATCATCGCCGTCACTCAAGATGATAATGACCTTGCGTGGGGTTGGCACACCAACCATTTTCTCTTCGCAAATCCGGTAGACCGCGTCATAAAGTGACGTCGTGCCGCTGGCCCGGATGCTATCAATGACTTTGGCCAATAATTCAGTGTTATCAGTAAAATCCTGCCGAAGCTGCACGGTGGAATCAAACGTCACCACCAGTGCCTGGTCTTTGCGTCGTCGGAGCACGGTTTGCAAGAACGAGATCGTGGCTTCTTTTTCAAACTTGAGCTTGGCTTTGACGCTGCCGCTGGTGTCGAGCAAGATGGCGATATAGAGCGGTAGTTCTTCTGAGGCTTCAAATTTATCAATGTCTTGCTTTTTATTGTCTTCAAAGACCTCAAAATCTTCTTTGGTCAACCCATAGATAAACCGGTCGTCGTCGTCGGTGATCGTGACCGGGAGCGTCACATTGGTCACGCCACCGCCTTTGAGCGGTTCATCTTGTCCTCCACCAGTTGTTTCTTTCTGGGGTTGAGCGGTGGTTGAAGGGTTCAGGGTTCAGGGTTCAGGGTTCAGGGTTCAGGGTTCAGGGTTCAGGGTTCAGGGTTCAGGGTTTTCGAATTTAGGTCCTTTTCGTCCATGGTTGTCTCTTTCTCCCAAAACCCGTTAAATCAGTCCATACAGGATTGGAACACCCCTGATTGATTTCAGGCTCAGCGTATCAAATTGGGCCTTGATGAATCACCGACCAGTTCGACTGCTTGAGACAAACCCTGACCCCTGACCCGATGTGTTCAAATCTCCTGAGGTTCGATTTAACTGTCATAACTGGTGGCCGAACGCGATTTTTCGCGGTGGCGGTCAATTGCCAGTTCAATCAGTCGGTCCAGGAGTTGTGAGTAGGTCAGACCACTGGCTTCCCACAATTTCGGGTACATACTGATCGAAGTAAACCCTGGCAAGGTATTGAGTTCATTCACATAGATATTCCCGGTCGAACGTTCCAGGAAGAAATCAGCCCGTGCCAGCCCCGAACCGTCAATTGCCTGAAATGCCCGAATGGCCATTTGCTGGAATTCAGCGATTTGGGCTTCGGTCAACTCAGCCGGAATTACCAGCTCAGCCGTGTTGCTGAGATATTTATCCTGGTAATCGTAAAATTCCGCTCCGGCAACAATCTCGCCCGGCAAGCTCGCAAGTGGTTCATCGTTGCCAAGCACGCTCAGTTCAATTTCACGCGCATCAATTCCCTTTTCAACCACCACTTTGCGGTCAAATCGCGCCGCCAGGGTAATGGCTTTGGCCAGACTTTCACGGTCTTTGGCTTTGCTGATCCCAACCGATGACCCCAGGTTTGCGGGCTTCACAAAGGCCGGGAACCCAATGGATTCGATCACGGTATCAAGAATCGGTTCCGGGTTCTTTTCCCAGGCCAGGCGCGTAAACCACGTAAAATCAACAATTGGCAGGCCAGCCTGACGAAACAGGTGCTTCATGATGATCTTGTCCATCCCGGCGGCTGAAGCCAGTACACCACACCCAACATAGGGCAGATTGGCCATTTCAAACAGCCCTTGGATCGTACCGTCTTCACCATAGGTGCCGTGCAACACTGGAAACACCACATCCAGCGTTGGGACATCGCCTTGGACCTGATTGTGGTTGGTTCGAACCAGCGGTGACTGTGTGGGATCCCCCATCATGGCCAGACTGATTTCGCCTTCGGTTACCACCTCTTTGGGGAGCAACTGTTGTGAATCGCCAGCCATGAGCCATTTTCCGGTTTTGGTGATTCCAATGGGAATCACGTCATATTTGTCTTTGTCGAGGGCATTCAAAACGGATTCCGCTGACCGCAACGAGACTTCATGCTCGCCGGAGCGTCCACCGAAAATGACTCCGACCCGTAGTTTTTTCTGCACAGGTGCCTCCAGAAACAAATCAGTTAAAAAATGGAAACCGAAACAATATTTTTCTTTGAGCCTGAACACAAGGGTGAGTTTTCCAGACCTTACCGCAGACTGAACTTTCCTACCCTGGTGCCAAAAATTTTGATTTTCATTTCTGGCATTGTGATTCAGAATGGAAACCCCGATTTTTTGAATTTCGACAGTGTGTTTAAAGGCTCAATCACTTATTTATGTCGCTCGACGGACAATATTTTCGTGCTTCGCACGTCGAACCTGAACACATGGACCTGCTCTGGGCAAATGGCTGGAGGCATTTTGGAAGCTTCTTTTTCCGCTACTCCACCACCGTCTGGAATGGCCAGGTCTGTACGGTCTTGCCTCTGCGCATTGACCTGGAGCACTTTTGCCTCTCGAAAAGTCAAAAACGGGTACTGGCCCGTAATCGCGACCTTGAGGTTGTGATTCGCGATACCGTCATTGATGATGAAAAAGAAGATCTCTTTTTTCGCCACGTCGTTCGGTTTGATCACAACATTCCAAATTCCATCTTTGACTTCCTCTCAACCCAGCCAGCCACTATCCCCTGTCAAAACCAGGAAATCTGTGTTTATGGAAAAGATGGCGACCTGCTGGCAGTCAGTTTTCTTGACCTGGGTCAACAGGCAACCTCAGCCGTCTATGCGATGTTTGATCCAGAAGAAACCAAACGGAGTCTCGGTATTTTCACCATGCTCATTGCGATTCGGCACTCAATTGAACGAGGTTGCCAGTTTTACTATCCAGGCTATGCGTACCGGGAGCCGTCCTTCTATGACTACAAAAAGCGGTTTTCAGCCCTCAATTATTTTGACTGGTGGGGTGACTGGGTTCCCTACCAGGCTGAAGAAACTGTCACCTCTGAACTCTCATAAGGCGGAATCCTTCTGCCCTGACAGCCAATTTTTCACTTCTCACATCTTGCCGCTGATTCACAACTTACACTGTATTCACTTGTTCACACATCTGAGAGAGGAACAATTCCATGAAACTGTTTCGTGTTGCGATGGTCGCTTTTATTTTGTGCCTGACCCTGAATTTTCAAGTCTCGGCGAAAATTTGGGAACATCCGGCAGGATTCAGCATTTTTCTCCCGGATAACTACTCGGTTGAAATTGACGGTGATGTATTAGTTGCCAAAGACCCAACCGAAGAACTTGGTATCCGCCTCTATGCCGTTGAAAATGAAGCATCAATGGAGAAAGCCATTGATGAAGCATTTGAACTTATCAAGCAAAACGTGACCGATGTGGAGCTTGGTGAAGGGAAAGAGAGCAAATTAAATGGGTTGGACGCACTTTTTATTGATGGCACAGGCAAAGTCGGCGGGACACCAGCAGACCTCAGCGTTGCACTCTTCCACAAAAACGGGAAAATCCTGGTGATGTACGGGGCGGTTAACTCGGCCAAGGCCAGTAAGTTCGAAGCCGATATTGTCAAAATCCTCAAATCAATTAAGTAGGGCTGAAAAATCCAGGGCTGAGAGCTTGGGGCCATGCGCGCCAGGATAAGGAAATTTGGGCCTGTTTGAGACAAGGAGAAGGGGAGACAAGAAGACAAGGAGATCCTCCGACCGACGTTGGAAGCGGGAGAATATTTTTTCTCCTTGTCCCCTTGTCCCCTTGTCCAGATTGGGCTTTGTTTCCTTATCCTGGCGCTCATGGGGCTTGGGGCTGAAGGCTGAAGGCTTTGGGTTGAAGAATTGGTTTTATTTCATCCCTCATCCTTCATCCCTCATCCCTTGCTTTGCTCCGAGCTTGCGAGTCTTCCGCCTCACTACGATCCGACCCGCTCGACGCGCACATCCGAAGGTGCGGAAAAGGTAAACAGGCCATCCGCCAGCGCCGCGTTCTCCACCACATTCGTCAAGAGAAAATCAGATCGTTCGCCAGAAAGTTGCAGGAGCGAAATCCGCGCCAACTGAAATGTTGTCGGGTCACACTCAACCCGGATTTCAGCCAGATTTTCAACCGAACGGCGCGGCCACATCCGAATCACGACATTTTGGGCTTTGGTCGGTGATTCCCCGCCGAGTTCAAAACGGGAAAAATCTTCTTTCAAATTCTGTCGTCCAAGCAAAAACAGAAATGGCGTTCGTGGGTCACGCCCAGCCTTGACTGGTTCAATCACCACCCGTTTTTCCAGTGGAAGATAAAAATAGGTCTGTTTGCCATCCGACAGAAAAATCTTGTTTTTGGGCTCACGATATTCCCAGCGCATCCGACCAGGGCGTTTCAACTGGAGTGATCCGGCTTCACGAATCACTCGCCCGGTTCGGTCGTGATACATCTGGACAAAATCAGCCGCCAGTGTCGTGGCGCGAGCATATCGTTTTTGAATTCCCAAAATCACCTGATTGGCATCTGCGGCTGAAGCAACCGGCATTGAATTCGGCTGGCTTCCAATAAAAACACCTCCAATGATCAAAAGCAGCAGGAGTCGTTGTCGTATTCGATTCATAGATACCTCGCTGAATATTATTTTAAATAGTGGAACTTATCATTATTTTGCAACAGCTAATTGTCAGCCTACCCTAAAAAAACTCTTCCACTACCAATTGAAAAACTCCAGCTTTGATTACAGAAGATTGGAAAACTGAAAAATGCGGGTTGGGTCAGGAGGTTTTTTTGAGGAAGACGAAAATCTCCCCACGGGCCGCTCGAGCGACAAGCTTTGGAAACGTCCTCAAAGTTGTGTGGGGAGATTTGATCAAATGGATGCGGCAAACGAAATTCGTTTTGCTTTAGGATTCGGCATAACCGGCAAAGATGCCGTGTTCACGCCCAAGGTCACGAGCAGCCGGAGTGATGATCGTCTTCTTGTCGGTCACAATTTTGCGTTTTTCAATCAGTGCCCGCCGGACGTCATCTTCGCACACAAATTCAGCCGCCTTGGGAGATTCAGCCTTTTCAGCTTTGGCTGGGGTTGGGGTTGAAGCTGGCGGCGGCGGAGTCGGAACTGGTGCGGCAACCGGGGTACTGGCAGCAGTACTGGCTGGTGCTTTTAACGCCTGGTTCAGTGCTGGTTTGCGTTCAGCCAGAAATTGATCCACCAGTGCCGCAATCGAGGCTCGATCCAAAGATGGTAATCTGGTTGGAGCAACCGGGGCGGCCTTTGGGGCTGAGCCGGGCACAACCTGATGCACAATCGCCGATGGACTGTTCCCTCCAGGAATGGAAATTCCTGGTGAAGGTGCCGGAATCACACTGGCTTTGACCGCTGGCGGTGATGAAGGTCGCGACGTCGGACGTGTGACGGCAAAGGTCTCGAAGGCAATCCGCTTGATGTCCATCAGGTGTAGTGGCGAAATATTGTCGGAGGTCACATTTCCACCCCAGGTGCCGCATCCGAGCGTCATGCTGGGGGCCAGTTCGGTTGAAAATCCGATGGCGCCGTGAGTAGTCGGTGTATTGACCAGAATTCGCGAAGCCGGCTGGCGCATCCCAAATTCACGAATCTTGTTGCGGTTTTGCGAGTGAATACCAATTGAATGCCCCATCCCGCCAAACCGGAGAATCTGTGAACATACCGTGGTGCCGGTTTCAAAATCGGGCACGACATAATAAGCCAGAATCGGAGACAGCTTTTCGAGCGAAAGCGGAAAATCACGCCCAACGCCGGTCAATTCAACCATGAGGGCTCTGGTTTCTTTGGGGACGCTAATGCCAGCCAGTTCAGCAATCTTCTGGACTGACTTGCCCACAATGCCAGGGTTTAAGCCCCGACTTGGCAGAACCACCACCTTGGCCAGTTTTTCAGCCTGATCACGATTGACAAAATAGCCGCCCTGAGCCGCAAACTGGGCTCGGACTTCCGCATCAAGCACTTTTTCAACCACTACTGCCTGCTCTGAGGCACACACTGTACCATTGTCAAAAGTTTTCCCGGCCAGAATATCCGCCACCGCTTTGGGAACATCGGCACTGCGCTCAATCATGGCGGGAACATTTCCTGGCCCGACACCAAACGCAGGTTTGCCCGAGCTATAAGCGGCTCGCACCAGACCAATCCCCCCAGTTGCCAGAATGACAGCGGTTTTTTCGTGTTTCATCAGGGCTTCGGTGCCGCCCTGGGTTGAAACCGTCAAACATCCAATGGCACCTTGCGGCATGCCGGCGGCTTCGGCGGCTTCGCGCACAACTCGCGCCGTTTCACCAATGCAATTAGCCGCCGATGGATGTGGGCTCAACACAACCGAATTGCGTGATTTAATTGAAATAATGGCTTTAAAAATTGCGGTTGAAGTGGGGTTGGTCGAGGGAATAATGGCACACACCACGCCACGCGGATCAGCGACTTCGATTAAGGTTTCGGTCTCACGAACCACACCAACTGTCTTGAGCGATTTGAAGAATTCGTAGACATCCTTGGCGGCAAAGCGATTTTTGATGTCTTTGTCAGAGGCAATGCCAAACCCAGTTTCCTGAACGGCCAGCTCGGCCAGACGCACGGAATGAGCCTGAGCCGCCTCAGCCATTTTTTGAACAATTGTATCAATTTGTTCCTGTGAATAGGTTGCCAGAACTGCCTGGGCGCGATGCGCTTGCTCCACCAAATCACGCGCTTGTTGAATGGAAGATAAATCGCGATCCAAAGCCATGAATCCTTCTCCTCACCAGATGGCGGGTTCAACCACAGCCCGACAACCACAAAACCCGGTTGCAGTGCCAGCGCGGAGGTTCCCGAACCACATCCGGTCGAAAAAACCAGCATGCGCTCTGAGCCGTGCCACCCAGGTTCCCCAAACCTGGTAACCCCGTTTGACCCCACACCAGAGCGCATTTACATCACAGGTTCGCTATGATTTTTTGGTGTCTTCTTTTGATGAAGGCAGTGCCCGCTTGCCTCCGCCCCCGTCAGTCAACTCTTTGGGATTGTTCCCTTCGAGATGTTTGGTCAGTCCCCAGCCCATATCCTCAAACGCCCGCTCAACTTCGGCGTGCGGTCGCGGAATGACGTGGACGCTAATCAGTTCGCCAACCCGGCGCGCGGCGGCGGCTCCGGCATCGGTGGCCGCTTTGACAGCGCCGACATCGCCACGGACAAAAACCGTCACGTATCCGGCGCCGACATATTCTTTGCCGACCAGAACCACGTTCGCCGCTTTGACCATGGCGTCAGATGCTTCGACTGCGCCAATAAACCCTTTGGTTTCAATCATTCCAAGTGCTTCGTAAGACATTTTTCCTCTTGCCTCCAACAACAAACCGCTTGCAAAGGGTCAGACCTGCCCGCATGGGGTCTGGTTTGACCGTTGTGTGAAGTGGACTGCGTTTTAATCGGGAATATTTCAAGTGTGTTTTGTGCAGCCGTACGCTACCAAATCGTTTTTTCAGCGTCAAACGCTATTTTGACAACCACCCGCCGAATTCCGGTGCGCAATCTTTAGTGCGGCACGATGGTTTTCAGTTCTGATTTCAGTCGTTCGATTTGCTGTACTTTGTCCTGGATCCGCTCAAAGAGCTCATGTTGTGCTTTGAGCCCTTCCTTCATCAGAAACTCAGCCGCTTCAGAGCGACTGCCGAAAATCTCAGCCGTCACCAGCATATCCAGCGATTTTGACAGATCGTCATTGATATAAACCAGCACCGATTGATCGCGGGGAGAGAGCGCGCTTTGAATTGCGGCCCCGATTGAGCCAGGAATCCGGCCAATGGAATCCGGAAGCTTTTGGGCCAGTTCCCGAACCGATGAAGTTAATTCATCAAAGGGTCGTCGGGGTTCGTCACTGCCCGAGCTTTTCGGGGATTCGGCTTTGACCACAGAATCCGGAGTCGGATCCGTCGTGTTTTTTTCGTCATTCGGATCGTTCATAAACCTCACCTTTTTGAAGAACCAGGGTTCAGGGTTCAGGGTTTCATCCTCTTTTCGGCGTGGAGACCCGGTCCTTGAGGGCCGGGAGAAAACGCCACTCCTGCTTGGGTGTGAGTGTTCAAGCGGGAAGAACGAATTCCTCCCGCTTGAGATGTGACGTGAAAGATTCACGTCACGCACCGACTTGCGTCGGGTAATGCGTACCGGTCTGACTGTGACCGCCGACCGGATTCGACGTCCTCTCGACCGGATTTGGGAAGGTTTGCCGTGACCGGCACTGGCACTGACTCCCATGCCTGTTTAACCTGTCACCGTAGCGCAGCGGACTGAGGCGGCATCCGCAGGTACCTATCGATTCTTCCCAATCGTTTCCCGTGATTTGCACGGGGGTCTGGTCAACCGGAGCTTGAGGTAATGTCCCCACACCGGCCATCCGTCAGGATGGCGTCGTGGCGACACGATTCAAGCCCGGCCCTTGAGGGCCGAGTCTGTTGACTTGTCCCAAATTTGTTGTGGGTTGACTGAATGTGTTTGTATCGAAAGCACCACGACAGTATCACAGCCGCATTCGTGCGTTCAATTCACCCACCACCAGGGCAAGACTTCTGAAACTTTGGGCTGTACTCCCAGGCATTTCAGGCTATGATAGCTGGTTTTCCCTTAGGGAGCGTTAAAAAATAAGTTCCTGGGGCGGTTCTGCCACGTCCAGGTTTTGGTCTTGCACCGCGAAGCGTTGCGGTTCGGATAGCCGGTTGGTTGGCCGCTTTGGGCCTACCACCGGATCCAAAGGCCACCCCTTGTTGCTCCCCCGCTTCGCCCGCGCCCCTGCGGGGCGCGGGCGAAGCGGGGGAGCACAGGAGAGGACGAACCTGTTCCCGGTGGTAGCTCACAAAGCTTCGCAACCACCGGCTATCCGAACTGCAGCCCTCCGGGATGCTCAATCCAAATGCCTGATTCCCAAACGAAAACGGGAAGTTGATTTTTTACAGTCCCTTAACTCTTGTTTTGAAAGTGAGAACTTGCAGTGAAAGCTGGTTGGATTGGCCTGATTTTGTGTTCTGGAATCCTGGTAACGGTGCAGGCGGCGATCAATGCCCAGTTGCGAACCTATGTCGTGAATCCGCTCTATAGTTCCTTGATTAGTTTTATCGTTGGAACAGCGGCCCTGGTCATTATTTCTCTGGCATCAAATACCACTGGACAACCTGGGAACTGGCGAGGGCTGACCCAAGCGCCCTCGTGGTTGCTGATTGGCGGAATATTGGGGGCGATTTATGTCACGTCCGCGATTCTGGCAATTCCGAAAATCGGGGCTGGATCAGTCGCCACGTCGTTGATTGTCGGGCAGTTACTGGCGGCGCTGGTGCTGGATCATTTTGGTTGGATTGGGCTTCCCCGCTTTGAATTAACCGGATCACGAGTTTTTGGGGCTGGATTGTTGATTCTTGGGCTGTGGTTGATTCAGCGCAAATGAATCCAGAACAGTGTCACCACCTCTTTCAAATAGGCTGATCCACCACCTGACTGCACAGAACAGACCACTTGCCGTACTTTTCCAATCTTCGGTCAATCTTCCTTTACCTTGCTTCACGTCGCCCCCTACAATAGCCCGCATCTTTTTGTTCCCCATACATTTCCACAAGAAAAAACTCTCGCCTCACAGCTTTCAGGTTCATTGAGGTAAGCAGTATCAACCCAATTGCCTCAATCCGTGCTGGGAGGAACCGACCTACTTTTGGAGAAATTCCGATTATGAAACGATCCACCAGGCTTGCCGCAGCCATCCTTTTGATCTTTGGCTGCGGTAGTTTTCTGCTTCCATACTCAGCCCATCTGAGCAGCCAGCGCCAAACAGGCCCTGCCAGACCGGCACCAGCGGGCGCCCCAACCAAGGCATCCCCAACTCCAGCACCCAAAGCAACTGCACCCAAAGCCAAAAAAGTGCAGGAAGATCCCAACCTTTACGGTCCAAGTGGCGAAATCATCGGCCAGCCCTGGGCAGGTGAGATGGGGATTTCTGAAACCGTTGATGAAATCATGGAGCGCGAACGGCGATCTCCTAAAGTTGACATGAACAATGTCAGAACCGTTGTTCCTCCCGGAACTGACGCCGAAGCTGACCGCGAACACCTGCTCGACAACCCGGATTCACCTCCCGTGGCATCGTGGCCACCATCCGATCTGGCAACCGAAACCGACACGACCAAACTCAGTGTCGCCCCCAATGCTCCGCAAACCCTCGGCGTTAACACCCGCATTGCAACAATTAACGACAGTGGCTTTATTCCACCAGATACTCAAGGTGATGTGGGTCCAACCCAGTACCTGTTGTGCATCAATGGCCGGATTAGAACCATTGCCAAATCCAACGGTTTGGCAGATGGGAATCTCGATGCGACATCTGACTCATTTTTTAATTCGGTTCGCAATGGCGCCGGGACGGGCGACCCACGGGTTCGATATGACCGCATCAGCCAGCGCTGGTTTGTGATGGTCTTTAACACGGCCAGTTCAAACAACCGCATTTTGATCGCGGTCAGCAGCGGCCCGACCATTTCCAGCACCGCGAGCTTTACGTTTTTCTTCTTCCAACACAACACGGTCTCGCCAGCCGGAGATAATGGGGCGTTTGCCGACTTTCCAACCATGGGAGTTGATGCCAACGCGCTCTATATCGGCGTCAACCTGTTTACCTTCTCTTATATTGGATCAACCGGATTTGTGGTTCGCAAGAGTTCGATCACGGGTGCGGGTCCGATTGTGGTTTCGGCCTTTCGAAACCTGGTTCCAAATGGAACCGGCGAAGGGCCATATACCCCGCAAGGTGTTGATAACACTGATCCAGCCGCCACTGAAGGCTATTTTCTCGGCATCAGCAACACCACGGCAGGTCGGCTTGTATTTCGCCGGGTTTCAAATCCTGGTGGAACACCAACCTTGTCAACTGACATCAACCTCACCGTTCCAACCACAACTTCACCGATTAATGCCCCAGCACAAGGAAGTTCAATCCCCATCAACTGTGTTGATGACCGGCTCAACGAAGCCCGCATTCACCGCGACAAAATCAGCGGGGTTACCAGTTTGTGGACGGCGCATAACATCCAGGTCAATAGCAGTGGTGTTGCCAGCGGTTCGGGCGGTCGAAACGGGGCCCGGTGGTATCAAATTGGAAATCTCACTGGGACGCCAACACTCATTCAATCAGGCACGGTTTTTGATTCAGCCACCAGCAATCCACGAAGCTTTTACTTTCCAGCAGTCGCCATGTCCGGCCAGGGTCACGCGGCCATTGCCTACAGCTTTTCCGCGTCAAACTCCTTTGTCGGCGCTGCCACCAATGGTCGCCTGCGAACCGATACGGCTGGCACGATGCAGAGTCAAACCATCATTCAAAACGGGTTGGCGTCGTATCAGCGGAGCGACGGATCCCGCAACCGTTGGGGAGATTACTCACACACGAGCGTTGACCCCAATGATGACATGACGCTCTGGGCAGTACAGGAATATGCCGACTCCCCGTCCAACACCTGGGCAGTCAGATTGACTCGCTTAAATGCACCACCACCAGCCACACCAACCTGTGGATCAACCACCACGGTGGCGCCAGGCACCTCAAACGTCAATTTGATTGTCAATGGTACGTCGAGTGGCGGGTCAGGCTTTTTTGATCCAGGTACAGGATTTACCAATCGAATTCAGGCCACGGTCAATGGCGGTGGAGTCACAGTCAACAGCGTTACATTCAACAGCCCAACCCAGTTAACCCTCAACATCTCGGTCTCAGCGGGCGCCGCAACCGGTGCTCGAACCATCACCGTGACCAATCCGGATGGCCAGCAGACAACCGGCGGCGGATGTCTCACAATTGGAACCGTGTGTGCCAATCCTCCAACCACGGCAGATGCCGGCAATCCTCAAACGTTGTGCCTGCCGACTCAGGCCACACTGGCAGCCAATACGCCGAGCGTCGGAACCGGCCTCTGGTCAGTTGTCAGTGGCCCAAGTACTTCAGCGGCACAGTTTAGCAATACTGGTTCTCCAACCTCGACCTTCACACCGGCGGGTGGAGCTGGGGTATACACCCTGCAATGGTCAATCACCAGCGCCGGCTGTCCACCATCAACCGACACAGTGACAGTAACCTACAACTCGGCGACCGCTTCGGCTGGTGGTGACCAGTCAACCTGCATCACCGGGTCAGTCACTTTGGCGGCAACCGCACCGGCCAGCGGCACTGGAACCTGGTCAGTGGTCTCAGGACCATCAACTTCCACGAGCCAATTCAGCAATGTGAATGCCGCCAACGCCACGTTTACCCCGGCGGCTGGAGCCGGAACCTACACGTTGCAATGGACGGTCAACAGCCCACCGTGCGCCCCAGCTTCAGACCAGGTTGTGATTACAGTTTCGGGCAACTGCGGCAATGGCGCGGCCTTCCTGCTGGTGGCCGATACCACCAATAACCGGGTCCAGCGTTTTGACGGCACGACCTGGACTGTCATTAACACACCACTCAGCGCTCCAGAAGCCGTCACGGCATCGGTTGATGGTCAGCGCATCTACATTGCCGATACCGGAAACAATCGGGTTCAATTTTCAACCAATGGTGGTGGCACCTGGGCAACGTTTGCAGCAAGTGGAACGGCAACCAGCCAAGTTCGTGGCCCTCGTGGTCTGGCGCTTGACACGGCTGGAAACCTCTATGTGGCAGATGCCGGAAACAACCGGGTCATGCGTTTCAACAATGGAACACCCGGCAGTGGTGTGGTTCTGGCCAACAGTGGAACAACCACAGGTCGGGTTCGCACGCCAAACGGACTGGCGATTGGTACCAACTTTACCCTCTTTATTGCTGACACGGGCAATAATCGGGTTATGAAAATCACCAGCGCCAACACCAAAACTACAGCCAATACTGGAACACTCGTGGCTGGTCTTGGCTCGGGATTAAATGCTGTTCGGGCGCCGCAAGGCGTGGCGGTTGATGCGGCTGGCAATCTCTATGTAGCTGACACCGGAAACAATCGTGTCGTCCGGTTTGCCAACGGAAATCCTGGAACCGCAACGGCTCTGGCAACTTCTGGAACCACGCTTGGAAAGGTTCGGGCACCGGAAGGCGTGACCATCAGTTCCTTTACCGTGGGAGCACTGGCTGGAGGAGATTCCCTCGTCGTCAGTGATACCACCAACAACCGGATTCAAGGTCGGCTCTTAGCCGGAACAACCTGGGTGCTGGTCGGTACTCCAAACGGCCTGGGCAGCAGTCCTGGTCAGTTCCGTAGTCCGAGCAAAATCCGTTAAAAAACCAGGGCTGAAAAACCTTGGGTTGAAGACTCGCAAGCTCGGGGCTGAAGACTTCGGGTTGAAGAAGCTGGGTTAAATCCCTCATTTTCTTCAGCCCGATGTTTTTCAGCCCGTCTTCTTCAGCCCGTTTTCTTCAGCCCAAGGTTTTTTCAGCCCCAAAACGGTCTTCCCACCAGAACCGGGCAATACACGACAGGATTTTCCGCCCGGCATTAAAGCTTCCCATCACAGTACCGCTGATTTTTGAAACGCCAATCCGGCAGCGATATCTGACTGGAATCTCGTGGATTCGCAGGCCCTGGCGAATGGCTTTGATTTGCATTTCAATCGTCCATCCGTAGTTCTGGTCCTGCATGTGCAGTTGATCCAACGATGTGCGCCGAATTGCCCGAAACGGTCCCAAATCAGTGTACCGATGCCCCCAGAGCAATCGAATTAACCCGGTGGCCAGGGCGTTCCCAAACCGCTGCTGAGGCATCAGGGCACCAGCTTCCCGATGGCCCAATTCACGCGAACCAATCACCAGGTCAGCCTTCCCCGCGCAAATTGGTTCGATCAAAGCACTGATTTCTTCCGGATAATCTGAATAATCCCCATCCAGAAAAACAATAATTTCGGCCTCAGGGTGAATTTCACTCAGGCCACGCAAACAGGCGGCACCATACCCCCGTTGTGGCTCGATAACGACTCGTGCCCCGTGGCTGGCGGCAATTGCAGGCGTACCATCAGTGCTCCCATTGTCAACCACAATGACATCCGTCACGGGTGGACGCGGAATATCATTGAGAACTTTTCCGATTGAAAGGGCTTCATTTAAGGCAGGAATGATAACAACGATATGCATATTTCGGGTGTTGGGTACCGACGTTGGGTGTATTTTTGCAATGCCAGCGATAAAATGGCACTGTTCGTCTCCGGTTCTTAGCTGCTGAAGGTTACCTTGGAAGAGGGGGTCCCCGCCTGTGATTCCGTTACGCGACAACGTTCCTTCGCAAAGTTTTCCGATTGTGACCGTGCTTTTGATTGTGGCCAATGTGCTGGCCTTTATTTATGAATTGCTGCTAGGACCACGACTCAATGCCTTTTTTTATAGTTATGCGGTTGTTCCGCGCTCCTATTTCAGCGATTTTCTCATTTTACCAGGCGGCGGCATTCGACCAGTTGAAACGGCACAGCTTGTAATTCCACTGTTTACATCCATGTTCCTGCACGGCGGCTGGATGCACTTGCTGGGAAACATGTTTTACCTGTGGATTTTTGGCGATAACGTCGAAGACCGCATGGGAAAAATCAAATTCCTGATCTTTTATCTGCTATGCGGCCTGCTGGCTTCGACGGCTCATATTTTGACCAATCGGGCTTCACAAGTCCCGTCACTTGGGGCGAGCGGCGCCATCGCCGGGGTGCTCGGTGCCTACCTGGTGCTCTATCCATGGGCGCGAATTCTCGTCCTCAACATCTTCATTATCCTGGCTGAATTTGAAGTGCCAGCCATATTTTTTCTCGGATTATGGTTCCTTCAGCAGTTTATTGCGGGGCTCGCCAGTTTAGGTCCAGAGTCAGCCCAAACCGGAGGAACAGCCTGGTGGGCCCACATCGGGGGTTTTGCCGCTGGTGTTATCCTGGTAAAGCTCTTTGTCAATCGCCCACAGCCCTTGATTTCCCAGCCAACCTGGCCAGACCCGGATGATGATGACCGGTTTATTTAGGGTTCAGGGATTCCTGAAGGGATGAGGGATGAAGGATGAGGGATGAAAGAAATCCCCTTGTCCCCTTGTCCCCCTGCCATCTTGTCCGGGGTTCAGGGTTCCGGGTTTTCGAGCTTTTGTCCCCCTTCGTCTTTTTCGTCCTTTTTGTCCTTTTTGTCCTTTTTTCACTTTCCCAATTTCAGGAACTTTCTCAACAAAGGAGCTTTTCCATGTCACCACCTCGCCAGGTAGGAATCATGTTGTTTGATTTGGATGGGACACTGATTGACTCCCGCCAGGATCTCACTACCGCGCTCAATGAAGCACTCGACCAGCTTCACCTGCCGCCCCTGACGATTGAAACCGTCAGTCAGTTTATCGGCGATGGCGCCAGGAAACTGGTTGAACGCGGCCTGCACGCCGGGCTTGGCCGTGATGCAACGCTGGAAGAAACCAAACAGGGCCTGATCCTATTTAAAGAAGCGTATGGACGGCATTTGACTGATTCAACCCTTCCTTACCCCAATGTCGTTGAAATGCTGCGCCATTTTCAGGATCTTCCAAAAGGCGTGGTCACCAATAAACCCTATCAATTCACGGTTGATTTGCTTGAAGCACTTGAAATGGCCCGGTTCTTTTCGGTTGTGATTGGCGGCGACACCTTGCCCGAACGCAAACCCCGCCCGGAACCAGTGTTGGCAGCCCTTACACGCTGTCAAATCCCGGTCTCGCAAGCCGTGATGGTCGGCGATAGTGCCAACGATATTCTGGCTGGACGGGCGGCTGGCGTTTACACCTGTGGTGTTACTTATGGATTGCGCCCTCGGTGTGAACTGGAACAGGCCGGCGCCGATGTCATTGTGGATGAAGTGCTGGACTTACAGAATTTGTTTGTGTCGTAAGCGAAAATTTTTGTCCAGTCCCACGGGGATATGTTAAGAATAGCACCTCTTTTTATCCCGTTCTCGGATCCCTGATTGACTATGAGATGGCAGCCTGAGTTTTTCCAACCTGTTGCGGGGAAGTTTCGCGTTTTTGTCACGCTGGCTCTGACGGCAGCAGTGGTGTGCCTGACGGATCACCCCTGCCAGGCTCAAGTCAGCGGCTCAGAAGCGACACTGCCCTATACCTTGCAAACACGTGGCGCCACGGTTCTCCAGGAAGATTTCCGGATGATCGGAACGCCGATTCCCTTGCCTCAATCACCTGGAGTGGTCGCCCGTGGTCACGCCGTTCCAGGCAATGGGGCCGCTCCTGAAATCAAAGTACGGGAGTCCATTCGCACGCTCAAAGTTGGTGAAAGTCAGATTCTGACCTTTACCTTTGATGATCGTGAAAATGATCCGCTTTTTGCTGGTGTGGTTGGGTTCCTGCCGCAAATTGTTCAGGACGGACGCTTTTTCTCAAAAACCAAAATCAAACCGGATCGAAGTCAGTTGGGTCGCACCATTGATATCGAAGTGCTTCCAAGTCCAGCCTCGGGAACGATTGTCTGGCGGCTGACCGCCTTGCGACCCGGAACAGCGGTTTTGCTTTTGGTGGCAACTGAATTGTTTGCCAGCACTGACTCCGGCCAATTTCAGCTTTTTGCCGGAAACGTCAGTTTCGAACCCATCACCCTGACGGTGACCGATGCGCTCACGTTACCACCGGTTCCAGCACTGGATACGTTGCCACCTGATTTTGTCCTGCGTCGCGGTGAAGCACTGACCTGGGTTACCACCAGCCGGGCACCAGCAGCTCGACCGTTGACCTATGGATTTGGAGTGCTTGGGTTTGCCGGTCGGATTGTGGAGGCAAAATTCACAGATAATGCCTTGCGGATGAAAGCCAACGAAGCGGGAAAGGCGGTCATGCTGGGCTATGTCACCGACGGCATTTCAGCCGAAGCCTTTGCCCGTCCAGTCACGGTGCTCCCAACCAGACCGGGCAAAAATCCAGATGCCACACCACCAACACCTCAGATTCGGGCGGTGTCGGTCAATGTTTTTCCTGGACAAACCGAACCATCACCGCCGAAAAGCGAGGTTCTGGTTTTTGGCGAACTCCTCAGCAGCGCCGCCCAGGCCGTGATTATTTCAGAACGAGGTGACCAGTTTGTAACTGTTCCATTCACGCGGCAATCTACCACTCGCGGCTGGTTTGTGTGGGAACCGGCGGCTCCGGGTGGCTACATGATGTGGCTCACGGATTCAACCGGAAAACAAATTACCCCAAGCTATCCCCTGCGAGTGGTTGGAGTTCAGGTGAGTGGAATCTTGCGGTTGAAGAAAAAATCAGACGCTCCAGTCATCGCGCTCCTGGTGCGCGGCCAGGGATTGGGCAAAACTCCCACCGTGTTGCTCAATGGGAGACCAGTGCAAGTCAAGGTCAAACGCAGCCTGCAAAACCGACTCAATCAACGCATTCTGGTGAAATTGCCGGTCGAGCTTCTCAATCAACCCAGTTGTGTCGTTCAAATTGTCAATGAAGCCGGCTTTACGTCAGATGCCTTTTTCGTGCCGTTATCATAGGGATCGGACCCGGTATGGAAATTATGAATTATGAATTATGAATTGGGTATCTAATTTCATATCAAATAGTTACCTGCTTCATAATTCATAATTCATAATTCATAGCGTCTGACCTGGAGGACGAATCACACACGATTAGAGCCAATGAATATCTTGATCCAAATGCTCACCGAGGTTCAGGAAGGAACGATGCTGGTGCTTCGTTCCATGCGCGGCCTCACCCAACGCCCGTTGTATGTTCGCGAAACAGTCCACCAGATGGATCTGATCGGGGTGGGCAGTCTGCCAATTACCTTACTGGCAGGCTTTTTTATTGGCGCCGTGCTCGCCTTGCAAACCGCCAGCACACTTCAATCCTTTGGTGCCCAAAATTTTACCGGTCGGCTGGTGGCGACCTCACTGGTTCGGGAGCTTGGGCCGGTGTTGACTTCGATTTTGCTCGCTGGACGGGCCGGATCGGGAATCACGGCAGAACTGGGATCCATGAAGGTCAGCGAACAGATTGATGCCATGCGCGCCCTGGGTACCGATCCAATTCGTAAACTGGTCATGCCCCGGCTGATGGCCCTCCTCTTGATGGCGCCGGTCTTGACCGTTTTTGCTGATTTAATTGGGGTTTTTGGTGGCTGGATGATTTCAGTCACCCTGCTCAAACTTCCGACCTCGGTGTATGTCTCGTCTGCCCGCGAAGCCCTCAACTATAACGACATCTTTGGCGGATTGCTGAAACCGACTATTTTCGGCTTGATTGTGGCGGTTGTCGGTTGCCGGGCCGGGTTGCGCACCTCGGGCGGCACCGTTGGCGTGGGACGCTCAACCACTCAGTCAGTTGTGGTCTCAATTTTGCTCATTTTGATTTCAGATTTCTTTTTGACCAAACTGGTGCTTGCCCTGAGTAATTTTTAATTGTCTCGGGCGGAAGAACTCGGGCGGAAGATTATCGGGATGAAGACATTAGGTTGAAGAATTGGTTTTATTTCATCCCTCATCCTTCATCCCTCATCCCTTCAAATGACACCCACCAACCTCACTTATGCCAGATGAACCACGCAATGCGATTGAATTTCATGACGTCGTGCTTTCGTTCGGAGAGCAAACCATCCTCAATGGCGTCAGTTTTGTTGTCAAACCAGGCGAAACCAAAATTCTGATGGGCGGTTCCGGAACCGGAAAATCCACCTCGCTCAAACTTGTCCTGGGATTGCTCAAACCCGATTCAGGTCAGGTCATTGTTGATGGTGAAGATGTGACCCATTTCTCGGAAAACCAGTTGATGAAGGTTCGCCAAAAAATCGGCATGGTGTTTCAGGACGGAGCGCTCTTTGACAGTCTCTCGGTGTACCAGAATGTCGGTTTTAAAATGTTTGAACAGGGGGCAGATGAAGAAGAAATCGAAGAAACCGTCCAACGAACCCTCCGCTTTGTCAACCTTGAACAAGCCCTTACTAAAATGCCGTCTGAACTCTCCGGCGGGATGCGCCGCCGGGTCGGAATCGCCCGGGCGCTGGTTGGAAATCCAAAAATCATCCTCTATGACGAACCAACGGCGGGTCTTGACCCACCAACCGCCCGCACCATTTGCGAACTGGCCATGAAATTGCGTGACCTGGAAGGTGTCAGTTCGATCTTTGTCACCCACCGCATCCAGGATGCCACGACGCTGGCCCACGAACATGCCACGATTAATGACATGGGCGAACTCGCCATTTGTAAAAATAGCGAACGCCACCACGAGACCAATACCCAGTTTGTGATGCTGCGCAGTGGGAAGGTCATCTTTGAAGGCGATGCCCAGGCGCTCTGGAGTTCAAAAGATCCTTATATTCAAACGTTTTTGGATATGGAGTAACTTTTTTGGGGTTCAGGGTTCAGGGTTCAGGGTTCAGGAAAGCAAAATCATAACTGGTTTTGGATGGTTGAGGTGATCAAGGTGGAATGGTTGTTATTCAAATTGGACGTCTTATCTGAATTCTGTAAACCCTGAACCCTGAACCCTGAACCCCGAAACCCGAAACCCTGATTTCACAATGGAATTTCTGATGAATCAAAAAACCGAACCTCAACCAGATCGAAGACAAAATACCAAACTCAATAAACCACCGGTTTTGTTTTCAAAAACCCAAAGCATTATTTCAAAGATTGAGCGCGAATTAGGCCACACGTTTATTGCCTATTGGAATTCACCGGGTGGATCGGTTTGCCAAAACGACGTGATTGGGCTGTATGGCGTGCTTCGAAAACTGGGCCACCGCGATACGATTGTGTTGTTTATCAAATCTGACGGCGGATCGGGTCAGGCATCACTGCGCATGATCAACCTGCTGCGTCAGTATGCCGGGCATCTGGTGGCCGTGGTGCCGCTGACCTGTGCATCGGCAGCCACCATGATGGCGATTGGGGCCGATGAAATTCAGATGGGGCCGCTGGCCTATCTGACGGCGGTGGATACCTCCATCACCCACGAACTCTCGCCAGTTGATCACGACAATGACCTGGTCAGTGTCAGTCAGGATGAACTCCAACGAGTCATTAAACTCTGGCGACAGGAAGCCACCGGGACAAATGAAACCAATCCGTATCAGGCACTCTTTCCCTACATTCACCCGCTGGTGATTGGCGCCGTGGATCGAGCCAGCTTCCTTTCAACCAAAATTTGTCAGGAGATTCTCGCCTATCACCTGACCGAACCCAATCAAGCCAATGAAATCAGTCACACTCTGAACTCAAACTACCCCACGCACAATTACCCGATTACCCTGCGTGAAGCCAAACAAATCGGCCTCAATGCCAGGGCACTTGACTTGAAAATCAACGATTTACTGATTGAACTCAATGAATTGTATTCTGAAATGGGTCAACGGGCGCTGACTGACTATGACGAAGAAAACTACCACAACAACGAGATCATCAATATTATCGAAGGGCACGGGGTCCAAATTTACTATCAAATTGATAAAGACTGGCACTATCGCAAGGAAGAGCGCCGCTGGACGTCACTCAACGATGAAAGTTCCTGGCGCAAAGTTGAGCGGATTGGACGACAAACCAAACGCACGGTGTTTCATGTGCGATAACCAGAGCGAAGTAGCTAAGGGAGTGTTAAAAAATAAGTTCCTGGGGCGCGTTCTGCCACGTCCAGGTTTTGGTTTTGCCCCGCGAAGCGTTGCCGTTCGGGATGCTCAATCCAAATGCCTGATTCCCAAACGAAAACGGGAAGTTGATTTTTTACAGTCCCTAAGTAGCCAGCAATACCGAACTGAAGCTGAACCATCAAGGAAAAATCTTCGCCGGAAAGGCTACTAAATCAGTCTTCGAAAGCCTGGTAAGGGTTACACCATTTTGCAATGAATACCTCGCATGAGGAAACAGTCAAATAATTCAATCAACTGAGCTTAGCGAACTACTGACTACTGACTACTGACTACTGACTACAAACTGGTATTACGGGTATCAAGTATGGCCAAAAAGAAAATTGGTTTTGCAGATTTGCGAGTTGGAATTTTGGTGGTTGCGTCAATCGGGGTTTTGATTGCCGTCATTTTGACCATCAGCGGTGATATCAATCCCTTTCGGAACCAGTTAATCGTCAAAACCAGCCTCTCTGGGGTTGATGGACTTCGACCGGGAGCGGAAGTTCGGCTGGCTGGAGTGAAGGTCGGTCAAGTGCGACGCGTGCTGCTGCTGGATGTTCCTCAAAACGACCAGGCCACCCGCACCGTTGAACTCGAACTGGCGATTGACCCAATCATTGACGGTCGCCCCGCCGGTCAACGAATTCGAAAAGACTCTAAAGTTGTCCTTGGGTCGGTTGGATTGCTCGGAGACAAAGTGGTGGACATCATTCCAGGTACCCAACAGGCTGAAGCAATTACCAAAAATTACGAGTACATCCAGGGTTCTCAGGAAACCACCATTCGCCAGCTCATTTCTGGTGCGGATGACATTCTGGCCAACTTCACCACACTTTCCGTTTCAGTCAAACAAATTGCCGAACGCATCAGCAAAGGTGAAGGCACCATCGGCAAACTCATCACCGATGAATTGCTCTATGAAAACCTGAACCAGACGGTTGAAGAGTCGCGCAAACTCGTCAACGATGTTCGAAAGGGCAAAGGCACGGCAGGTCAACTCATTAGCGATCCAACACTCTATAATGAATTAAATGAAACGCTGCAACGAGTTGAAAAACTGGTGGCGGATGTCAACGAAGGCCGTGGCACGCTCGGGAAACTGGCCACGGACGAAGCTGTCTATAATCAGTTAAACTCCGTGATGGCACGGCTGGATCGGACCACCGTCAAACTTGAAGATATGGTCAATCGGGTGGATCGCGGCGAAGGGAACCTCGGGCTGATACTCAACGATGACAAACTCTATCGCGAAACCGCCTCCACCATCGCCAATTTAAATGCCATCACCGCCCGGCTTGAACGTGGTGAAGGGACGGCTGGACGACTGCTCAAAGACGCCGAACTGTATGACAATTTGAATTCGACGTCGTCACAAACCACCAAATTGCTGGCTGACTTCCGCCAGGACCCCAAGAAATACCTGACAATTAAGTTGAAGCTGTTTTAAGCCGGGTTCAGGGTTCAGGGTTCAGGGTTTGGGGAAAAGTCAAAACAACAAAAAGGGCAAAAAGGACCTAAATTCGAAAATCCTGAACCCTGAACAAGATGACAAGATGACAAGATGACAAGGTGACAAAGTGACCAGGTGAGAATGGAATTTTTTTCATCCCTCATCCGTCATCCCTCATCCCTTGAAAGAACCCCGAACCCCGAGCCCCAGATCCTGAACCCTGAACCCTAAACCCTGACCATGTCCGACATTGAATTTCCCTCATCCCAGGCAGAATCCCGATCCTTCCGGCGCGGACTGGTTATGACCGCACTCGGAGTGTTGGTCCTGTTCATTGGGATTTTTTCACTGGTGAAGGTTTTGAATTCAGGGGTGCGGCTCTATACGCAATATCATTCGGTTGATGGACTCCACAGCGGCGCCGAAGTTCGACTGGCCGGGGTCAAAATTGGCAAAGTGAAAAGTTTTCGGTTTCTCGATACCACTGATGTGGGCCCTGACACGCCACAAGTTGAAGTGGAAATGCTGCTTGACCCCACGTTTCAGGGAAAAGACCTGACCTCGTTGATCTATAAGGATTCGATTGTCTACCTGCGTACCGAAGGCTCGCTGGCACAACGAATACTTGATATTGCAGATGGAAATCCACGGAGCGGCACCGTGAAAGACGGTGATCTTCTCAAAGGCCAGATTGATGCCAACCTGCAGCGGCTTTCAGAACGTGGCCAAACCCTCACTCAAACCCTTGAAGTGGCTCAAACTCAGTTAAATGAAGTCGGGAAAAACCTCAAAGCGGGCCGCGGCTCCGTTGGTGCATTTTTGTACCGCAAGGAATTTCAAAACCGAATACTCCAGCTCAACCAGGAGGTTGAAAGCCTTGTCCGTGAGCTTGACACGGGTCCAGGTAACATTCGAAAACTCCGCAGCCTGGAATTCCGCAAACGACTGGATCGCCTGAGTTCGCTGATTATGAAAATTGCCGATCAAGTTGTCGCCGGAAAAGGAACCCTTGGAAAAGCTTATCAAGATCAAGAGCTGGCCGACCGACTGACCCGTATGGCCGAAACCTATCAACGACTGGGACAACTGGTTGATAAACTCAACCAGCGCTACAAAGCAGGTAACGGCTCAATCGGCAAGTTAGCCCACGACCCAAAGTTCCAACAGGATGTCCGCGAACTCCGTACTCGAATCAAACGCCTGTCAGATGGAGTCAAAGCTGGAGAAGGAACCATTGGTAAATATTTGCAGGACCCACGGTTGAAAAATTCGCTGGCTGACACCACAACCGAAGCCTTCAAAACGCTCTATGACATCCAGCAATCACCTCGACGCTACATCCGTCTGAGATTCAGTCTTTTTTGAATGAAGAATGCAGAATGTGGTTAGTGGTTAGTGGTTAGTGGTTAGTTCCTGGTTTCTGACGCCTGGTTTCTGGTGCTTGATACTTCTTCGAAAGTATTGATTTCTAACCACTAACCACTAACCACTAACCACTAGATGGCTTCTTCATTCAAAAGTCGCTTGCCAAAAGTCTCAACACCCGCTAAACAGTCACCTTTTCTTTTTCTGACTTCCAGATTTCACGAAATTCACCACTCACCTGAAAGGGCAATCATCATGAGCGTTCTTGTCAATGAACACACCCGCCTGATCGTCCAGGGTATTACTGGAAAAGAAGGCACGTTTCACACCCTGCAAATGGTCGCGTATGGAACCAAAGTTGTCGGAGGAATCACCCCCGGCAAAGGCGGCACCACTCACGAAGGGATCCCGGTTTTTAACACGGTGGAAGACGCCGTCCGCGAAACCGGCGCCAATGCCTCCGTCATTTATGTGCCACCGCCATTTGCGGCTGACGCCATCATGGAAGCGGCTGAAGCTCGGATTCCGTTAATTGTCTGCATCACCGAGGGCATTCCAACGGTAGATATGATGCGGGCATTTGCCTATGTGAAATCACAAGGTGTCCGCCTGATCGGGCCAAATTGCCCCGGTGTCATCTCGCCCGGCAAGTGCAAAATTGGGATCATGCCCGCTCATATTCATCGCGAAGGCCGAATTGGTGTGGTTTCACGTAGCGGGACATTAACCTACGAAGCAGTTCACCAGTTGACCAACCTCGACCTGGGCCAGTCAACCTGCATTGGTATCGGCGGCGATCCAATCGTTGGAACTCAGCACATTGACGCGCTCCGAATTTTCAACGATGACCCGGATACTGATGCCGTGGTGATGATCGGCGAAATTGGTGGTTCGGCTGAAGAAGAAGCCGCCGCGTTTGTCAAAGACGAAATGAAAAAACCGGTCGTGGGCTTCATTTGCGGACAAACCGCACCTCCCGGACGTCGGATGGGTCACGCTGGCGCCATCATTTCCGGAGGCAAAGGCACAGCGGCTGAGAAAATGGCGGCCATGACCGCAGCCGGCATCCACGTCGTGAACAGCCCGGCGGATATTGGAAAGAAAGTTGCCGAAGTTCTTGGACACTAAGTAGTAGTGGTTAGTGGTTAGTGGTTGTTTCTTGGAAAGTATTGATTCCTAACCACTAAGCTGGCTCTTGGAAGGTATTGATTTCTAACCACTAACCACTAACCACTAACCACTTTCTTCATTCTTCATTCTCTTCATTCTTGATTAAGGAGTTTTACTTACCGAATGGCTACTGAATTAACATTTGCAATCATTAAACCGGATGCCGTGGCAGCCGGAAACGCTGGTCACATTTTGCAACGCATTCTGGATAATGGATTTAAAGTGCGTGGAATGCGTCTGATCCACATGACCCAGGCTGATGCCGAAGGGTTTTATGCTGTCCACAGCGAACGTCCCTTCTTTAAAGATCTGGTCGGCTTTATGACCTCTGGACCGTCAGTGGTCCTGGCACTCGAAAAAGAAGACGCCGTCAAAGCCTGGCGCGATCTGATGGGGCCAACCAATTCAAAGAATGCCCCACAAGGCACGATTCGCGGCGACTTTGGCACCGACGTTGAACGCAACGCCAGCCACGGTTCAGATTCGCAAGAAAATGCCGCCATTGAAGTGGCTTTCTTCTTCCGCAAGTCAGAGTTGGTGTAAAACTGATTTGGAGGCGGGGATTTGATCTTGCCAGATACAGAGGCTCAATCAAACCTTGGATAAAATTTTGTGGAGTGCGTCTTCTTGCTGGCGCACTCCATATTTTTTTGCAATCAATTGAAAATCTTGGACTTACTGGCTACTGAGCAAGAACATCAAACCACCATTTGCAATTAGGGTCATTTTTTGAAGGAAAAAAACGGGCTTTTTGTTGAATCGCCAGCAAAACAGCCTTCAGGTATGACTGGGTGACCCCTTCTTTCTCTGCCCATTGTCGAATTATTTCAGTGGTTGACAGCAATTGGTCGGGTTGATTGATCGTCTGAAGGAAGATTTTCCGTGCCTTGGCATCATCAGTTGCCAGTTTGCAACCGATTGAATGAACAATTGCCAGGGACATTGCCTCTCCATCATCGAGCCTGGCGGCATAATCAACAAAAAGCCCTTCTTCGCTCTGATCTGTAAGTTCCCGGATGCCCAATACCCCTGATTGGATAAAAGGGGCAAGATCAATCAACTGTCGTGGTGAAAGAGGATCTCCTGTTTGCAACGAGATACTTTCTTTTTCCACCACCGGGCAAATCATAAAATCCATTTCGATTGCCCGCCGAATTGAAATAATTTCACCACTGGCAATCAGATTGATCAAAACGCAGGCATCAAGAACGACCCTTTGGGAACTCAAACCACACCTACCTTCCCCCAAGTGGCGTGCTCAAATCCACTTGCAGCGTCCCAAAGTCCTGATCTTGTTCGGCAAGAATACGATTACTCATTTCCTCCACAATGGTCCGTGCCGTGATCCGGTCAGTATCAAGAATTCGAGCCAGTTGCCCCTCGCTGAGGTCTTCCTTGTGATATGCCATCACGGCAAGCTGTAGATAGCGAGTTGGAAATGGCTGAATCTCAGATTCGTGGGACTGCAATCCAAGTAATTGTTGAGCTTGTCGTGGCTTGAAGCCTTCAACCAGCAAGCGATCCCAGGTTCCGTAAGGCAACCGCTTCAAATCTTCCAACCGGCGAACCATGGCCTGAAAACTCACTTGATACAAATGAGCCAACGTACAAATATCAGCCACGTTGACATTCCCTTTCATGCGATGAATCTCGGAAAACCGGCGATTGAGCCCACTCGCCGGCATCAGGAAATTGGCCGTGATAGCATCAGCCAGACGCTCATTGACTGAATTCCGTTTCGCGGCCATTTGAAAGGTGATGTCAGGTTGATACCGGGTCGTCAGAAAATGCCCATATTCATGAACCAGCGACCAGTTACATCGCTCCAATGGGTGCTTTGAATTGACCCCGATACACCCACCAAACTCATCAGTGAAGGCAAAAACACCAGAAACTTCCGATGGCATTGGAAAATAGAAAATCCGAAGACCAATATCCGTTTCAAAGCGTTCCCGCAGGTTATTTACGGGCCCATCTCCAAGCCCCAACCGGTTGCGCTCCGCCGTTGCAATGTCTTCCCCAGCTTGTTCGGGTACTCGCCCTGTTGTGTCGTAAACAGGTGGGTAAAACTTTGCCAGAGGCATTCCACACAGTGCCTCAAGTTCAATATAATTTTGAGCAAACTGCTGTAACCGAATAGCTGCCTCCGCAAGCCCGGCATCCCCTTCAATTTCTTTCCCCCAACTGGCGCGAAATTGTGGAATAAAGCTCTTTTCAGTTACTGGACGCCCGACAAACTCAGCTAAAGAACGCCCATACAGATTGGCCAGTGTCAGGAGTTCATGGGAAGTTATCCGGCGTTCGCCCTTTTCAATTGCAACCAGAGTGGTCCTGGCAATTCCCAATTGCTCGGCAACTGCCTGTTGAGTCAGTCCAGAAGCTCGACGTGAATCTTGCAGTCGTGCCCCTAAAACTCGTGGGTTGATTTCTTCAAGAATATGCTTGCTCATAGAAGGAAACTTTCTATGGATTATGGGACAAACCCAGTTTCATCTGTTCAACCTGCTTACCCCCTGACATTGTTAACTAAATATACTCTTATCTAAACAAAAATGTCAGAATTCTACTTTTTCTTTACGGCAGAGCTGCCCATTGAGTAAGATCTCATACCCTTCCCGTTCGCGAATCAAACGTGGGCTTCCCTGCCCTAACAGCACTTCAGCCGGTCGCGGACGGTGGAGAAAATGCGACGACATCGCATATCCATAAGCACCGACATCCAGAATTCCCAGCACATCCCCGGCTTTTAATTCCAGCAATTGCGCATCACGACTGAGATAATCACGCGAGAACGTCGAATTTCCGCACACATCTGTGGAAAACCGTGGCGCGGAACTGTCTTTCCAGAAGCAGACTTCCCGATGGCCTCCGTGAACACTAAGGACCGCAATGTTTCCAACCGTGGTATCGGTTCCGACAATCTGGCGATCTCCCTGCCATTTGACTGAGACCACACGAGTTAACAACGTTCCACATCTGGCAATCGCGGCCCGTCCAGGTTCAATAACGAGGTCAACAGGCTGGTTCAACGCTGAAAGCTGACGGGTGAGTTCGTCACCAAACATTTTCCAGTCAAACCCTGGACGGTCAGCATGGTAGGCATATCCAAAGCCTCCGCCAAAATCGAGATAGCTCCAGGCTGGCAACTGTTTCCCGGCTTTCAAAACTTCGGCAATGACGCTGGTAAATGAGGTGGTCGAATTTGTCCCTGTGCCCCGATAAAAATGAAGGCCCGTCACCTGGAGTTCAGAATTCTTCGTGAGTTCAAGTGCCGCCGGAAACTCAGCTGGAGAAACTCCAGTTCGTGTTTTTCCAGTCAGGTCAGGCAGGTTTAATCGAAAACCAAGACGCGGCAGGTATTTTTTCTCAGACCAGTTGCGATACACATCAATCAATGACCGCAATTGATCGAGACTGTCCAGATTCAGCGTTGCGACCTGCCACCGGAGCATTTGTTCAAATTCATCACGAGTCAGATTCCCACCGCTAAACACAATTTCCCGTGGATCAAACCCGGCCCGGAGTCCCAAAAAAACATCACCCGGAGTATTGGCATGGAGTCCCCAACCATGATCTTTGAAGATCTTCAGCAGGGCCAGATTCCCATTGGTGACGCTGGCGAAGTGAAATCGCGTCCTGGCGTATGCCACCGCCTGGGTAATATGCCGGAGAGTTTCATTTAAAACTTCTGAATCATAGACATAGAGTGGTGAGCCATACTGCTCCAGCAGCATCTCAGCCGTTTCAATCGAAAATGGTCGGTGACGTGAATTCATATCAATGCCTCGGGCTTGGGGCAATTGAAGGGATGAGGGATGAAAGATGAGGGATGAAATAAAACCAATTCTTCAGCCCGATGTCTTCACCCCCAAACCCTGTTTAGTTTCGAAAACCCGGAACCCGGAACCCGGAACCCGGAACCCGTTCTTATTCAACCAGGGCACGCTCCAGAAACCGTAAAATTGGAAATGGCATGCGAAAGGGGCTTCGCAGCGGTTGCGACCAGAGTTTCTCACCAGCCACGGTTTTGCGCCAGACCTGCCAGACCAGAAGTAACCACAAGATTTCACCAATCCGGCGTCCCTGAATGTGCCCGCTGAACTGCCCCAATGCGACTCGAAGCGGAAGGTCCGCTTGCCAGTGGTCTTCAGCGCCAAGTGTGTTTGTATTTAACCAGCATCCAAGCTTTCCCCAAAGCGGTCCCAGGCACCATTCAGTTAACGGTACTCCCATGCCACGCTTTTCTCGCCAGACGATTTCTCCCGGAAGCCACGGCTCAACCGCGCGTTTGAGCAGATATTTTTCACAGGGGCCCCGCAAACAGAGTTCCCCAGAAAGTTGAAACGTCCATTCAGCTAAAGGATAGGAACAAAAAGGGGATCGCACGTCCAGTCCGTGCACCCAGGCCAGACGCGTTGCGCGAGGCTGGATGTTTTGGGCACCTTTCAGCATCAGCCCGGCCCGGCGCATTCGATGTAAGAATGACTGGCAATACCCTCCATCCAAAGCCGGTTGAATCCACCCAATCGGGGATAAATCACCCAACGCTGTCAGCATGTGATCGGTAAACACAGAAGATTCATAGCCTTGCAGTCGGTGAAATGTTTTCAGATATTCACTCATCAAACGCAATTCATCCATTGCCGATGCTTGATAGACTCCAGCCGCAATCAACGGCTTGTTGGTCCATCCGGCAAAAAGCTGGTCGCCGCCTTCGCCGTTAAACACGATCTGCACATCCCGGCTGGCAGCCTGCCCGAGCAAATACAATGGCACGGTGACCCCGTCACCAAATGGAAGCTGCAGCGAATGAACCGTTGCTTCGAGTGCCTGCCGGATCTGCTTTGGGTGGGCTGGAACTTTCACCAGCGGAATTCTCAAATAACTGGCAACTGCTTCAGCAAATTCAAGTTCCGGCAATCCATAGTTACCAAAATCAAGCGAATAGGCTTTGACTTTTACCCCAGCCCGGACCAGAAGGGCAGCAACAATGGATGAATCCAATCCTCCAGACAAGAATACCCCGACCGGGTTGCTGGAAACATCTGTCACCTGGGATTCAATGGCTTCGGTTAATAGCCGACGAAGTGCTGAAACGGCTAAATCTTCATCATCAGCCGTCACTCGATCTTCGCACCATTCGTGGGTGCGCAGGGATTTCCGAACAATTGTTTTTTCAGTGCTCTCCAGAGTACCAGTCGGTGCCTGCCAGCAGAGTGTTTCCCCAGCAGGTACAGCAGCAATACCTTCGATTGGGGTCAACGGTGCGGGCACGTATGAAAAGCAGGCATAGCCATACAAACCTTGTGGATCAACCACTGAACGGCCCGTTACTTCGATGAGCAAAGAGAGTTCGGTTGAAAACCAGATTGAACCATTGTGTGTGGTCCAGAAGAGCGGCACCCGGCCAAATGAATCGCTTTCAAGCCGCAGCCCTCTCGCGGTTATTTCACCGACCATATCAGCTTTGGATCCCACACCGGAAGCACTGACGAAAAAACGGATATTCTGCACCGATTTTTGAACTGTGACCTGACCTTGCCAGGCAAGTTGAGAAAAGGCGGGTTCCGGGTTCCAAGAAAGTGCTTCAAAATTCCAGGTTTGCCCGAAACGACCACGCAGTTTGGCCCAGATGGCTATTGGTTCTGAAGATTTGGCAGGGTTCCAGTTGCCGAGAATGGCTTTCATGGAAAAAGGGGTGAGGGACGGAAAATATCCTGGTCAAATGAGGAAAGGCTATTCATTTGAATACAAGTATTAAGTTCTTTTTCTTCATTCTTCATTCTTCATTCTTCATTCTCAATTCTTCATTCTTCATTCTACTGTGAAGGTGGTCGTGCTGATGACCCGGCCTTCAAGCGAAAGCTCAACTTTCCAGGTCCCTGAAGCCGCATCCGAACCAAGCTGGCATTTGCAGTGGGTTGGCCAGACTGACTTATCAATTGTTTTGGTGCGGTAGGTGTTTTCCCGATAGACCTTGCCCGTCGGATCATACCATTTGCATTTCAAGTTGAGTTCTTTGCCTTCAGGAGCGTCGCGCAAGACGACCTGATTAAACACTTCACTGTTTGCCTGTTTGTTGATGACCTGCACCGCCCGTGCATCATTGGCACCAAGGGTAATCTGGCCCGGTTCGGCATTGACGCGCCCAAGTGCAGCGCTTTGGAGATAGAAGATCCATCCAACACCGAGCACCAGCACCAGCACCAGCGCCGCTACTGCCATGATCATTCGATTTTTGGAGCGCTTTTGCTGAACGACCAGTTCGCGGCGTTCCAGTTCAACCATCGCATCATCAAGCAATTCCGCCGGCAGGTCCAGTTCACGCAAAATCCGCTCGACCTCGGCGCGTTCCAACGTGGAGCGCTCCAGTTCCTCACGCTGATGCGCCAGTCGGGTGACCTCTGAAACAACCTGGGATAATTGAGTTTGGGATAAGCGACTTGACATGCTGATGTCTCCTGTCAGGCAATGATTACTTTTTTGGAGGATGCCAGCCAGCCTTTACCCAATGATGACGGGCAGTAATGGCAAACTCAACTTTGTTAATATGAAGTGCTTCAATTGTGGCCCTTCCTGTTGGAGTACAGCCAATAAGATAAATGCTCTCTTCATCCCAGTTAAAATGCTCGTCCCAAACTTGCGTATTTGGATTGAAAAGATCGGTGAGTTGGCCTGTTTCAGGATCAACTCCCTGTGTTTTACTGGCCTTGTGGCGATTGCAATTGCCGCACGAAAGACACAGATTTTCTACTTGATTTGATCCCCCTTTGCTCACAGGGGTAATGTGCTCAAATTCCAATGGATCAGGCACAAATTGCTGTTGGACCTGGCAGTAAGAACATTGGTCATGGTGGATTTCCCGGACTTTTCGTTTGGTCTCTGGGTCGAGATAGGCCCTCCGACTCTTATCTGAGCGGCTCACGCAACCCCCTTTGTACAGCCTCTTTTAAAGCTTCTGACTTATAAAGAAGACCCAGGTTATACCGCCTCATCATTTCATCAAGTGAATGTTCTCCTTCTTCGTCCAACTCTCCCTCACGGTTCAGTACAAGAAGCTCACTCAACCTCATTTGATCCTGGGGAAGTGCCCGAATTTTGGAAAGTTTTAAAACTTCTGGATCTGGCAGTTGGGGTACAGGTGTTCGTTCCAGCAGGCGCGTTAAAAGTTCTTCAATGATTGGATGACTTAAAATTTCCCCAGTTCTTTTGTGAACAAGCATTTCACCAACCTGTTCAACACCCTTTGTTTTGCCTTCGTCCATGAGCCAGATGGGAATCAGCCAGGTTTGGGAGTCTCGACTTTGCGCCTGCCCGGGCACAAAGTAATTCGGCAACGGACCATGGAAAAGCCAGTTGCCGGCAGCTTTTGTGGCTTCTTCACGCGTCAATTCTTCTTCTAAGGGCAGGTCAAGCAGCGATGAAATTTCCGGAGGTTCTTCAGCAGCCAATCGCTTTCGAAAGAAGTTGAGTCGGGAGCTTGGGGTTTTCGATAATCTTGAAACACGTTTAGGAAACTTGTAGTGCATTTGATTATCCACAACGACCAGCCGTAGGGTTGTGGAAACACCCTGGTTTTGACGAAGCGGCTCGATAACTTCTGAATTTTCAAGCACTGCGTGTGAAATCTGAATTATCATGGGTCCCAAAGGTAACCGCTTGCCAAACACTTCGACTGGGCCCTGACTTTTTTCATCCAGGAGCATTTCGAACGCGCCCGGCTCGGAAAAAGGGGTTTCTTCCAAATCTATTGAGTCCAGGGAATTCAAAAGAATCTCAAAACGTCCAGCTCGGACGGAAAACTCACCTTCTGAACAAGCCCGAAAAGCAAATTCAATTGCCCGGACTTCAGCTTGATTGAGTGTCCCTTCAGGCAGGGTAAAGAAGCTTTGTCCAGGTCGTGTAAAACACTGCTCAACAAACAGTAGCTTGCGGCAAATAGCTGCCCGCCCTTTGAAATTCTTCAATTCGTCTTCAGGCAACGGCGGAAAATGGAGTTTGAGGGAAGATTTGCCAAATTCAAAAGAACATTCCTGAGCCGTGTTCAGTGCCAATAAATATCGGGTGTAACACAACTCATCACGGAGTGTTGTACGAGCCAAAGCGATAGATGCCGAGGCAATGGAAGGAATTCCATTTTGAGGATTTACAGTAAATTCAATGCTTACCAGCGGATGATGGTGTTCAGGTTGGTTCCTGAGTTGAACCAGATTTCCCTTTTTTTGCAGTTCAAAGGTTTGTTCAGGAACATGGATACCAGGAATGTTGAGTGTTGCCCGAAAGTATCCAGTCTCAGGCAGAGCAACCGAATCTGGCAGTACAAGTTGCAAATGTGAACTTCGTGGCCTTGAAATTGGACGATAGGAATTCTCTGCAAGAAGTGCGCTCATATATCAATCAACCATTTCCTAATCAAAGATGAGATCTGCAAACACTGGGGTTTTTAGAATATTTGCCGAAAAAAATTACCATACTTTCCAGACCAGTGCCTGCCCGCAATCTCACTTTAACCCCATAAACAATGTGTTTTAAAGCATATATAGCGAACTAACAGGGTGGGACACTTTCTTCAAGTGACAATGAGGAGTCAGCCTTTCTTCCCAATATCGAACTCCACTGACTCACCCACTGCTGTGTCTGCTGCATCGTCAGGAGCACTCCGGTAAAGACCAGAATCGTGCTGCCCACCAGTTTCACAGTGATGGTTTCGCCAAGAAAAAGCACTGACAGACTGGCGGCAACCACTGGCTGAATGTAGATAAACACCGCGACCATCGAGGCATCCACCCGTTTGAGTGCCCAGTAGTTGAGCCCATAGGTCAAAACCGTCGGGAAGACAATCACATAGGCGACGTGCCACCAGGCGCTGGCTGACACCTTCGACACCTGAGTTGAGAAGAAGAGAAAAAGTGGTTTGGCGCACACCAGGTCAACACCAATCGCCCCGAAAACCATCAGGAACGTGGTCGAAGTCAGGGCATCGTACCTGGCTACGACGTTGCGGCTCAGAACCAGAAAAAAAGCAAAGGAGACACAATTGAGAAAGGTCAGAATGTCGCCAAACTGTTGTTGTGACTCGAATTGAAACCGATGAATCCCCAGCAGCCAGCACACACCGCTCAGGGAAAGCACAACGCCCAGGATTTTCAACATCCGTAAGTGCTCTTCCCCACGCAGCACCGCAAAGATCAGGGTCATCACCGGAATGGTCGTTCCAATGATCGCCGAATGAGTCGGTGTTGTGCGTGCCAGCCCTTCGACAAACAAAATTTGATTGATGACAATGCCAAAAAGAGCGAACCCGACAAACCAGCGCAGATCCTCACGGGCTGGATAGCGCCGGACAAACAGCGAATGAATCAACAACAGTATCACCGCCGCCGATGTGACCCGGATACCCGCCCATGCCTGCGGAGGAATTTCTGAGAGGACAACTTTCGATGCGTAATAATTGATTCCAAAAAAGAGCTGAACCGCCAGCAGCGCGGCATACACGCCGGTTATCTGGCCCGTTGAAAGGTGGTCCGCACCACGGTTTGACTGACTCACAAAGATATGTTCCTTCTGGATGAAGCTAAAAAGATTATTGACAGGGTGGCCAATAGTACAGTAGAAACCCAGTTCAATCACTGACTGTTCCCTAAAAAGTCACATCATCTGCACCCGTAGCTCAATGGATAGAGCATCAGACTTCGGATCTGAGGGTTGGGAGTTCGAGTCTCTCCGGGTGCGCCAATCAAATCAAAAGCCCGCCAATCCTGGCGGGCTTTTGATATTTTACACTGCCTTAGATCTTTCTCTGTTGCAGAAAGGTCGGTTTTCGCCCGGATGGGCGACGGAAATTAGCCGGTGTGGAAGCCTGCTTTGAGGCGCACCCACCGGAACGCAAGCCGCGAAGCGTTCGCGCCCGGTAGGGCGCTGCACCAGAAGTCCGATTATCATCCAACGAATGTCACCCAACTTGAAGTTAATCCAGCGCCCATCCGGGCGCGACCCTTAATGGCGACTCTTTCCGGTGGCCGCGTGTCCAAAGCGACACTTGCCACCGGCTACTTTCCATCGCCCTCCGGGCGGAAGTGTCAAGCTCAAGTGACCTTTCGGCAACGGAGTTATATCTTTGAAAGTAGTTTAATTCTCACGCTTTAAGATAAAACATGGTCGGGGAATCCAATTTCAGGGGTATCCATTTGCCGTCGATAAGCAGAAACCTCCTCCAAAAAATCATCGAAAGTTGGGTCATCAGCAAATATCCCCATATATTTCAACCAGGGATTGGGTAAAGATGGGTCACTTTTCGAAGCAACTTCAACCACAATGAGTTCCCCCTGCGAAAGTTGCTCTTCAATAGCCGATTTGACTTTGGCGATGGCTTCCTCCCGAGTTTGTCCTTGAGCCACACAATTGGGAAATCCAACAACTGAAGCAACAAATTGATGGCTCGAATGACTTTGCACAAAAACTGGATATTGCATGACATAACCTCTTGATTCATTTTTACTGGTACCAATCAACTGTTCACCTGGGTTGTACTCTGTGGAGCAGTAATTCTCAAGCCCGAGGGATTTCTTGGCATGAAAACCATTCCAAAATTGACTGAAGCCACCATTCGTGACCACAGCGACAGCCGGAGTTTTGAGCGCGGGCAACAGTACTTTCGCGAAAATGCCATCTACAACACTCGCAAACAGGGCCTGACCTTCAAAGGTAAATCGGAAGGTTCATCCGGCGGGCAATAAGGAAATGGACTATGACCACCTCAAACGAAACGCTATGGAATGATGGAACGAAACGCCGGAAACGAATTCGGATTTTCCTGGCAGGGCTCGGCTTGGGATTTTGTATTCTGCTTTTGATCATCTGGAGCACGGTGACTCAGCCGGTTTTTGGCACCATCCAGGTCAACCAGTCTCTGCCCAAAGTTCAACCGGCGAGGCTTGAAGCCCATGTCCGGATGGTGTCGGAAGGTCTTGGCCCACGGGATGAGAGCCACCCGGCCAATCTTGGCCGGGTGGCTGGATATATCCGCCAGGAATTCATTCAGGCCAAAGGAATTGTCTCGGATCAGCCATTTGAAGCCGGCGGGAAAACCTACCGTAACGTGATCGCGCTGTTTGGGCCGGATACCAAAGAGCGAATCGTGGTCGGGGCGCATTACGATGCGTGTGAGGCTTTGCCGGGAGCCGACGACAATGCCAGCGGAGTGGCTGGACTGATTGAACTTGGCTATCTGCTGGGCAAAGCTCAGTTGCCGATGCGGGTCGAGCTGGTGGCCTACACACTGGAAGAACCACCGTACTTCCGCACCAAACTCATGGGGAGCGCCATCCATGCCGCCTCGCTCAAAAAAGCAGGTATCCCAATACGGGTTATGTTTTCTTTGGAAATGATCGGATATTTCAGTGACGCCCCCGACAGTCAGCACTACCCGCTGGCAATTCTCAAAGGAGTTTACCCGTCACAAGGCAACTTTATTTCAGTCGTCGGAAGATTGGGCGAAGGTAATCTGGTGAGCAAAATCAAGGAGGCCATGCTCACCGGGTCGGAACTCCCGGTGTATTCCATCAACGCTCCGGCAACCATTGAAGGACTCGACTTTTCCGACCATCTGAATTATTGGGAAGCCGGATACAGCGCCGTGATGGTGAGCGATACGGCATTTTTTCGAAACAACCGCTACCATACCGCCCGCGATACCGCCGACACACTCGATTACCCGCGAATGGCGATGGTGGTCCAGGATGTCTATGCAGCCGTACTGGCCATCTCCCAGTAATTCCGAAGTTTTGAATTTTCCCGGTCTGCAACAGAGCGCCAAATCCTTCGAAACGGCGTTCTGTCTGAGGTAAGATGACGATTCCATCATCAAATACTCTCCAAGGATAGGACCTGCTTTAATACTTGCTATGGGCAAATCTGATAAACTCTTGCTTCAAGTGTTAACAGGGCATTCGGATGACAACATTCAGTTTAGTGGATTATGTCATTTGCTTCTCTCTTTAGGGTTTGACGAACGCATTCGAGGAAGCCATCACATCTATACCAAAGAAGGCGTCGAAGAAATCCTTAACTTACAACCACTTGGAGTGAAAGCGAAAGCATATCAAGTAAAACAGGTTCGGAATGTTATTACTTGGAGGTGCGCAAAAATGACCGATCAACCCCGTTACGAAATGATCATTTATTGGAGTGAGAATGATCAGGCATTCCTGGTGGAAGTCCCGGAGCTTCCTGGCTGTATGGCTGATGGGGCGACCTACACCGAGGCTGTAACCAATGCTGAAGTGATCATCCGCGAATGGATTGAAACTGCCAGAGAACTTGGGCGTCCGATTCCGGAACCGAAGGGGCGGTTGATCTACGCCTGATTGATAAATCAATGCTTTGAAAACTTTCTCACCTGCTCTGTAAACTATGCCAAGAGCTCCCTCTCCACCCAAACACTTCTACACGTTGAATGAATACTTTGCACTGGAACGCGTCGGTGATGCCCGCTATGAATACTACACCGGCGAGATTTTCTGCATGAGCGGTGGGAGTGAACAGCACGGACGAATCGCGGGTAATATTTTTGCTGAACTCCACAGCCAGTTGAAAAAAAGGCAATGTGAAGCTTTCAGCGCTGAAATACCAATCAAGACACCAATCCTTCCCCCTATCGCTATCCTGATGCGAGTGTTGCCTGTGATGAAGCTCAATTTGAAAAAATCCAGGGAATTGGCCTTCTGACCAACCCGGTGCTCATTGTCGAAGTGCTTTCGCCTCAAACGGAAGCTTTTGACCGGAAAGAAAAATTTGAAGCCTACAAGGCACTTGAAAGCGTGCGGGAATATCTGCTGGTCGCCCAAAATGCACCGCACATCACTCGCTTCGTCAGACAGGAAACCGGTGCGTGGAAACGGTTTGACGTGGGCAGCCCTGAAGCAGTTCTCACGCTGGAAGCCATTGACTGTCAGTTGGCGCTGGCCGATGTGTATGCCAACGTGGTGTTTGAGTAAACTTCGGGTCTGATCCTTTCCAGGGTCTATCGGTTCAATGTTGTTCCCAAACAATGGCTTCAACGCACTTCAAACAAGCTGAAGCTTGAACTCTGAACGTTCCCCTCGCAACCAGCCTCCCAAACCATCATCATTGCCAGGTGCACTGGATCAACCTGGACGGGAAGCGCTAAGGCACGATACCCTCACTATCTCCTGCATAACCTGCCTGAATTTCCCTCTGAGATCGAATCCAAAGGAGAAATCATGCCTCGTCATCTGAGATTCGTTTCGATTGGCCTTGTACTCGGTGTTTTCTTCGGTAGCTTTCACCTGACAACCTCATCAACCAATACTCATCGAAAGCCGCTAAACCCTTCAAATACAGCGATATTCATCCAATCAACCATACTCCGTGAAGGAACCATGGAAACAGGTGAACTCAAAGGCGGTGAGACCCGCGCCTTTCAGATTCCCCTGAAAGCCGGCGACTTTTTCAATGTGGCGGTGAACCAAAAAGGGATTGATGTTGTCGTGCGGTTGGTCAGTCCAGAGGGAAAAACCGTTGAGGAAAGAGATTCACCAACTGGCCAGGAAGGAACAGAATTGCTTTCCGCTATTCTTTCAACTTCCGGAGAGTATCGCCTGGAAATCCTCTCACTGGATAAAACCGCGCCTTCCGGCATATATGAACTCAAGGTCAAAGTCTTGCGGGTCGCCACCGACCAGGATCGGGCATTCCATGACATTGAAACGCTGCTCGGTGAGGTTGAAAAACGCTTTGGCGAGGGAAAGTATGATGACAGCCTGACACTGGCGGCCCAGGCACTGGAAAAATGTGAAAAAACACTCGGCCTGGAACATCCGCTCCGGGGTGAGTGCCTCCATATGCTGGGGATTCTCCATCGAGATAAGGGAGATTACGACCAGGCTGAAGTTTCATTTCAGCAGGCGCTCGCGATCAAGGAAAAAACCGTGGGAGCGGAATCCGCATCCGTTGCCCGCACACTTAACCAACAGGCAATCCTCTACAAAACCAAAGCCGATTTCCCCAAAGCGGAAATACTCTTTCAACAAGCACTGGCGATGGCTGAAAAAACGGATGGACCGGAAAGCAAACTGGTGGGCGATTGCGTTAACAACCTGGCGTATCTGTATTTCCAACGTGGCCAGCTTGCCAAAGTCGAGCCACTCTTGCTACGGGCCAGACTGGTTTATGAAAAAGTCCTCGGACCCGAACACACCGAAGTCGCCACAATTCTCAACAATCTGGGCTGGCTCAATAAAACCAAAGGCGACCTTGCCAAAGCGGAACCGATGTTTGGGCAATCGCTGGCCATTCGCGAAAAGAAGCTTGGCCCTCACCATCCGGATGTGGCTGAAAGCCTCAATAACCTGGCGGGGCTCTATCAAGCCAAAGGTGACTTCATCCGGGCATTGCCGGCATTTGAAAAAGCCCTGGCAATCAGGGAAAAGGCGTTTGGCTCCAATCATCCGCTGGTGTCACAGAGTCTCAACAATCTGGCCGAGTTCCTGAGCAATCAGGGAGATTTCGCCCAGGCAGAACCACTCTATCAACGGGCACTGGCCATCAACGAGAAGGCATTTGGGTCCGAACATCCGGAAGTGGCCATCAACCTCAACAATCTGGCGGTGTTGTATCGAAACAAAGGCGACTTTGCCAAGGCTGAACCGTTGTTTGAGCGGTCGCTGGCGATCAAGGAAAAACTGCTAGGTCCCCAAACTGTGGGGGTGGCGATCAGTCTCAACAATCTGGCGAGTTTATATGTCAACAAAGGAGACTACGCCCGCGCGATTCCTTATTATCAAAAATCGCTTGAAATCAGAAAGAAAGTACTGGGGCCGGAAAACCCAACAGTGGCCGTTTGCCTGGGCAATCTCGGTGGGGTCTATAATTTCCTGGGTGACTACCCCCAGGCTGACTCGTCTTTTCAGCAGGCCGCGGTCATTTTTGAAAAAACACTGGGACCGGATCACGTGTTAACTAACAATAACCTCTCCAACTATGCAATGACCTTCTTTTCCAAAGGCGACTATCAAACCTCGGAAAAAATGTTTCAGCAGGCACTGGTAGTCAGGAAAAAAGTGCTGAGCCCTGATCACCCATCAATTTCTCACACACTGAAAGAGCTGGCACTGGTTTCCCTCGGGCAAAACCATATCGAACAGGCGATTGCCTATCAAACCCAGGCCAACGAGACAATGGAACGTGATTTTGCCCACAACCTGGTCACGGGCTCTGAGCGCCAGAAGTTGTTGTATTTAAACCAGACCCTCCGGTTTATGGATCTCGCAATTTCGCTCCATGTCAACTATGCGCCAGCTAACCTGGAGGCACTCCGAGCAGCGATGCTGGCGGCGTTGCGCCGAAAAGGCCGTGGGCTTGACGCGATGACGGCCAGCCTCACCACGTTGCGACGATATGCCGCTCCCGAAGACCAAAAATTGCTCGACGATCTGGCCAGTGCCAAACAACAACTCGCCACGGTTTCCCTTCGCGGGCCCGGACGCGAAGGTCCCCAGGCTCATCAAGCCCAACTCAAAGAGTTAACTGAGAAAGCAGAGCAAGCCGAAGCCAGAGTCAGTATCCGAAGTGCTGAATATAAAGTGCAAACTCAGCCCATCACATTGGAACTGATTCAGAAAGCTATTCCAGCGGACGCGGTACTGGTTGAGTTCGTCACCTACGCCCCCTATGACTCAAAAATAAAAAGATATGGAACACCCCATTATGTGGGGTATATCCTTGCCAGCACCGGGAATCCGCAGTGGGTGGATTTGGGAGAGGTCGAAGCAATTGACAAATTGACCCATAACTTTCGGAATGCACTGCTCAAAAAAATTCCACTCGGCCAGGTATTCAATCTTCCCGGTGAGAAGGACGCCCCTCAAACTCTCAAAATCCTCGCCCAGAAGCTCCACCA
Source organism: Acidobacteriota bacterium (assembly GCA_016208495.1). NCBI lineage: Bacteria > Pseudomonadati > Acidobacteriota > Acidobacteriota bacterium. The sequence continues at coordinate 264,255 of JACQXX010000070.1, read as the reverse complement.
GAAAGTGATGCACCCCATCCTTGAAAAAGTACCAGGTGACAAACGCCTGTTGCTCTCGCCCGATGGGGCACTCAATGTGCTGCCGTTTGGGGCACTGATTGACAGGCAAGGAAAATTTCTAATTGAACACTACCGGTTGACCTATCTCACCAGCGGACGTGATTTGTTGCGAGCGCAAACCCGGTTTGAGTTCAGAAACCCGCCGATGGTGCTGGCGGACCCGGATTATGGCCAGGGAGGACAACCAAAAATTGCTGGAATTTCCTTGCATCCGCTCGCCCGGCTGGTCAATACCGCCAGTGAAGGGTTGGAAATCCAGCAACTCTATCCCCAGGCAGTGTTAAAAACCAAAAGCGCAGCGACGAAACAGACGGTGATTGACACCCATCGCCCACAAATTCTCCATTTAGCCACCCATGGGGTGTTTTTGTCGAAATCCAGACTCACGGCTAATCCAGAACCTGAAGGCCGGAATGTTAACATCCTGGAAACCCCATCATTTGACCTTGATCTTGCGAAGAATGAAGACCCATTGCTGCGCTCGGCACTCTTTTTTGCCGGTGCCAACCAGGGGGCGGCGACCAGCGGGCAAACCACCCTCACCGCGCTTGAAGCCGCCCAGCTCGATTTGTGGGGAACGCAACTCGTGGTGCTCTCAGCCTGCGAAACGGCGCTGGGTCAGGTTATTCAGGGTGATGGTGTCTATGGGCTGAGGCGGGCACTGATGCTGGCCGGAAGCGAATCTCAGGTGATGAGTCTGTGGCAAGTGTCGGATCTTGGAGCCAAAACCTTGATGAGCGGGCTCTATCAGCGTCTCAAAAATGGTGAAGGCCGCAGTGATTGCCTTCAAAATACTCAATTGCAAATGCTCAGAAGCCACCGGTGGAAACATCCGTTTTACTGGGCAGCCTTCATTCAATCCGGAGAGTGGGCCAATTTGGAGGGAAAACGATGACCAGGAAAGGGCTGAAGAACCAGGGCTTGGGGCTGAAGACATTGGGCTGAGGACTCGCAAGCTCGGAGCAAAGGAAGGGATGAGGGATGAAGGATGAGGGATGAAATAAAACCAATTTCTTCAGCCGCTTTCTTCAGCCCTCAGCCCCAAGCCCTGAGCCCGAGGGCTTTTCAGCCCGAAGTCTTCAGCCCTCAGTCCCAAGCCGTGGTGCGAAGCCCACGGCTATTATATAATGCCCCTCTGGACCTGAAATCCTTATCCTGGAGCAGTGGGTTAGAACTTTAATTTCAACCACTTTTCGGAATTTTTCGATTCCGCCTTTTCAGGAAAGGCAATCGTTGAATTGGTGTGAATTTCGAGCATCACCCGCCAGGTTTTGGCGGGAAATCGCGAGCGACGGATTTGATATTCCTTGACTTCGTCGGGGAGGAATTCACGCCGTTCAAAGGTAAGTACCTTGTCATAAGTTTCCTGAGATATTGGGTTTGGTAAGTGGTTGATCTTTTTCGTGTTTTTCGTGTTTTTCGTGGTTAAAATGTCTGGAAATTTTCGGTAAGGTACTTAACGCTATTTTGGAATGAACTCCTCGTATTACGGCGTGGCTAAACTATTGAAAAAATTGTATTTCCCTTAGCGCTTAGCCCGATACCCTCAACCCCAAATGGTATAACGCCCCGTGACGTATTCACCATCCAGCCCTGGTTATTCCACCACGTCCAGTCAGGCCATTTTCCATCTCTGAGTTCCCGTTCGCCTGGTTTGGCCGAAGCATGCAGATTCACCAACTGACCAGCCACCGAATTGACATAGAGATCAACCCCAAAATAGGTTGGCTTTGGATATTTGACAGCGAAAAAGATAAAGTCACCGCTGGCTTTTGCGGCGAGAGTAATCTGGTCGGAGATTTTGATTTCCGTTGCATCATCCCATTCACCTGCCGACACCTGCCCATCCACCAATACCGACTTTCCTTTTGGCAGCTTGATCTCAGTTTGAGCCAAAACTGAGCCCCCCCAGCTCATTAAAATGACTGCAACCATCATCAATTTCGTCATAAGTTCCTTCCCTGTGTTGATTTGAAGTGGGTAAACCAGAACCGGAAAATGGTGTGCCATTGACGCGCAAAAACATGCGCGAAGGAGATCAAGCACCCGGAACCCAGAGCAGTTCACTTTTCGCTTGTTTCAACCACCATCTGTGATTCAGAATGAAGATCCGATCCTCCGAATCATTTTCCAGGAAATCCCAAATCAAAACCACCTGCAACTTGACCAGGTACTCTGGTTTTGATTTTCTTGTTGTCTTCGTTGGGTGAGTTCGATGTCATTGGGCACCATTGATCAACCATCTGGAACTGTGCTGGACGGAAAATACCGTCTTGAAGCCCCCATCGGCCTGGGAGGGTTTGGGGTTGTCTATCGGGCGATCCACCTCGGGCTGGGTCGGGCGGTGGCGGTCAAAATCCTGCATGCCAATGTCAGTAATGCCACCGCTGAAGAACTGGAACGCTTTCGGCTTGAAGGTGTCTCAACCTGCCGGATTGACCATCCAAATGCCATTTCAATTCTCGATTTTGGCATCACGGCGGATGGGTTTGCCTACCTGGTGATGGAATTGCTCGATGGCCGGCTGCTGGTTGATGAACTGCGTGAGAAATTAAAACTTTCCCTTCAACGGGCAACCGAAATCATTGTCCCGGTCTGTGATGTTCTGGCCGAAGCTCATTCCGCCGGGATTGTCCATCGCGATATTAAACCGGACAATATCTATCTCCATCAAACCAAACGCGGCGAAGTGGTGAAAGTCCTGGATTTTGGGATTGCCAAACTCTCGGGTTCAGCCGCCAATGTCAGTGGTCGGAGCCTGACGGGGGCCGGAATTGTGATGGGAACGCCGGAATATATGGCTCCGGAACGTGTTCGAAATAAAGCCTATGACGGACGGTCTGACGTTTATAGCCTGGGCATTATGATGTATCAAATGCTCAGTGGTCGGCTTCCATTTGAATCACAAGACGGCGATCTGGTCGCGGTGATGTGGATGCAGGCCAATGATCCGCCGCCGTCGTTGCGACAATATGTTCCTGAAATTCCGGTTGAAATTGAATCGCTGATCTTTCGGGCGCTCTCGAAACAGGCGGTGTTGCGGCCCACGGCTGAGGAATTTGCGGATGAACTCATCCGAATCACACACCATAAACGGCAGTTGTTTTTGTCAAGCTCCACATTCAGCCCGACGGTAGAGTCCCCAACCTCACAGGGAACATCACCTGAAGCGGATCCGGTCATGTTTTTGCACCGGGAAGACTCAAGCCCAGGACCTTCGGGTCAGATTACCCAACCGACGCTTCATTCCCCCCCAACGGCACCGATTTTGTTGGAGCCGGCGACAATTCGAACTGAAATCCCCTTTGCACTTACCCCGAATTTGCCGTCAAAAGTTGTTTTGTTTGACGTGCCCCCAACGGCTCCGCCTGATATTGATCGCACCGCCCCACTCGTCTCTCAACTCCCAAAGCCACCAGAGCCATCACCCACTGCTGAAAAGGCAACTGAAGAGCGGGTGTTTCCGATTCCAGTTACCGGGCCCTGGGATGCCAAACAGTTTGAAGACCAGCTTTTTGCCGTGGTTGATTCGTCCGATACCATCCCGGCAGTTGAGGAATCGGATCTGACTTCCATTGAAGACCAATCGCCGGAGCCGGCCCCCGTCCCCGAACCGGTGCTGGTCACTGAACTGTCAGTCATTTCAGTTCAAAACATTGAGCCGGAACCGACTCCAACGGTTGAAGTCCCGCCACCGCCACCACCGGCTGAACTCGTTCAACGGATGGCGGTTCCACTTGATTTGCCGGCTACAGTCGGAGAAATCCGGCGCTTCGTGGGCCACTCCGCCGTCACCAGCATTGCGTTTGCCCCCAATGGCCGCCACTTTGTTTCAGCTAAACAGGATAAGACCATGGCCCTGCTCGAAACTGAAACTGGAAAAGAGGTAAGCACTTTCGGGAATCGGCGAATTTTTCCATACCGCTGTGCTGTTTTTTCACCTGATAGTTGCCTGGTGGCGGTGAGCGGCACTGACGATGCCATCCGAATTTATGACCTTGCCACCGGTCAGGAACAAAACCGTTTATCAGGCCATCAGCAAGTCACGGCACTGGCGTTTTCACCTGATGGAAAACGGCTGTTATCGGGCAGTCAGGACAGCAGTTTATGTCTCTGGGAATTGCAAGACCGGACGCAACTCCATCGAATGCAAGGTCATATCGACAATGTGGCCAATATTGTCTTTGCTTCGAATGGGTCGTTTGCCTTGTCAATTGGATTAAGTGGCGACCTGCACTTATGGAATTTGGAAACCGGGCAGGAAGTCCAGTCACTCCTTTCGGATGCAGCCAGATCAGAAGCAATCAGCGTTCGGGTTTCAATTGATGGGCGGCGGGTGCTCGGAGGTGATTCTCATCCAGGTCATTCGGGAGGTGAAACCAAGCAGCGCATGCGACGACTGGAAGGCAAAGCCACGCCAATCGGTAGCGGTGTGGCGATTTCCCCAGATCGAACCAAAGCAATTTCAAGCAGCCAGGACACAACGTTGCGGCTGTGGGATCTGGTTGAAGGCCGCGAAGCCGCCCGTTTTCTGGGACATGGAAATTATGTCACGAGCGTCGCAATTTCGGCTGACGGCACTCAGGCGCTTTCCGGCAGTGAAGATCGCACCATCCGCTTGTGGGATCTGGTTTCAGGTCAGGAACTGGTCTGTTGTATGGGCCACAAAGACAAAGTTTATAAAGTCGCCTTCCTTCCCGGCGACCGCCACGCTATTTCCTGCAGCTATGACGGAACGGTCAGACTCTGGGGATTGTGGAAGAATTGAGAATGATTTTTTATTCTGGTCACTGTGTCACCCTGTCACCCTGTCACCTTGTCACCCTGTCACAACATCATTCCGTCAAATTCCACTTGCTCTCAACTCGCAGCACTCCTAAGATTGAACTCTCTCTGCGTCATCACTAACTCCAGCTCATCCTAAAAGCTAACGTTCCTAATCCACTGTTCAACTCTCGAGGGGGAAACATGAAATTTCGTCGACTGGTATTCTTTTCTTGCCTGCTGATGGCCATACTTGGGCTTCAGGTGGCACCAGTTGCTTTACTGGCCAAATCCAAACCCAAAGCACCAGCGCCACGCCAGGGAGCACCCGATTTTTCCCGGCTGGTTGTGATTGGCGCCAGTATTTCGGCTGGGTTCCAAAGCAACGCCTTTTTCCAATCCGGGCAGGTCGCGTCTTATCCAAATCTGCTGGCAAAACAGGCTGGGACACAAATTGTTTTGCCGTTGATTTCAGATCCTGGCATTCCACCCAATGGTCAACTCCAACTCACCAAACCGGTCTGTGCGGCGAAGGTGGGTGATTCAGCCGCGATTCAGGGATTTGGACAACGAGCCAACCCAACCCAACAGGCAACTTTACTCTCCGTCCCAGGACATAAACTGCTGGATGTACTGTCAACTCGCCCAACCACGCTTGATCCGGCGAAAATCACGATCACTGATTTTGTCCTTGGGTTACCAGGACTCCTGGCCCCAACCCCGATTGCCTTTAGCCAGATGGAATGGGTCGCCGCCCTCAAGCCGACAACCCTGCTGGTTGCCGAAGTTGGTGGCAATGACGCGCTCGGGGCGGTTTTGACTGGAACAGACGCATCATTAACCCCGCTTGCCGATTTCCGTACCCGCTACACTGAAATCATGACGAAAGCGAAAGCATCCGGGGCCTCCACGATTGTAACCCTCAACATTCCTGACCTGACGTCCTTCGCGGTTGTGTTTTCACAGGATGATATTTCCCGCAACTTTGGGATCAATAAAGAAACGCTTCAGTTTGTGTTTGGCGTGAAAAAGAAGGACTACGTGACACTTCCTGGGTTACCACTGCTCGCCCGAGGCCAAAAACTGCCCCCCGAAGTCGTGTTGACCAAGAAAGAAGTCAAAAACATCCAAAAGCGAATTGTTGAATACAACGCGGTCATTAAAGAACAATCCACTGCCGCCGGCGCCATTCTGGTTGATGTGGATGCTGAATTTAAGAAAGTGGTGAAGGATGGGTACACCGTCGCCGGAGTTGGAAAACTGACCAACAAATATCTGGGCGGCATTTTTAGCCTCGACGGCTTCCACCCAACTGCCACTGGCCAGGCCGTTGTGTGCAATTACTATATCGAGGCCATCAATCGGGCGCGTGGAACGACCATTCCGCTGGTTGATGTTTCAGCCATTGCGTTGCAAGACTCGCTGGTGTGCAAAGCTGGTGCGGCTGGACCAGTTGAAATGCCGACGATGACGCTCCAGGAAATTGAGAAATTGAAACCAATGCTGGATCGAACCTGGAGACTGATGCTCAATTCCAATGAGCCGGTTTTTGCCGAAGAAAACCAGTAAACCTTCCAGAATGAAGAATGAAGTAGAATGAAGAATTGAGAATGAAGAAAGTACCTGGTGCTTAGAAATCAATACTTTCGAAGAAGAACCAGGAACCAAAGACTTCTTCATTCTTCATTCTTCATTCTCCCCCTACTTGCCAATCACAAATTTCACGTAGGCAGCCACTTCCCCACTTTTCTCCTCGACCACGACCTCGTATTCCCCATCCTCAATCGGCGCCCGATTTGTTTTATAGATTCCAAAATTTGCCCCCCCTGGCAACCGCCCCAGGTTATTGAGTTCATCCCGATTGCTTGTCCGTTGGATGACGGTTGATCCTTGTTTCCAGACAAGGGTCAGTTGGGTGTCAACAGGAGGATTTCCTTGAAGCTGAAGCACCAGGGCCTTCACACCGGTTGGAAAGTGGCGTCCTTTATTGCTTTCCACAAAGACAATTTCGGCATCACTTTGGGGAGCAACATCCATAAAACTCACTTCAACCCGCTTCAGATAGGATTTGTTAATCCGCACTTCCCCCCGTTCTTTTTGCGGGATAGATGAGCCTTTCCAGTCGTTTTGTTTGGTTTCAAGCTGCTTATCAGACGTCTCCTTTCCCCACCGATAGCCAACTCCGACTGCACCTCCCACCAAAACAATGCCCCCCAAAACAGCACCAATCAGCAGTGGTTTGGAAGTCGTTTTTTGACGAACAATTGGAGTCGGCGGTGGCGGGGCAAGCGAGTACCCACCCGCAGTGGCAGCACGAGGCCGATTTTCGCCTGAGGGGAAAGAACCTGGATCCGGCGTTGGAGCAATCGGCGCTTGCGGGGCCATCTTACCAGTCGCCACAGCGGGAGGAATCCCCGAAGAAAACGGAACGGGTGACCCTGACAGTGGAGTAGCCGGTGAGAGTGGAGAAAAACCAGATGGGGCTCCGGGAGCAGTGGAGACTGGAGGAATCGAACCAGACGGACGCGGTGGCGCCCCAACCAGGGGGGGCGGCGGCGCTGGTGTGGGAAGCATCGCCGATGGTGGATTCGTCAACGGACCCGTGGCATCGGTCAACAGTTCACCACACGAACGACAAAACCGGGTTCCTTCACGGGCATCAGTTCCACACTCAGGACATTTCATAAACACACTCCAGACGGATGTTGTATCAGTTTGTAGTCAGTAGTCAGTAGTCAGTAGTTCGCTAAGTTTCTTTGATTGAACTATTTGACTATTTCCTAATCCGGGAACTTCATTGCAGGTTGGTATTATACCATTGAGGGCTGAGGGCCATGAGACATCGCCTCGGCTTTTCTTTCGGTTATAGAAGAAAATTTGAGGCTTGTCCACTTCGAGCCTGGGAATCACCAGAAGGAATTCAGAATGGAGAAAATATTTGGTGACTGGTTCCTGGTTCTTTGAAGATATTGATTACGAACCACGAACCACGAACCACGAATCACTAAAGACATTCTCAATTCTTCATTCATCACCCTTTTGTTCGTGTTGCCTGACACTAACTGATGTGATACAAAGTCTTGCCTAATTGAAGTCCCACAATCAGTCAACAGATTCGGCCCTCAAGGGCCGAGCTTGAGTCGTGTCGCCACGACGCCATCCTGATGGATGGTCGGTGTGGGGAGATCGGTTCAAGCTCCAGTTGACCAGACCCCCGTGCAAATCACGGGAACCGATTGGGAAGAATATATAGGTACCTGCGGATGCCGCCTCAGTCCGCTGCTCTACGGTGACCGGTTAAACAGGCATGGGAGTCAGTGCCAGTGCCGGTCACGGCAAACCTTCCCAAATCCGGTCGAGAGTACGTCGAATCCGGTCGGCGGTCACAGTCAGACCGGTACGCACAACTCTCCGCGAGGAGATGACTGAGGGTAGTTTTCCCTCAAGCAGAGCGGGTGGGAGCGATTCCCCCACCTGCATTTCAATTTCTTACACAGCAGGAGCGGCGTTTCCTCCCGGCCCAGCAAGGACCGGGTCTCCACGCCGAAGATAGGATGAACCAATCGTTCCCAGATTCTTCAAAACGGTCTGGTTGAAGACACTCAAGCTATTGTTCTCGTCCGTTGTCTTTCCGTTGCACCTCTGTCGTTTTTTGAGAGACCCAGGCTGAGATGTGGGGCAAAAATCGGCATCCCTGAACCATCAATCGCTCATCTTGTACTGCAAATCATCACCTGCAATGGTCCTCAGTTCTTTGTGGAACCCCCAATCACATCCAGTGGGTTCGCATCCATTCTTCACTGGTAGGTTCCGCTTTGCCTGCCAATGCCTTTTCATCTTTTTTTATAGCCAGAACTTTCGAGGATAGAACGCCCTATGTCTGACCTCCTGAATAACCCCCATTCAGCCACCAACGAACGATCTCAAATTCTTATCGGTGAAATGGGCCTGACTGAAACGCTCATTGGGCGTTTTGAAATGGCCGCCGAAAAACTGAACCTGGATCAGAACCTGCGAAAGTTACTGCGGTTTCCAGGCCGCGAGTTTGTGGTAAACCTTCCAGTTCACATGGATAACGGTGAAATTCGTGTCTTTGAGAGCTATCGTGTCCAACACCACATTGCCAGCGGTCCAATGCAGGGTGGGCTGCGATATCGCCCAGACATTACCCTTGACGAAATGCGCGCCCTGGCGTTGTGGTCAACCTATACCTGTGCGGTGGTGGATGTCCCGTTTGGCGGATCCATGGGAGGCATTCTCTGTGACCCGAAAGAATTATCCCAATCGGAACTCGAACGCATGACTCGCCGCTACATCTCTGAAATGCTTGATATCCTTGGCACGGAACGCGATATCCTTGCGCCAGACCTGAGTACTGACCAGCAGGTCATGGCCTGGATCATGGATACCTACTCGATGCACGCCCGCCATACCGTGCGGTCAATTGTGACTGGCAAACCCTTTGAAATGGGAGGCTCCCACTTTTCACGTGAAGCCATTGGCTATGGGGCCACCTGTATGATCAACGAGTCAGCCAAAAAGCTGGGAATGTCGCCTGACAAAACCCGCGTCAATATCCAGGGGGCTGGTCGGCGCGGTGGATCAGCCGCCCAGTTCCTGTATGAAGCCGGCTATGTCATTACTGGAATTGCTGATTTGGGCGGCGGTGTCTATAACCCCAATGGCCTCAATATCCCAGATGTGCTCTATTATTTTGGCCAGAAAGGAACGCTCGAAGGATATCCAGAAGGTGATGCCATCAACGACGAAGAATTGCTCACCATGGATTGCGACGTGCTGGTCCCAGCCTTCCGCCAACAACAGATCACGGCTGAAGTGGCTCGTAAAACCAAATGCCGGATTCTGTGTGAAATTGCCTATGGCGCGACGACAGGTATGGCTGAACCAATCCTGGATTACCGGGGGGTGTTTGTGATTCCAGCCATTCTGGGTGAAAGCGGTGGCGCGGGCATTCGCTATTTTGAATGGGTCCAAAACCGAATGGGCTTCACCTGGCGCAAAGATGTCGTTAAAGAACGCCTGACTGATATGGTGAATGGGGCCTTCCACCATGTGGTGAATATGTCTGAAAAACATGGTGTGAATTTGCGCATGGGTGCCTATATGCTGGGTCTTGAACGCATGGCCCGTGACCTGACGTTGCGTGGGATTTACGCCTAAGGAATAGGACATGGTGCCTGGTGCCTGGTTCTTGGAAGGTATTGGTTCCAAAGCACCAAGTACCAGGCACCAGGCACTGATTCACGAAGCACCAGCCACAATCTCTCCTTCGATTTCATTGTTTTTGGTTGATTTTACGGCACTTGGCTCAACCTGAACCATTCGTCAGTTTTTTCAAGGGCTGGTTCAGGTTCAAAGTGCCGCTGTTTTTTATGAAGCTTTCTGAAATTGCATCCCGACTCAACTACACAATTGAAGGCGATACGGAGTGTGAAATCACGGGTGTGGCCGGGTTAGATGAAGCTGGACCAACGGATTTAGCCTTTCTTGCCAATCCACGGTACACTCCAAAATTGCAAACCACTCGTGCCGCGGCTTTGATTCTAAACCAAACAGCTTCAGTAACCTGGCCCAAACCTATCCTCCGGGCACCTGATGCCTACCTGGCGTTTGCCCAGGTCCTCAGTTTGTTTTACCAACCACCTGATCTGGAACCTGGTATTCACCCAACCGCCGTGATTGCCGCAACCGCACGGATTGGACAGGATGTCCGAGTCGGTGCCTATGTGGTGATTGGAGAGCACGCCCTCATTGGCGACCGGGTTACGATCCATCCAAATTGCACCATTTACCCTGGTGTCAAAATCGGAGACGAGAGCTATCTCCACTCCAACTGCGTCGTCCGGGAATTTGTTGAAATCGGTCCTCGCTGCCGGTTGCAAAATCAGGTCACGCTTGGGAGTGATGGTTTTGGATATGCCCGCCAGCCAGATGGAAGCTGGTATAAAATTGTTCAATCCGGCCTGGTTGTGCTGGAAGCCGACGTTGAAATTGGTGCCGGCACTCAAATTGACCGGGCCAGCATCGGCGAAACCCGGATTCGACGGGGTGCCAAGATTGACAATCTGGTCCAAATCGGCCACGGTTCCACCGTTGGTGAAGACACGCTGCTGTGTGCCCAGGTGGGCCTGGCAGGCAGTACGACGGTTGGAAATCGGGTCACGCTGGCTGGCCAGGTTGGGGTCGCCGGCCACCTCACAATTGGCGACGGCGTGCTGGCGACCGCCCAAAGCGGTATCCCGAACTCGGTGGAAGCTGGAAAACGCGTCTCCGGCTATCCAGCCATTGACAATCGTCAATGGCTGAGAGCATCTGCTGTTTTCTCCAAACTACCCGATCTGCTCAAACAACTTCATCAACTCCAGGAACGCGTTGCCGCATTGGAAAATCAGATTCAATCAGGTGAAAGTAGCGAACGAGCGAAATAGCGAAAGAGAAAAATCACAGGATTTCAAAGGATGACGGGACATTGAGGCGAATCAAGACTCAACGACTTCATTCTTTCACTCCTTCACCACGTCACTCTTTCACTCCCTCACTCGCTCACGGTCAGCTATCCCAAGGAGCCTTTTGTATGCCCGAACCAGAAAATCGATTTCCCGTAGAAGAACAACCCAAGCGGAAGCGGACGCTCGCCGGGGAATTGGCTTCAAAACTGGCGGAACTTGGAGATGAGGATATTTCAGCCGCCATTGACGGATTGATGTCTCCATCGGGGGCTTATGCCGCGGTCACGCCTCAAGAACGGCTGGCTCATGATCGTCAAACCGATGCTGAACTGAAAGAAATGTTTAGCAATATCGTGCTTCAATTTTTGGAGCCGGTGGGCTATGCCATTCGTCAATTAACCGAGATCGTCCCTCAAGCCGCCGCCAATCCCAGTCTAATGTCCACGATTCGGGGCACCATTGATGCCTGCACCGGTTCCTTAAAACCATTGATCAATGCCGCGGATACCATCAAATACCACGATATTTATGACGTCTTGAAGGCGATTGAACGACCACTGACTGATATCCAGCAAGGCAAACGCAAAACACTGACCGAACGCGACGCCAAAAATTTAAACCGTGATTTTACTGAATTAACCCGACTCATTCAGCAAAGCCTTGGCCAGGAACCCCAAACCCTGCAATCACAACAAGGGAGTGAAGTCAAAGAACGGTTTCGAACAGCCAGTAACTATCTGATCTCAGAGATGTTACCTTACTACAAAGATGTCAGTCCGGCTGATATTCAAAAGATCCATGCGGCTGGGATTACCCGCCTCAACGATCTGGTGATGGCATCCGCCCAGGAAATATCGGTTGCGTCCAGTGTGTCGCTGGAGGCGGCAGAGCACATCAAGCTCTGCACCTTCCGGGCACTCATGAATACCCAATCACCGGCTCAAGGGGTGACCCCACCTGCCCGTCCAGCGACCACCACCTCCCCCTCGCATCCACCACTGGCTTCCAACCTTGGATCATCGTATCCGCCCCCAGCCGGCCCGATTTCCGCCCACCTGCCGCCAGTGGAATCATTGCTTGAACCCGAAGCCGCACCAACCCTGCCCGACATGCCGCCAATTGATGCATTGTTGGGAACAGCAAACCCAATTCCCTCTCACTTTTTTGAACCAGCGGCGAATCAGGCTGAACAGGATCGCTTGCTGGCCACCCTGGAAGTGATTAAAAAAAGCGTTTCGACCTATGGCCAATCCGCCACAAATTTAAATATCGAACTGGAGCGGACGCACCGGGCATTGCTCAGCCTGCGGGTTGAACGTGAGCGGATGCGAAGCGAACTTGAATTTCATCGCGAAGAACTCAAGCAATTTTTCGAACAAGCCGGGAACGAAACAGAGGAAAATCAGGATGTCCTGGCTGTTCACAAAGCCATGGTGGCTTCACTCCGGCAAGTAACTGAAATAATTGTTTTTGCAATGAAGAAAATTGATATTATTTACACGCAAATGGAAGATTCCGTACGGGATGTGCGTGATTTGGAAACTGATCTGGTCGAACTCCGTCGGAAACGCCGTAGCCCGCGTGTGGGGCGTTCGCGTCAACCCAACCTGGAAGGTGATAGTTAATGAGTATTTAGGGAATTTTGTGAAATGAAGCGTGAGAGTGAAGAATGAACTGGGGGTTATCATTCTATTCTCTTGCGATTCTTTCAGATTGCCCCTGGTCATCCTGTCTTTTTGTTACCTTATCATCTTGTCATTTTTGTCCCTTTTTTGGAGGATCCGTGTTTATGGGCGAGGAAAAGAAACCCTCATTTCGAGTCAGTGACCGCCGCTTATTTAATTCAGACGGCACACCTCGGGAAGTACAAGAAGCTCCAGAATCTGAAGTTGGGGCGACTCAGACAACTTCAATTTCAACAGATGCGCCAACTCAATCAATCACCCCTCCTGTCCCATCCACTGCACGTTCAACAGTTTCTCCTGGGTTTGATGAAATAGAGCCCGTTGAAGACCCCAGATTCTCTGACTTTATCTTGAGTTTGGCCGGCCAGGCCATGATGTGTTTAGGGATGGTCAATCCCGGCTATGGCCCGGTTGAAGTTGACCTTGGCACCGCTCATCACCTGATTCAGGTGCTCGACATGCTCACCATCAAGACCCGAAATAACCTGGCGCGCGAAGAGTCTCAAGTTCTCAATGAGGTGTTGCACAACCTGAAAGATCGCTTTGCCGCCATGACGGGAGAACCTCTGCAATGAAGAATGAAGAATGAAGAAACCAGGTTAAAAAGTCACCAAGAAAAAATCTGTAACCCAAAGTTAGTCATCAGATTCCAGCCACGCATCCAGGGGTTCGAGCAAGAACAAGGGTAAGTTGAAAGACATCGCAACTCAAGTTGATACAATGGTTTAATGGCATTCTCAATTCTTCATTCAAAAAGCTATGCACGTCACCTTTTTAGGAACCGGCACGTCAACAGGTGTACCAGCGATTGGATGCACCTGTGAGACCTGCCTGTCAACTGATCCGCGTGACAACCGCCTTCGGGTCTCGTTGTTGATTGAACACGGGGATCGCAGAATTGTGATTGACACGTCAACTGATTTCCGTCAGCAAGCGCTCCGGGTTGGGCTCAAATCACTGGATGCAGTGCTGATCACTCATTGCCACGCGGACCATGTTTTCGGCCTGGACGATATCCGTCCACTGAACCACAAACAGGGGCCAATTCCCTTTTTTGCCAATGAAATTGCCTGGGCGGGACTGAGACGCGTTTTCAGCTATGCGTTTCCACGCGAGCCTCGACCGGGCATCCCGCTGATCGTGCCCCATACGATTGGGGGTCCCTTTACCCTGTTTGGCCTTGAAATCACCCCCATCGAAGTTCTCCACGGTAAACTTCCAGTCCTGGGCTTTCGGTTTGGAAATCTGGCCTATGTGACAGATTGCAATGTGATTCCGGAACCGGCGCTTGATCAACTCCGAGGTCTTGAAGTGCTGATTTTGGATTGTTTACGGTACGAACCACACCCAACCCACTTACATTTGGAAGAAACTCTACGGTATATTGCGCTGCTCAAACCACAACGTGCGTTGCTCACGCATATCTCTCATAAAATGAATCACGCCCGTGCTTCAGCGCAGCTCCCGTCAGGGGTGGAGTTAGCCTATGACGGGTTACGAGTGACAGTCGAGGCGTGAAATCCTTGATCAGCAGAGAAAATATCTGCCTCACCATTTATGCGAATTTTGCATGGCCTTGATGCCATTGATGAGATTTCCACTCCAACGGTGCTCACGCTTGGAGTTTTTGATGGGCTCCACCTTGGCCATCAATCCATTATGAAGATCCTGGCCCAACGCGGGGCGGACCTCGGCTGTGTACCCACCGTGATTACCTTTGATCCGCATCCCCGGGCTGTTTTGCACCCAGAAACAGCCCCGCCGTTGCTACAAACCTTGCAACAGCGCATCGAAGGTATGGGAATTCTTGGCATCCAACAAGTTGTTATTGTTCAGTTTACTCCCGAATTTTCAACCATTACCGCTCGCGAGTTTATCCAAAAACACCTCTGGGAAAAGTGCAAAGCCCAGGAAGTCTACCTTGGAAAAGGCTTTGCTTTTGGACGGGGCCGAGAAGGTCGAATTGACCTGTTGCGGCAGATGGCTGGGGAATTTGGCTTTGTCGCGGCTGAGGCTGAAGAAGTGTTGTTGCGCAATCGCCGCATCAGTTCAACTATGATCCGGCGGCTCATTCGCGCTGGCCGGGTCAATCTGGCGCGCCGGATGCTCGGTCGGCCATATGGCATCGAGGGCAAAGTCGTCGAAGGTCGCAAATTGGGTCGAACCCTTTCTTTTCCAACCGCCAACCTTAATATTGTCAATCGGGTCATTCCGGCGGATGGTGTGTATGTGACCGCTAGTTTGATTGATGGAGTCTGGCGACAAAGTGTCACCAATATTGGAGTTCGCCCCACGGTCGGGGGTATTGATCGGGTGGTTGAAACCCATATTTTGAATTTTGAGGGCGACCTGTATGGACGAAACCTGAGAACGCGTTTTCTGCACCGGCTTCGCGATGAAAAACGATTTAATGGGCTGGATGAACTCCGCATTCAGATCAACTCTGACGCCAACCGGGCCCGAGCCTATTTTCAGCACATTGGTGTCCAACGTTCACTGGCTGTCCTCTGAGGAATGAAGAAACTAGTGAGTGATTAGTGGTTAGCTCTTGGTTCCTGGTTCTTCTTCGAAAATATTGATTTCTAACCACTAAGGGATCGTTAAAAAATAAGTTCCTGGGAGCGTGGTCACCCTTTTACGTTCAGGTTTTTGGTTGTGCACCGCGAAGCGTTGCCGTTCGGATAGCCGGTCGGTTGGCCGCTTTGGGCCTACCACCGGACCCACAAGGGCCACCCCTTTGTTCCTCCCCGCTTTGCCCGCGCCCCACGGGGCGCGGGCGAAGCGGGGAGGGATTGGGCGAACGAGCCGTTTCCCGGTGGTAGCTCCCTGTAGCTGAGCAACCACCGGCTATTCGAACTGCAGCCTTTCAGGATGCTCAATCCAAATGCCTGATTCCCAAACGAAAACGGGAAGTTGATTTTTTACAGTCCCTAACCACTAACCACTAACTTTATTCTTCATTCCGTGACGCATATGATGTTCGGAGATTTGCTACTCAAACCAGCGAAACCAGCCTTGACCAGTCAGGTCAGCGGAGAAATTTTCGCCAGCCTGCGGGTTTTTGCTCGAACCAATAAACTTGGAATCGCGGTTCCTGGAAACGCGGCGTTTTTTGTTCACCTGCCACACCGAAAACATCTGAGCCCGGATGTTGCTTATTACATCGGCCCCCGAACGGATAAAGATTTTTTTCCTCAGGCACCAGTTCTGGCAGTTGAGATTCGCAGTGAAAATGACTATGGGCTTCAGGCAGAAGAAGAACTCCACCGACGGCGGGCTGATTATTTTCAGGCTGGGACCGAAGTCGTCTGGGATGTTGATTTGCAAAGTGATGAGGTCATTCGGGTCTATCGGGCGACAAACCCTGAACATCCAACGATTTACCGACGCGGTGACTTTGCCGAAGCTGAACCGGCTTTATCGGGATGGACCATGCTGGTTGATGATTTATTTGATGAAGAGACGAAATAAAGTGAGTAGCGAGTAGTTCATCCAACCACAAGCAAGTCACTGACCAAATCAGATTCAACGCTCTCGCCTGGTTTTATTCTTTATTCCCCATTCTTCATTCTTCAGTTTCGACGGGTTCTTCTTCAAATTCAAACTCTGACACGGCTAATTCTGGCGACTCGCTCTGGATATCGCGAAATTGGAGCGAGTAGAGCTTCTTATAGAGCCCATCCGCATCCAGAAGCTCTTCGTGGGTACCTTCCTCAACAATTTTTCCGTCATCAAGCACCAGGATCCGAGTCGCCTGCCGAATCGTGCCCAACCGGTGAGCAATCACAAAACTGGTTCGGTTCCGCATCAACTTGTCGAGGGCGTCCTGAACCAGCCGTTCCGACTCGGAATCAAGCGAGCTGGTCGCTTCGTCTAAAATCAGGATTTTGGGATCTTTCAGCAACGCCCGAGCAATCGAAAGCCGCTGGCGTTGGCCGCCAGAAAGCTTAATCCCCCGTTCTCCGATCACGGTTTGATAGCCGTTGGGGAGCGCCAGAATAAAATCGTGGGCATGGGCGGCCCGGGCAGCAACTTCCACTTCAGCTTCGGTGGCATCCACCCGCCCATAGATGATGTTTTCCAGTACCGTGCTATGAAATAAGACGGCATCCTGCGGAACAATCGCAATTTGTTCGCGCAGATCAACCAGGGGAATCTGGCGAATGTCCTGACCATCCAGGGTGATGCTTCCGCCAAGCACGTCATAAAATCGCGGAATCAGGGAAATAATGGTTGATTTTCCAGCCCCCGTGAGCCCCACCAGCGCAATGACGTCCCCTGGATTGGCCGTAATCGAGACGCCATCCAGCACTCGTTTTTCTTCGTGCCCAGGGTAGGAAAATGATACATTGTGAAACTCGACTTTACCCTCAACTTTGGTAAGCGGAACAGCCCGTGGGTCGTCAATTACTTCCGGCTGGGTTTTGAAGAGTTCAATCACTCGTTGTGACGCGCCCAACGCCTGTTGTGCCGCCAAATACAGCCCGGCACCAGCACCGATGGCGGCGTTGACTCCAGTGGCATACAACAAAAAAGACATTAACTGTCCAGCAGACAGACGGTTCCCTTTGATTTCACCAACACTGAACCACAACATCAAGAGGATGCCGCCAAACAAGGTAATTTCGGCAAAAGCAGTAAAAATGCTCCGGGCTTTGGCGCGGCTGAGGGCTTCGTGGTGAGCACCTTCGATATAGGTGATATAGCGATTAAATTCAAAAGGTTCGCGGTTAAACGCCTGCACGGTTCGAATCCCAGAAAACGATTCTTTTAAAACAGCGTTTGCTTTGGCCAGATAATCCTGAACTCGCAGACTCCGGCTGCGAACAATGCGACCAACCAGCATCGCGGCAATCACCAAAAATGGTAATACTGCCAGGGTTAACAGGGTCATTTTCAAATTGAGCAGGGCCATCGCGGTCACGCCGCCAATCCCCCAGGCAATTTGACGGACAGCATCAACCAGATTGGAAGTAATGGTGGCCTGAATTGATGTCACATCGGCATTTAATCGGGAGGCAATTTCCCCAACCCGCCGATTGGCAAAAAAGTTGATCGACAATTTGAGAATGTGGGCATACAGGTCTTTGCGAATATCAGTGACGATTTTTTCCGAGATATAGTGCAGGCAATAGGAGCGCCCAACATTAAAAATAATCTGCACCACCAAAATCACGACCAGCACATATAGAAATGAATTCAGGCGGTCAATATTTTGATGCCGAAAAACCACATCCACCAATCTTCCAAATAAAAATGGAAAGGCAAGGCTGAGCCCACTGGTTACCGCAAGGGCAAAAAATGCCACCATAAACAACAAACGGTAGGGCCTGGTGTATCGAAGAAAAAATTGATAACTCTCAAGAATTCCCGGAAGGTTTTCAGTCAGGGGTGGAAGTGGGTGGGCATTACGTCGTGGCATGTAAAATGTACCAGCCTGGCAAGGTAGCGAAGGAGCGAGGTAGTGAAGGAGTGAAATAGTCAAAACCACAAAAATTAAGGCATTGACAGAAACCAATCTGAGACGTAACGCTAAGCTATTTCACTATTTCACTATTTCACTATTTCTGCTCTGTCTAAAGTTCAAAATTGGAAGAATTGGCCGCCTCCGTTTCGCGGTTTGCCATCGTTGATTCAGTACCATCATGCCATTGAAGCCGAACTCGTCGAATTGCGCGCCCGTCAGCTTCGAGGATTTCAATGTGTAACCCCCGCAGGAAGAACTGCTCTCCAGCGTTGGGGACGCGTTCGAGGGATTTAATGATCAGCCCGTTGACAGTTGTAAAATCATCGGCTTCGAGTTCGACATCAAACAGCACTTCAATTTTGCGAATTTCAGTACTGCCCCTGACCAGATACCAGCCTTCCCCTTCTTCGACAATCTCCAGTTCTTCGGGACTGGTTTCCTCGACGTCTTCGTCTTCGATTTCGCCCACGATTTCTTCCAAAATGTCTTCAATCGTCACCAACCCGGCGACACCACCAAACTCGTCAATCACCAGTGCAATTTGGGTTTTTGACTTTTGCATATCTTCCAGCAAATCAGCGACGGACTTGTTTTCAGGGACAAAATAGGCAGGACGGGCAATCACTCCGGCTAATTCAGTCGTTTGGTTTTCACTCCAGCATCCCAGCAGGTCGCGAACATAGACCACACCCACAATATTGTCTGGGTTCCCCTGATATACCGGCAGCCGTGAATGTCGTTCCTGGACCATGAGATCGCGGACTTGCTCAATTGTGGCTGAATCCTCAATACAGACCATGGCTGAACGCTTGGTCATGACTTCTTTCACCACCGTGTCGCCAAACTCAATGATGGATTGGATGAGTTCACTATCGGATTCCTCAATGATGCCTTCTTCTGCCCCAACATCAATCAGTGCTTTCAAATCTTCGTCGGAGCCAGCCGTTTGAAAACTGTCGGGGGTCACGCTGAGGTCCTGGGATTCGCGAAACGTCTTGAGGATTTCGTGGACGGGAAAGACAAACAGGTAGGCAACTCGAAAATAGGGCTCAAAGACGGGTAACAACCGCATCAGAAATGGCCCTGGTGAGTTTTGAACCAGCAATCGAGGTAAAAACTGACGAAAAATCAGAACCAGGGTGACCGTGACGATAAACACCAGCGGCAAAACAAACATCGGGGGGATGATTTGGAAGTGGCCGATCAGGTCAGCCAGCAACAAAGCGAGCAGAATGATGGATGTCTGGATTCCGAATGATAAGGTCAACCAAAACAACTGGCGATGGTCCAACAAATAGCGCAAAAATCGGGCTCTGGCTGGATGGGCACTGTGGGCTTCGGAAGCAAGCGACCGCAGTGCCAGATCGCTGAGGCAGCCATGGGCGCTTTCGACGACTGACAAAATCACCAGAACGACCAGCGTGAAGCTGGCCAAAGCTATCTCATAATCCATAATTGAAAAACCGGGCGGTTACAGCCCGCAAAACTGCGGCCTCAACACCAGCACACCTGTCAATCAGAGCAAATTCAGATGTTGAAAAAATTTTAACAGCTCACTGATCACATCCACATCCAAAAGGCTGTGAACAAATCCGCTTGAGGGTTTGAAGCTTCAAATTGCTGCACGGAGTCGAGGTGAAAGAAAAGAATTGCCAAAATCGAGGGGCAACAAAGGAAATCAAGCTGTCTCGGAGAATATCACGTTGAGAACAAGGCTGGAATGAAAGCTGGGAGCCAGTGCTCTCAGGCTTCCAGGAAAAGAAACTCGTCTCAACCCAGATTGACCACACACCCCGAGCTACCATTCGACCTGGTTGGTGATGAGTTGCTTGCGCAATTTCCGCTCAAGGCGTTGCATCTCCCCCTGGTCCGTTTCATGGTCATATCCGCGTAAATGCAATATTCCGTGAATGATCAGTGTCTTAATTTCAACCGGGAATGTCAAGTTGAGTTCCTGCGCATACCGACGCGCCGTATGGGTTGAAATCACAACTTCACCCAGAATATCCCCTTCAGTTACTTGAAACCGCTTGAGTTGAGTGGCAGCACCTGATTCATAGGGCGAGGGAAGCTCAATGAGTGGAAATGACAGCACATCGGTCGGTTTATCAATTCCCCGGTATTGCTGATTGAGCGTTTGCATCACCGGGTCACCGACAAACACCAGACTGATTTCAAACCGGCTGAGCCCAAGGAGGTCAGCGGTTTGCTCGGCAAGCTGGCAAATCACAGTTCTTTCAAGCCGTTCACGACGCTGACGATTGATAAAAGAAATCATACGGTCTTTACTGCACCTGGCGGAGGCGGTGGTTGCCCTGGTCAACCACAAAGATGCTTTGACCAATGGTCAGTAAATCACGCGGCTGGCGGAATCGGGCTTTGGGGCCAAGGCCATCGGCAAATTCCTCGACCTTGCCGGCAACGGTGCTGATTTCTCCGTTTGGCTCAACCCGGCGAATGCGATTGCTTGTGTTATCAACCACAAAAACCTCGTCGCCGATGACGGTCAACCCGAGAGGCCCATTCAATTTGGCGGTAAACCGTGGGCCGTCGTTATTCCCTTCACCCACCACGCCGGTTAAGGTAGTAACGCTTGGACCAGTGAGATCAATGACTCGGATGCGATTATTCCCGTAATCAGCCACGTACAACTGAGTTCCCTTGAGGGCGATGGACGTTGGGCGATTAAACCGAATCCCAATTCCTTCACCATCCACAATTCCTGGCGACGCCAATCCAAAAACAGCCGATACGACTGGCGGCTCTTCACCCTGCGGTGTAATCACCCGAATCACATTGTTAAAAGCATCGGCCACATATAATTTTCCATCTGGTGCCAGAATGATGCCGTCAGGTCCGCTGAATCGGGATTCGTCGCCATCGCCGTTGATAAACCCAAACCGACCGACGCGTTCTTTAAAGCCAGTGTCTTCGTTTTTGCTCAAAATGTTCTCACCGGCAAATGTATCAACCGTCACCTGCGAGTCGGTGCGGCGAATCCGGCGGATCACATCATTGCCAAAATCAGCGACATAAATGACACCTGCCGCATCCACGGCGACCCCAAGTGGATTGTTAAATCGCACCCGGTCGTTATTTTCATTCTTGTCGGTGGTGTCAATGTCGGCGGTATCAACATATCCTTGAATGCCATCCCCGGCAATTGTGGTGACTTGACCAGAAGATGGATCAAACTGACGAATGGCATGATTGAGTTGATCAGCAATATAAATTTTGCCATCGGCGCCAATAGCGGCCCGGCTGGGGCGGGTAAACCAGGCTTTGGTGGTCACACCGTCCCGAAAACCAGGGGTATCACCAGCCATGGTTGAGGTGGTGGTGGCCGGCTCAACCAGCAACGTTGCGGTGTTGGCGGTGACATCATCCACGGTCACCATAATCGTGATGGAACCTGGAGATTCCACCAGTTCCTTTTTGATTTGAATTCGTAATTCGCGTCCACTGGTATCTTCAAACTTGACGGACTCGCCATTGACCAGAACGCGGGTTTTCTTCTTTTGCTTGGTCAGGTTGATTCCGCTGATATTCAACTGAAAATCAGGCTCACCGGCGACAATCCGGGTCGGTGAAATTCCAAAAATAATCGGATCCGTTTCAGCCACTGGCAGCAAGGCAAAATCTGAAATTCCCTCATCCGGGATTTCAACCGCAACTTCAAGCTGTTTGGTTTCTTTGAGCAATGCCGCGGGGAAGGTGGCGTCAATCCGGGTGTCGTTGACAAATTCCGACGGAATAACGGTGCCACTGGCGATGACGCGGGCCTTGTTGGTGAAGTTTCGGCCTCGGATTTTGACTTCGGTATCAGCGGCATTGAGTTCCAGCCGAATTGGGTCTGTTGACTCAATTCGCGGTGGCGGCGGTGCAATCAACAGATTAAACACTTTGGAGAGACCATTTTTGTTTTGAACCTGGATTGGCACCGAACCGGCTTTGGCCACATCGCGTGATCGCACCAGCAACAACACCAGTCCATCTGGCTCCCGACGACGCACAAGCTGGGCGGTTTTGATACCCGCCACCCGCGCCTCAATTTTATCGCGAAAACCAGTTCCGGCAATTTTCAGCACAAAATCAGGGGTGCTTTCGAGCACAATCGCTGGTTGCAGGGCCGTGATTTCCAGTCCGTCCAATCCATTCACGATTTCAAATGAAGCGGGTTGGGTGGTGGTGCCATCCGGGTTTTTAGCCACCACGGAAACAGTTCCAGCCGTCACGGTTAAGCTGGTTGGAACCTGGGCAAACAGACTTCGGCGGTTGCGGAAAATGGTGGGAACCGCCGTCCCATTGAGCAACACCGCGGCGCCATTTTTAAAGTTTTCGCCATTGACCCGGAGTCGAAATTCGGGACCGGCAGCGGCAACCCGTTTGGGTTGAATTTTTTTAATTTTCGGAGTTTTGGCTGTCCCCTGACGTGCAGCATCAGCGGTGTCGTCAACTTCAAATTCATCGTCTGCGTCCTCTGGATCTTCGAGCGGGGCATTGACCAGCGCCGCAGGCAACTGGAATCGAGTTTCAGGGGTGAGAAACTCGTCCAGAGATGGACTGGATGGACGGGCAGTCGCTGAACCATCTTGCACCTGCCCGTGTGAAGTTGCCGGAGTTGAAAACAACCAGAAAGCAGCCACTGCAAAACCAGTGACGGCCATCAGTATGTGAATCCACCGTTTGGGTGAACGAACTGCGGAAAGATCAAAAAATTGACGAGTATTCATTGCCGTAAAACCACTGAGAAAAGTTTAGAGGAACGTTGTTAGGAGTCTCTATCTGGGAAAGCCAGCAAACATACGAGAAGCCAGCGCATAGCGTCAAGGTCTGATCAATGCTTTCTGGGAACTCGTTGCTTGCAGCGGGCCCAATCGAGGGTGCTTGGCCACTTTGTCCTTATATGAAGGATCCAGGGTAATGGCTTTCTCGATGGCAGGTTGTGGGTTCTCCCCAATCTCAACTTGCAGTAAAGCAAGATTGAGCCAGTAATCTGCATTTTCCTGGATATGAAGTGCTTCGGTTAACTTTGCAATTGCGAGTGTATATTGTTTCTTTTGACGATAAACCGCTGCCCAAAGGTTTAATGCGGGTGCGGGCATTTGTTTGCCGTTCAGGTTTAAGTACATGGTTTGAAAAGAGTTTTCAGCAGTCTGAATATCACCTCGCTGGTAGGCAAAATGAGCTAACCGGTAATGGGCTTCCGTCACCTCTGGAGCAAGACGGGCCACCTGGTGATAGGCTTCCTCAGCCTGGGTTAAATTCCCTTTCATTTCTAAAAGTCTGCCCAGCACTAGCCAGAATTCTTCATCAAACGGGTAAGTTTGCAACCCTCTAAATGTCATCTCAAGCCCTTTGTCCGGCTCATTTAACCTTTCATAAACGGTGCCCAGGTGTTTTAAAACTTCAATCGTTGATTTCTGGCGGAGCGACTGAAGAAACCATTTTTCAGCTTCCAGGTCGTTTTGGTGCAGTACCCAGTAGTAGCCATAAGCAGCCATCACTTCAGAAACGTCAGGCCACCTTTGCCTGGCCTGGTCAAGGATAGCCATGGCATCTCCTCCCAAGTTTTTTTCCTCTTTAGCCAGGGTCAAATAAATTGGGGAGAACCACCTACCAATCGCAATTGCCTGGTTTAGTGAATTCCGGGCGGCAGCATATTCCTTTCGCTCAATTTGGGCTTGTCCCAAAGCAGTGAAGGCAAAGATGTTATCTGGACTTAACGAAACTGTGTACTGCCAAAGAGTAAAGTCATCTTGCCATTTGGGCACATAACGGAGAGTCAGTCCAAGCTGTAAAACAGTCACCAAGCCAATCACGGCAAATCCGATTTCTGTCCTATATTGACTGAGCTTCAGGCCGAGCGGAAGCATCAATCCAATCATCGCAACATACAAATAGCGATCAGCAACCACGAGATTTCCTGGCAGAAAATTGAGTATTGGTGACAGAAAAAAGAGGAACCAGGCAGCCCCAAAGAAGAACTCTCGTCGCTGTCTCCAACTCCAAACCATTCCAATCCCCCCAAGAACAACAGTCAGCAGACCTAATCCGATGAGTTCTCGGTGAAAGCTGAACACCTCTGGATACCGGGGACACAAATTTACCGGCCAGACGATCCGCCACAGATAATAACCGATTCCAAGCAAGGGTTTAGAAAGGCGGTCAACCAGGGTAAGTGTGCTGTAGGCACCTTTTTTTCCAACAATCAGTTGTGAATCAATGGCATACCAGGCAAACACAACTGACAACAGGAAAAAAGGAACATAGCCCATCCACACTTTCCAGGTCAATTTCCGCCTCTGATACAGGTCAATGAGTATCAAGATGCCACACAAAGGAACCCATTGAGCTTTAGAAGCCAGTGCGCAGGCATACAGAAACAGGCTGCCTATAAACCACAATGAGTTGAAAGCAGGGCCGGACGACTCCTCTGCTCCCTGTAGGGCCTCAGATTGATTTTGCAAGCAGTTATCACGCCAGACATTGAGGTACATCCAAATCGAAGCAAAACCAAAAGCAGCCGACAAAACATCTTTGCGTTGCGCAAGCCAGACTACATTTTCAACCCGCGTGGGGTGAATAATAAAGCAAATAGATGTCAGCCAGGCTGGGGTGAGCTGATGGGTGAGTTTGTAAAAACAGAGAAAGACAAATACCCCGGCAATCCAATGAAGGAGAAAGTTAGTGCTGCGGAACCCTCCAGGATCAAACCCCCAGAGGGCGTAATCAATGGCATAGGATAATCGGTGGAGCGGGTTGTAATTAATGAAATAGTAGGTGGAAAAAATCGAAGAAATATGTTCCCAATCCAAAAACCGGATTGCTCGATCCTCAAGAACGTATTTCTCAGTGTCAAACTTGAGCCAGGCATAGTCGCGGGAATGACCAAACCCTACCCAAACCAGGATCCCAAGCACCAGTGTTGCAAGGAATAGCGGGTGGACAGATCGAATCCAGCCAAGCCAGTGCGGCCAGTCTGTTTTTTCGACGGAACCGTGGTCAACCGGGCTGGTATTGATAGAGAGTGACCCCAGGGAAGGTTGAGATTGATCATCCATAAAAATCTGAAAATAGGGATTTAGGACTCTGAGACTATGTTTTGTTTTACCTGTAGCATTGATTGATCTGAATCGAGCTAGCCACCGCTCCACACCTGGAGGAACTTAATATAATGAAAAGACCTCAAACTTCCCTCACAACAGATCAGGCATTTCTTTTGCAGGTAGTCGAAAATCACTATCACCAGGCAAAGGTTGGAATCTGGTTGCCTAGAAGAATACTTTTGAGTACTAACACATTTCCTTGAGTAATTCACGAACGATTCGCCGGTTGCTGCGGGAAACGGGAAGTTTCAGACCATTGCAGAGTTCGATCATCACTTCGCCAGTGCGGGTGTGGTGAAGATGGCGTACCGATTCGATCCGAACAATATTGTTGCGATGAAATTGCCGAAACCGGGCCGGATCTAACCGTGTCGTCAGGTAAGTGAGGGAAAGATCCAGAATCGCTTCGCCCTGACTGCCAAAATAGACGCAGGTACAGTGGTCTCGACTGACAAAACAGTGGATTTCGTGATCTTCCAGAATTTTAGTGCGCAGTCCCTGTTTGACCGCAAGCCGTCGCAACGGTCCAGCTCGTTCAGCCAGTTTCGACTCCAGTTGCTGGAGCTTCTCTTCATCCACCAGCCGCCCCATGGCATTGCCGAGTGCTTTTTGAAAGCGGGCAGGTGTAAACGGTTTCAGCAAGTAATCACACGCCTGTTCTTCAAACGCCTGAATCGCAAACCGGTCAAACGCCGTCTGAAAAATCACCAAAAACCGACGCTGCTCAAATTGCCGCAACACATCAAACCCCGAAAAACCAGGCATTTGAATATCCAAAAAGACAATCTCCGGTTGAAATTCGTGAATCAATTCCACCGCCCGCAAGCCATTTTCAGCTTCAACAATGTGGAGGGCAAAACCGCTCCCCTCCAGATACCGGCGAAGCTTCTGAAGCGCCAGGGGCTCGTCATCCACAATTAAAACACGTCGCTCGTTAGACAAGATGAACTCCCGAAAATCGGAAACTGGCGATTGTGCCGCCACGTGCGTTGTTCCGTAGCTCAAAATTGTGGTTTGTGCCATAGAGGAGGTCCAGCCGTTCCCGAATATTGGTCAGCCCGGTCTGGGTTCCGGGTTCAGTCTGGCCAGCGGACGACCCGGTATTGACCACTTCAGCTCCATACCAGCCATCAGTCTGATGGATCACCCGAATCATGATTTTTCCACCATCCAGGGAAGGCGCCACACCGTGTTTGATTGCATTTTCAACCAGCATTTGCAAAACCAGCCCTGGAACAAAAACCGACTGATCGTCAACGCACGATTCGATTTCAAATGAAAGCCGGCGCCCTAATCGGAGTTGCTCCAACTCCAGATAAGACCGCACGATGAACAATTCGGAGCTGAGGCTTGCTGTTTTGGTTTGTGAATTTGTCAAAATCGCCCGGTACAAATCAGAGAGCTTATACACCATTTCAGCGGCTGAATCTTGTTTTGATTCAATGAGTTCAGCCAGACTGTTCAAAGCATTGAACAGAAAATGCGGCTGCATTTGATGTTCAAGCGCCTGATACCGGGTTTCAGCCACTCTCGCCTCCAGCTTGAGCGCATCTTCCCTGGCAAACCGGTAGGCCAGATGGAAGAAAAAAAGCAACCCAAAAAACAGGCCCTGGAGCATCGAATAAAAGTAACTTGACAGTGAAAGGACCTGGTTGAACCGCCAGCTTTGAATCTTGAGTGCCAGCCAAATCCCAACCATCATTCCCACACTGCCCACCAACCCGCTTCCGATCAACCGCATTGAGGGTTTCAATAAAATTGGTTGATGCTGACGAATCGATAACCAGGTGGCAACACCATACACCACGGCAAAGGTGACCCAGATTGTACAACTGATGGTGGTGCTGAAGGTCAGCGAGTTGAGTACTCCACTCCAGAGTTTTCCCTTGCGTTGCCAATCAAAAAAGTTGAGGCCAGTCGGAATCAAGGCCAGGAAAATCCCGATGAAAAAATAGGGCAGAAATGAAGCCATCTCTTGCCAATACCGCTGCCAGGCTGGATGCAAAGCCGTCGCCCGCCAGTCAGGGCTCGGAACTCTCACTTGTTGGTGTGACATATCGAAAGGCAGAAACTGATGGTGGAATCAAACACCTGATTGTCTCAAAACCAGTCAGGTTTGCCAATCTGCCCAGCTTGTGCCAAACGCCCGTTCAGTCGCCAATTTCAACCGTTCAGAAACCAGGGTTTTCAAGTCCCCTGCCTGGCTGCGTACAGTCGCCAGAGCATTCTATCCTCACACCATTGAACAAACTGGAAAGGAGTTGGGGAGAGGAGACAGGGTTTGAGCAGGCTGCGGCCTGGTGTTTGGCTGGATTCGAGGTTCCTCTCACCTAAATGAAAAGAGCATGAGTACAATTGGATTGATCCACACTATTTTGGGAGGAACTGCAATTTTTTTTGGCTTCCTGGTGGTAACACTCCCCAAAGGAACCCGGCTCCACCGGACATTCGGCCATTTGTATTTTTCGGCCATGATGGGGTTGAATCTTACGGCATTGAGTTTGTACCGGTTATTCAAAACTGTTGGCCCATTTCATATCCTGGCCTTGATCAGTCTTGGATACACAGTGGCTGGTGTCTGGTACGCGATTCGACAACACCCGCGCCAATACTGGCTTTCAAAGCATATTCGGTTTATGTCCTGGTCGTACGTGGGCTTACTTGCTGCCGCCAGCGCTGAGATTGCCTGCCGGATTCCGGGGACCAGTTTTTGGCTCGCGGTCGTGATCCCATCCTGCCTCGTTTCCCTGATCGGATGGTATATTATTGAAAATAAAGCTGTTGTGTCAAAAACCCAGGTATCTTGATATCAGGTTTTCGTCAGGAACCCAGCTCCAGACAAACAGGATCCAGATTGAAGCCTTTTTCCTGACAACACTACCTCTCGGCCCCCATAAGCGCCAGGACAAGGAAAGGTGAGTCGGTGTGTGACAAGGAGACGGGGAAACACGAAGACAAGGAGAGCATTCCACCGACGTTGAGAGCGTGAATGCCTTCCGGTTGGGAGCGGGAGAAGGTTTTTTTCTCCTTGTCCCCGTGTCCCCTTGTTCCCTTGTCCAGATCGGACGCTGCTCCCTTATCCTGGCGCTTATGCCCTCAGCTCCCCCCTACTTCAACCCCAAGAAAGGGGCAAGTGAGGGATCTGCCGCTAGCCCCTGGCGTCGTTCGGGATCACAAGCCAGGGCGCGACTCAGTGAGTCACCTGGGTCCTGATGAAGTTCAAGTTGAAGTCGCGCCAGCTTAATCCAATAGTCTGGATTGTCTTCCTTTTGAGTCACCTGGATCATGGTGGCCAGGGCCAGGGCTGGCTTCCCTTGTTTTTGATACGCCGTTG
This sequence comes from Acidobacteriota bacterium, assembly GCA_016208495.1. Taxonomy (NCBI): domain Bacteria; kingdom Pseudomonadati; phylum Acidobacteriota; species Acidobacteriota bacterium. Next base: position 235,366 of record JACQXX010000070.1, on the reverse strand, counting down.
CCAGTAAATCCAGGGCACTGGCTGAAAGAACCAGATGTGGAGAGGTCGTACTGTCAAGGTTTAACAGAGATATCGTCTCTGCAAAGTGATTTTGCCGGAAGGCGAGTTGAGCCAGGTGAAACCGTGGTTCGATCAGATTTGGCGCCAGAGCAATACTTCGGTGATAGGCTGCTTTTGCCTCATCCAATTTTCCACTCGCTTCTGAGAGCTTTCCCTTCAGGAGCCAGTGGTCTTCTTGAAATGGGTCGTTCTTGAGTGCGACTTGAATATACCCAAGCCCTTTATCTGGCTTGTTTAACATTAAGTACACCTGAGCTAAAACCCCCGCCCGCCCCGCCGAAGGTTCGATTCGATCAGCGACCAGGAAGAAATACTCAGCCCGATCCCACCGGCCCTTCGAAATTTCAAGTTGTCCAGCATATGACATGAGTTGGGGTTGATACGGGGCATCTCTAAATCCGACTTGAAGCTGTTTAAGCGGCTCATCACCAAGTTTTTCAGCCAATGCCGCCCCAGCACCATACAAGGCCGGATAAATGGTTGGAAGAGTTTCTGTAATCTTAAGCCCGCGCTGGTAGGCTTTTTGTGCTTCTTGTAAATTCCCAGCTTCAGTTTCAGCATAAACCAGGTTGGCCAAAGCAAACACTTCAGTTGGATATTTGGTTACAACCGCCCGCCAGACAGTGCAATCCTTTTCCCACATTGAAATAGTACGGAAAGTACTTATTGCCAGGAAGATAATTACCGTCGCGACTATTGAACAAGCTACTTTAGGAGACAACCGGCTGATTCCCATTGCCAAAGGAAATAAAATACCGATAACAATCACTGACATCACCCGGTCAATTCCCATGATTGAAATACCAGCAAAACTGGCCCAGGGGGCTAGAAAAGCCAGCAACCAGACTGTTGCAAAAAAAATCTCGCGTCGCCCTTTGCGGAGACTCGAACTGGCTTCGGCCAGGATCAAGGCAAGTACACCCAACCCCAATATGGAAAACCAGGTTGACATGAATGGATCCGGTTCGGCAGGGACAAGGTTCATTGGCCATATCATGTGCCAGAGGGTCAGTACAAATCGGTCAATTCGGGTACAGACTGCTCCAATATCAATCAATGGTGGCTTTCCGGTCTGCGCAATTTGTATTTTCAGGGTTAATCCAAATAAAAAACCACCAACCGCTAAAAAAGGGATGTATCGAGGTAATACCCGCCACGAGCTGAGCCGGCGCTCATAGATATCGAGTGCAAGAATGACCAAACATAGCCCGGCCCATTGGATTTTGGTCAGTAGTGCCAGGATAAACAGGATCAGGCTTCCGAAGTACCACACCCACCGTGGCCACCTCTGGGCTGTCAATAGTGGCGGGACCATTTCTGGATTCACCACAGCCCGGCGATACATCCAGAGGGCCGCAAATCCAAAGACAGTTGCCAGCACATCCTTTCGACCAGCCAGCCAGACGACACTTTCGATTTGCGCAGGGTGCACGGCAAAACACAGCGCAATCACCCAGGCAGTAAACCGTCTGGTTGTTACTTCATAAAAGAAAAGGAAAACCAGCGTCACGCCAAACCAGAACAGTAAAAAGTTGGTTCCACGGTAACCGGCTGGGTCGGTTCCCCACAGGGCCCAATCCAGGGCAAAAGACAGCCGGGGGATTGGGGTATACCCAAGTTGCTGGACGGTAGTAAAGATGTAGGACACATGCTCCCAGTCCAGAAACCGAATCGCACGGTCCTCCAAAATATAATCTGCCGCCTTATAATTTAACACCGTGTAATTTCGGGATTTTCCATACCCCACCAGTGTAATGATTCCAAACAGAATCGCAGCGATCCAGACCGGGTGAATCTGGTTCAATCGGAAATACCATCCTGAAACGGCTTCCGCTACGTCAGATTTATTTGAATGAGGAAGAACAATGTCTGAAGGAACAAAGGGAGGGGACAGGGTGCTGATTGGGTCAGATGAAGCCATTATAAGTTACCGTAACCAAAATAAATGCTAAACTTTGCGGGGAAGCAGTCCAGCAGTGAACAATACCATTCCCTGAGGGATTGGTCAGTCACTGAACGAAAGAATCCTGTGGTTTTTCGTGTTTTTCAGATCACCTGATCGGAGGTAAAACCAGGGTTTGGGTTATGAGTCCCTGGTTTTTTCGTCACCTGGGTTGAAACCGGTTATCTGATTATTCCCAATTGAAAGATCACCCAACGTTTGATGATCACCTGAGATACCAAATTTTGAGATTGTTTGATTGTCATCACCGCGGCCAAAATCCGGGAGCGTTCTGATACCCGTGCCCCCACTGATTCCCTCCAATGTCTGATGAATCTCTACTTCGTTTGCTTGAGATACCACCAGTGGTGGACACCGACGGATTGCGGGAATCAGTGCTCGTTTCAACGCTTCCGCGGTTGGATAACGCCCGGTTCGCTCTTTGGCCAGGATCTGTTGCAGTACCCGGTCAAGCGCCTGAATCTCGGGGGATTCCCCTCTCAGGTGAAAATGATCAAACATCAGCGACGCCAGATATTCGTTCATGGTCCGTTTGCGAAAGGGCAACTGTCCGGTTAAGGCTTCAATCACCATCACACCCACGGTAAATAAATCAGTTCGTTCATCAACTTCCTCACCTGAAAATTGTTCGGGAGACATATATCCCATCGTTCCCATGACAGTCCCGGCCTCTGTAATGTTACTGACTTCCGTTCCATCAGTTGGCTTTATTTTGGCTAACCCGAAGTCCAGAATCTTCAAAACTTTCTGACCGTTGGGCTGGTCAACCAGTAGAATATTTTCTGGCTTCAGGTCCCGATGGACAATTCCAGATTCGTGGGCCGCCTGGATGCCGTTTAGTATTTGCTCAAACCAATCGGCTGCCAGATCCGAACCCAAAGTGCCGCCCTGTCGCCGCGTTGCTTCCCGTAAGGAAATGCCCGTGATGAGTTCCATCACCAGAAAGGCACCGTCAGTACTGGTTCGACCATAGTCATGCACGGCGATTACATTTGGATGGTTCAACATGGCAACCGCCCGGGCTTCACGCTCAAACCGTCGGAGTGCCGCTGGATTCCCAAACATGCTGCTTAAAATGATTTTAATCGCAACTCGCCGGTTGAGCCGCAAATCGGTGGCCTCATAGACGGCTCCCATGCCACCCTTTCCCAGCAATTGCTCCAGCCGGTATTTTCGCTCAATCACCCGCTCGACGGGTAGTGACAAGACCAGTTCGGCATTATCTTTCGTGCAATACTCATCAGTACTGTCATAACAGGTACCACAGTCAGGGCATTCCTTGACGATATTGATATTTTGTTCTTCGAGACGCTCCAGCACTTGCTTGCGCATGGTTTGTTCCCGACCAACCCGTTCCTTTAACCGGGTATTTTCATACACGACCGCCATTTGTTCGGCAATGACCAGCAACAACTTTTGGTCAGTTGGGGTGTAGGGCTCTTCGGACTTTTTTTCTCCGAGCAGTAGCAATCCAATCAAACCGTGATCCGTTCCACACATCGGAATAATCAAATTGACGCCTAGTTCTTCAAGCCACTCCAGTTCGTGTCTGGGGAGCGGCTTTTTTAAGATAAATGGTGCTTCCAACACCTGCAGGTCGAGTTCAACCGTCCTTAAAAGTTGAAAATTGTCCGGGATCGAAAGCTGCTGGGGAAGTCGGTGGGTCGAATAGACCAGGGTTTGGGCCTGCAGATGCTGTTCTTTCTCAAAAACATACATTGATTTTGGATGCAGCGCCGCGTCTACTTCTTTATTGACCAGTTTTGAAATTTCAGAAAATGAATTCAAGGTTTTCATTTCCTGAATCAACCGCAACATAATCTGTTCCTGATTGTATTCTTCCCGGAAAAATTTGCGGTCAACCCACCGAGTCACCTGCTGGCGAAAAATCAGGCCAATGCCAGCCAGGAATGAAACGGCAACCAGGAGTTGATTCTGAACCAGTATTTCCTTCACTGTTCGATTAGGGTTCACAAACACGGTGACAACAAACGCAATTAAAGGTAATGAAATCAATGCCCGCAATGCATTTTTGGCCAGCAGGTACTGCACACCACGACGGATCACCACCTGAATGTTGAACACCCGGTGCTTGATAATCGTGTACCCAAGCCCAACCGGAATAATGATGGGGGCCAGTTCTGAAATCAGTAACAGGCCGGTACTGACCAGGCCGGTAAATACTTCGAGGACAATGTTTAAAAGAAATGGAGCCACTCCGGCGGCAGTGCTGTAAACCACCAGTTTGATTCGCCGTCGCTGGTCTCCTTGTGGCACCAATCGGTAATTGCGAACCACCACCACGAAAATTCCAGACAATACCAGCAAGTACAAAATCAACGTGAGTGTTGTCTGAAGCTGAAATAGAACTGTGTAGGACGTAAAAATGGCTAATGCGTCTGGGGTTGGAAGCAACGTCACCACATCCAGCCCACGATAGGCAATGGTGAGCACAATGCTGAGGGCATAGAGGACATACTTCACACTTTCCCAAAACCTTGATTTCGGTGCCCCCTGGGGAAAGCTGTAGTAAAAGTGGAAGGCGATCACAAAATTGACCGGGTACACACTCGCCGTAAGGTAATACATTCCCAACTCTAACGGCTGAAAAAAGACGCTCAATGGCTCCAGAACCCGAAAATACGGAATAGCCGCCATCGTCAGTGAAGCCATTGACGCCAATCTGGCAACCCGATCTTCGGGTTTGGAAAGCCCGATCAACATTCCAACTGAATAAAAAGCCAGGCTCACCAGTAAATAACAAGGAATCCCAATGAAATTTCGGAAGTCCTGGATCAACCGCGCTTCAAGTTGAACGTCTAATACAGCCGACTGACGGGCAACTGTAAGGCAATAGGGAACCTCAGGAGCAATATTTCGCAGATTGAGCCAGTAGGCTCGATCACGTGCTCCACCCTGAATTCGAGACTCGCCGTTAATCGCCAGGATTCGATCTTTGACCTGGAGTTTTTCAGCAGCGGGACCTTGAGGATCCACCTCAGTCACAACCACACCTGCAGCTTGCGAATTTGCTTTCCACCCAAAGTCTTTTGTCAGTGTCCCATATCGCCCAATCATGACGAGGCCAAACACGTAATACACGGCCACGATAACTCCAATGGCAAGAACACATCGAAAAAACAATGGTTTTTCTGAAAGTTGATTCAACATTGCATTCTTTCTGACATAGAACCGCCTTGAGATAGGACTGTCGGTCTTTAAATTGACTCTTACAAAGAACCTGGAATTTACTCTTTCCAATATCCGACACTTAATTTTCCAAAAGGTAAAGCGGCCCCAATTCGATCTGAGGATGCTGTGCTGGCAGAATCAATGATCTCGTTTCAAACATCAGAAGAGTTCCACAAGCATCAGTTTTTGAAGGGTTCGGTGGGGTTTTTGAAGGTTATCGGTTTTTACGGGGAGGAGCAAATCAATGGTTTGGGAGTTTGACCAGCTCATTCCGAAAAAATGATACTGGGATAGGGAAAAAAGGAAAAGGATTCCTGGAATTTCCATAACCGACACTGGAAGAAGCCCAATCAACTCGTTTTTTTCTAATCGTCAGGCATACCAGTTCGCTTCAAATCGGTGCTTCAGCAGGTAAAGTGCCTGTTGCTGATCATTTGTCAGGACCTCAATGGTGGCCGATGTTGGATCCAGGTGGTGATCCAGATAGCCATGCATCAGAAAATCTTCGAAATGTTCCCAGGTTTCAAACACAATCATGGGCAAGCCTGTTGCATCAATCAGCGCTTGATTCTCCAGACAAAATTGGTGCCATTTTTTTCGTTTGAGAATGATGGTTGAAGGAAGGCGAAAGGTCATTTCTGTTTAAGGGACCCAGAAGAAAATAAAATCCCACTGAAATCGGGTTCAGGGTTCAGGGTTTCGGCGATGAGTTGACTGATCCCACTCAAGATACGTGCTGAGAAACCAGCCGTTACCATTCAAGTTGAATGATCCTGCCCTGAACCCTAAACCCTGACAAGATGACCGACTGACAAAGTGACAGGGTGATTTTTTCATCCCTCATCCTTCATCCCTCATCCCTTCCGAAAACCCTGAACCCTGAACCCTGAACCCTGAACCCTGAACCCGAGAATGGGGGTCGCTATTTTCGCATTAACTCGGAAAAAGCCACCAGTCCCACTGTTTCATGACGGCCCAGTTCAAGTCCTGCCCGATAAAACAAGTCCTTCACTTCTGATTTGGTGAAAAATGTCAGGCCACTCCCAAGTGTCAAAGTTGATTGAATGATCCTTTCGGTCATGGTTTCGGGTTTGAGCAGATTCATGACGAAATATCGTCCCTTTTGGCGCTCTAATACCCGCTTCCCTTCCACAAGCACCCGAAACGCATCACGGTATTCGTTGAGCGACCCGCCGCAAGCAATCCCGGCCAGAGTTCCATCTGCAAACGGAAGACTGGTGGCATCGGCTCGAATGAAAATTGTGTGGTCCAAGGTGTGATTTTCACGGGCATAATCAAGGGCTTGTTTAAGCATTGGACGCGAAATATCAAGCCCAATCACCACATCAACACCATCAGCCCGATGATTTTTTTGTAAAAGATCAACCAGAGCCCGGCCATAATACCCGGTGGCACAGGCCAGATCCAAAAACAGGTGTGAAGTCGCCGTCAACGACGCCTGCAAATATTCGGCCAGGACTTGATATTCCCGCTCAGGAGGGAATGCCTGTCCAGTCATCAATCCCAGGGCTCGGTTGCGCCAGATGCGTTCATATAACCAGGAAACGGTGCTGGTTTGGCCCGACCATTGAGCCACAGTCAACCCGGTTGGTCCATCTGGGAGCAAATCCACAACCCCCTCTTCACTGAGGTAGGTTTTGACACAATGCAGACACCGGATGATCCCCGTCAACTGAGACCTGGCATTTGGTTTTTCAGCTTCAAATTCAAATTCAAACCCAGTTTTTTGGCACCCTGGGCAGCGAAGTGCCACCAATACTTTTTGGAACCGGTCATAGCGTGTGACAGGTACTTTCACGCCTACCTCATTTCCCATCAGTCGGTTAGTTTCCTGAGACAGCCTCAATCACAATTGCCTCCAGGATTGGGTGCAACCCTTTGCGGACATCAGCCCGCTTGATGGCCAGAGTGTCGGATTCAGCCGCAACGGCAAAGGGTTTTGAGTTTTGCCACCAACTTCGCGCAATGGTTGGAGTTGGGCATCCCCACTCAGTCGGTGGCAGTGTGACCTTCAAATATTGTGGGAGCCGAATTGATTTCCGCCCAATTGGAATTACTACCAGTCCGAGTGTTTCCCCATATTGACGCCAGAAACACACCCCATCCTTCCAGTTTGAATCAGCCCAGGCCCATTGCCCCTTACGAAACAGAGGATGGGCGGCCACCCCCAATAAAGTGCGATAATAGGCTTGAAGCTCAGCGTCCGCAGTATGTGGGTGCAAGGGGTACAACCGTTGTACCGGAAGTTTTTCGGTCATTCCTTCCATTTGACCCTGATGAATCAAAACCATTCCGGGTAACAACCCAATGAGGGCTGCCGCTCGCCGGCCAGCCTGGGGGGAAAATCGGGTGGCGGCTCGATCCTCATCATGGTTTTCAATAAAATGGACTGAATGCTGGAGGAACGCCTGGTTCGTATGCCGGAGGTGATGATTCACAGCCTGGGCGGGTGATTCACTCAGCAGCACATCATATAACCGCTTGTGATACGTGTAGTGAAATCCAAGCTGGTTGAGGTAGGTTTCCGTATCCCAATAGGCTTCGGCAATAAACAGAAACTCAGGGGTTACTTTTTGGGTCTCGGCAATGGCTTTGTCCCAAAACTCGTGGGGCATCAATTCATCAAATTTTTCCTGTGGAACACGGGTAAACCACTGCCGCTTGACCTGGTTTCGCAGGACCAGCATCGCCATATCACACCGTACCCCATCAGCCAGGGTGGCAATTGATTTCAATACTTTACGCATATGCGCCCGCAAACCGGTGCTGGCATAGTTGAGTTGGACGGTGTCTTCCCAACCTGGGAAATATGGATCTTTCCCATGAGCTAGCCGACGTCCCGACATGTGCAGGTAATAATCGTTGGCATATTCCTGGCGCATTCGTGGACTGCTCTGGATGAAATAGCCCGGATGATGATCAATCAATGGTGTATCCAGCGCCAAATGGTTGGGTACAAAATCAACAATGAGTTTCAGGCCAGCTTGATGGATCCGGTCGCGCAATGCTCGTAATGCTGAGACATCACCCAACACCGGATTGGGCTGGTACTCATAAATGGCATATGGAGAACCAAAAAAATCTGAAGCGTGGCGTTGGGAGAGTTTGATTCCGAGCGGGCTCACTTGCCAGATTCCCATCAGCCAGACGGCGTCAAACTGGAGTTTTTTGAGGTAGTTAAGTTCTTCGAGGGTTATTTTCTCGAAAGTCCCCCCATTCAGGCGGGCATTGAGTTCATATAACAGCATAGAGTGAGAAGGTGGCAAGGTGATAAGGTGACCAGGTGACTGGGTGACACGGTGACAAAGTGACTGAGTGACAGGATAAGGAACAGAGCCCGATCTGGACAAGGAGACAAGGAGACAAGGAGATCCTCCTCCCGACGTTGGGAGCGGGAGAATATTTTTTCTCCTTGTCCCCTTGTCTCCTTGTCTCCTTGTCTCCCCAGCTCCGTGTCTCAAACAGGCTCACATTTTCTTCCCCTGGCGCTTATACCTCGTCACCCTGTCTGGTTGCCGCTTCCAGCCTCAAACCGACGCTCAACATCCACCACTCCGGGGACGGTTCGAACGGCACGCATCACACGCTCAAGGTGTTTTACATCATAAATTTCAGCCGTAATGTTGATGCGTCCCCGTCCATCGTCTGAAACCGAGGCCCGGGCGTCCCGGATATCAGTTTTAATATTTGAAATTGCCGCCGTTAAATCAGCGAGCATCCCCTGACGGTTTTCAGTCACAACGGTAAAGCTGACCGCATACGAGGCCGACATCGAATCGTCTGTTACCCACTCGACATCAATGATGCGTTCCCGATTAATCATCAGCGCCTGGGCGTTGGGGCACTGGACCTGATGCACTGCAACCCCTTTCCCCCGAGTAATATACCCAATGATTTTCTCGCCTCGGATTGGATTGCAGCATTTGGATCGAAACACCATGACATCATCCACGCCCCGGACTTGAATCCGGTCCGTGCCCAATCGAAGGACTCGTTTGATGAATTTTCCAACTTGTTTCAAACCTGTCGGATCTTTTGAAGCATCCTCGACTTCGGCCAGCCGTTGAGGTGAAACCAGTTTCGATAAAACGCTACGTGCTTCCAGCTTGCCGTACCCAATTGCTGAAATAATGTCATCAGCTCGCTGCAGGCCATAGTCTGGCGCAATTCGCTGCAATTCAATTTCAGTGACCTCTTTTTTCACATTGAGCTTGAACCGCTCGGCTTCACGATCAAGCATTTTCCGGCCAATTTCCAAGGCCCGAATTCGTTCACTTTCGGCCAGGTATTTGCGGACCCGAGTTCGTGCACGCCCGGTCTTCACCATCTTTAACCAGTCACGGGACGGGCGGGCATTGGGGGAGGTTAAGATTTCAACCACATCCCCATTCTTAATCTGGTAGGACAGTTTGACGATATGGCCATTGACTCGGGCCCCAGCACAGGTTTGCCCCACGTCGCTATGGATCGAATAGGCGAAATCAATCGGAGTTGCACCACGGGGGAGTTCAAGTACTTTCCCCTTTGGAGTAAAGGCATACACGTCATTGGGATACAGATTGACCTTGAGGTCATCCATAAATTCCCTGGAATCTGAGACTTCCTGTTGCCACTCAACCAGTCGTTTGAGCCACAGGTACATCTCATCGTCCTTTTGGGAAGCGCTCACCTTTCCTTCTTTATATTTCCAGTGGGCCGCAATGCCTTCCTCGGCAACTTTGTGCATGTCGGCGGTTCGGATTTGTATTTCAAACGCCTGTCCTTTTTCACCCACCACGGAGGTATGCAGCGACTGGTACATATTATTTCGTGGCATGGCAATCCAATCCTTAAACCGGCCAGGAACCGGTTTCCAGGTGTTGTGAATGACCCCAAGCGCTGCATAACAATCTGGTAAGGTCTCGGTAATCACCCGGACCGCCATTAAGTCATAGACCTGGTCAATTGGAATTCGCTGGCGCTTTAACTTTAAAAACAGGCTGTACAGCCGCTTGATTCGTCCCTGAATATCAACGACTCGAATCCCATGAAGTGTCATCTGACGGTTGATCTCTTTTTTGACTTCGTCCAGATAGGGTTCCAGCGTTTCACGGCGTTTTTCAACAATGGCTTTTAACTGAAGAAAATCATCCGGGTACAAATACTGGAAACTCAGGTCTTCAAGCTCGCCACGGATCTTTCCCATTCCCAACCGGTGGGCAATCGGAGCATACACGTCCAGCGTTTCCTGAGCTTTGGCCGCCCTTTTTTCTGGGGCCATGCACTCCATGGTCCGCATGTTATGCAGCCGGTCGGCCAGTTTAACCAGCATCACCCGAATGTCACTGACCATTGCCAGTAACATTTTGCGCATGGTTTCAGCTTGCCGCTCTTCGCGGGAAGCATTTTCAATATGCGCAATTTTGGTGAGCCCATCCACCAGTTCAGCAATTTCCTTTCCAAATTGTTGTTCGATTTCTTCGACGGTAACGTGTGTATCTTCAACGACATCGTGGAGCAATCCAGTTGAGATTGACACGACATCCAGCTTCAGGTCAGCCAGAATATTGGCGACCTCCATCGGGTGAGTGAGATACGGCTCACCTGATTTTCGAACCTGGCCTTTGTGCATTCTGGCCGATAACAAATAGGCCCGGCGCAGGAGATCCAGATCAGCCGTCGGGTTATAGCGTTCAATTTTGTCCAGAATATCTTCAATCCGAATCATGTGTGGTTACTCTCCTGCTTCCCTGTGCGGCAACCTCAAAGTCAAAACACTCATTTCATTATAGCAAAATCAATCAGGTGTGAAATTTTGGGGCACAAGTTCTTTCCGGTCCACATCTTCCTGCGAACTAATACCATTTTGGGCTGAGGGTATCGGGCTAAGGGCTGAGGGAAATACCATCTTATCAACAACTTAACCTTTTGCTAATACAATAGGATCATTCCAAAATGGTATAAGACTAATGACTGACGACAAACCGGTATAAGTTCCCAAATACAAAAATGAGCAGGCACAAAGTACCTGCTCGTTTGGGTTCAACTGGTTTAGGTCTGACCGTGAATGACTGGTTAGCCAGCCTGTCCGGCTGATTCAGCGGCTCGACGGCGATTGATTTCTTCAGCTTTGTCGCGGGTGCTGTTGCGCTCGCGCTCCATTTCGGCTTTCTTGTCTTTATCGGTTTCCAGGGCAATCTGGCGATCCAGAATCGCGGCCTTGGTTCGGAAACCATATTCATTTTCCGCATCCGCTGAGATTGATTGATTTGCAAACTTTAATCCCTGCAAAGCCAGACGATTAAATTCATCTTTATCTTTTGGCTCCCACTGATCCAGTGTTTTATACAGGACCGCCGGAAATGGCTCTTCGGGGGTGGGTTTGTTTTTATATTTATCAACCAGATCTGACATTTGCTCCAGATCAATCTTGGCCATTTGGAAATAGCACTCAGATTTTTCCGTGGCGGTTAAAGCAGGCAATTTGCTTTTCTTTTCCCACCAATCCCGCTGACTTTTGTCATCTTTCAAAAGTCCATAAGCACTAATGATGGCCTGGTGGATGATTTTCTTCTGGTCTTCATTCAGCTTTCCAGCGTCACCGCCTTCCAACAGACTCTTTGAAAACCGGAGAACCTCATCAATGTTTTTCTTTTTGGCAGCTTCGTCGGTTGCGTTGGTCGCCATTTTAAACAGCGACGTGGCATAAAAAAGCTTGGCTTGCACCAATTCTGGATTACGTGTGTAGGCTGATTTGAAATTATCAGCCGCTTCCTGATACAAACTGGCGTTGAAAAACCGCACACCGTTGTTCAGGTCATCTTTGGCACGCAAGTTCTGGTATAAAAAACAACCCGTGAAATTGGTCACGAAGAAACAAAGACTAAGACTCAACAGAATGCGTCGGGCCATTGACCGTCGCTGGCACGGTGAGATGACTTCAGTTCGGTTCATAATTTTTACACCTGACGAAGAGTAGTTCCGAAGCTATTTAGAGGATCGCTTGGCCTGTTGGAAGATCCATTGAAGCAGGCTCAGGAAAGAACAGGGATCGGCTATTTTTTGTTTTCGTGATCGAGCCCCACCCGGACGGTTTTGTTCTGTGGATCAGGTTCCGCCCCACGAACGACGTCAACCAGATTGGCCACATATTCATACTTGGTGTTGCGTGGCGCACTGATAAACACGTTCCGGTCATCCGGTAAGCGGCCCTTCATTTCCGACTTGAGTCGGTTGCCAAGTTCCTCGGTGGTGGCCATCGGCAGCGTGTTGAGTTTGATGTTTTTCCCGTTTTCATCACACTCAACAAAGAACAACCGGTTATTTGGCTGTGCCTGTAAAGTCTCCGGTGTTTTTTCCGGAACGTCGCTGTCGAGCTTATGTGGATCGCTGTGCTTAACCACCATGAAGATGATGATCAACACCAGCAGGACGTCAATCAATGGAGTCACGTTAATGTTTGGTTTGGCATTGCTGCCGCCCTCGGTTGATGACATTGCCATAATGTTTCTGTCTCCTTAACACTTCACCGCTATTTTCTGTTTTCGTGATCGAGCCCCACCCGGACGGTTTTGTTCTGTGGATCAGGTTCCGCGCCACGAACGACGTCAACCAGATTGGCCACATACTCATATTTGGTATTGCGCGGCGCACTGATAAAGGTGTTTCGATCATCGGGCAATCGCCCTTTCAGTTCGGTGCTGAGCCGGTTCCGAAGTTCCTCAGATGTGGCCATTGGAATCCTGTTGAGTTTGATGTTTTTCCCGTTTTCATCGCACTCAACAAAAAACAAACGGAAGTGGCTCAGTACATAGACTTGTTCCGATGTTTTTTCCGGCACGTCGCTATCCAACTTCTGAGGATCGCTGTGCTTGACCACCATAAAAATGATGATTAACACCAGCAGCACATCAATGAGCGGGGTCACGTTCATGTCAGGTTTGGTCTGACTGCTACTTCCGAATGCTGACATTCCCATAGGTTCCGGTTCCCTTCCTTTGGTGCTGACATGAGGTGTCATCCCAAGCCGGGTCATCCCAAGAACAGTGTGGAAGCAACCGACAGAACGTCGGTTGCTTCCGTCAAAAACTTCTCCAAATCTGTGGTTTTTCTCACGGTTGATAAGCACGAGGGCTTATTTTTTCTTTTCAGTGACTAACCCAAGGTTTGGAACGTTTGCGTCCTGAGCCGCCTTGATGACGTCATACACTTCCCCAACGGGAACTGTTTTTTCAGCACGGACATAGACCACCTGCGACGTGCGATCACGGGCCGCCTTGGCCATTTTTTCCTTTAACTTCTCGCCCAGGCTGTCTTTACTGATGGGCTCCTTGCCCAGGTAGACAATGCCAACCCCTGCCACGGAAACCACCACCGAGTCATCTTTGGTGATATCCTCATCTTCCTTCCCATATTCGGATTCGGGGAGGCTCACTTTGACACCTTCCGACAAGAGCGGGGTGATCACCATAAAAATGATCAGCAAGACCAGCATCACGTCAACCAAGGGAGTCACGTTGATTTCTGAGTTGTAGCTGCTGCTACCACCAGTTGACATTCCCATAGCTTACTTCGCTCCTCGACGTTTCAAGAAGTAGTCAATCAGTTCTGAGGATGAGTTTTCCATTTCAACCTGGAAAGCTTCAACCTTACCGGTAAAGTAGTTGAACATCCACACTGCGGGGATAGCCACCACGAGACCAAATGCGGTTTCGATCAAAGCTTCGGAAATACCACCAGCCACAGCACCGATACCGGTCGCCTTTTGCTTGTTCATTTCCTGGAAAGCGTTGATGATCCCGACCACTGTTCCAAACAACCCCACGAAGGGGGCGGTGGAACCGATGGTAGCCAGACCCGACAGGCCGCGCTTGAATTCAGCCATCTTCACGGCTGTGGCGCGCTGCAAGGCACGTTTCGAGGCTTCAACCACTTCACCTGAAATCTGTGAATCCATTTGGTGAGCCCGGAACTCTTGCAAACCGGCATTGACCACAATGGCGAGGTGGCTCTTTTTGTGGCGGTCTGAAATGTTGATCGCTTCTTCGATGCGGTCGTCCTTCAGGGCTTGCGCAACCTTGGGTGCAAATTCGCGGGACTGTTTCTTGGCCGCGTTGTAGGTCAAGAAGCGTTCCACCATGATGGCGATTGAGTAAATTGACATCAAGGCGAGAATGATGGCTACGGACAGGGCGACGAACCCCATCTTTTTGATCATTCCCAGCATTGAAAAGTCTTCTGGGGCGGCTTCCTGAAAGAAAGCCAGCACGGGGGTTACCTGCATCATCCAAATTCCGAGCTTTGCCAAAACCAATGTCATGACTGTTGTCTCCCTCCAAAACAAATTCTGATCAATTCAGACTGTAACAATTGCAATTTTTAGGCACCGGGCGAACGGTAAAACCTCCGCCCCGTACCATCATCAATTTCCTAATTTCAGTTGACGAGTTCCTGTAGGAAGCGTTTGGCGCTCATTCCCGCCGCTCTCTCCATTAGGTGAGGCTAACAGGTGGTTGGCCTCACCCAGGATGCCGTTCTGTGGGGCGCTCAGCCTTAGAGTGTATAGCGGAACGTCAAGATACCAGTGACCTTCACCGGTGTGTTGTTGAGCAGTGTCGGTTTAAACTTCCAACGACGAGCAGCACTCAGCGCAGATTGTTGCAACAAGGCGTGCCCACTGACACACCGGGCGGCAATGACGTCTCCATTTTCGGAAATGGTAATTTCAACCACGACGTCACCAGCCACGCGGGCTGAGCGAGCCAGCGGCGGATAATCGGGCGTGATACGACTGCTGGCATTTCCACGGATAACGCCTTCACTCCGACGGACCACTGATGGGGGCGGCGGTGGATCTGGCGGTCGTGGCGGCGGCGGTGCTGGGCGAGCATTTGAACCGTCACCATCCCCGAAATCACCATCACCATCGCCAAAGCCGCCAAGTCCCGTGGCTGGGCCAGCCGGGCCGGACGGACCAGCCGGACCGGTTGCGTTTGGATCATATGCCACAATCTGTTTGGGGGGTGATGGGGTGGTGTCAATTACCTTGGGGGCTTCTTTGGGTGCAGCAAAAACAGGGGCAACGACGGGTACAGCCTTGGGCTGTACTTTCGGCTTGGGCCCGCTGGCAACCGGTGGCGGAGCACCACCTGAAAAAGAGACGTCAATCTCAATTTTGGAGAGCTGTTCATCCAGTTGAGCATTGAAATAGAGGACCCCAGCGACCAATGCTCCCAGGAAAACCAGTGTCCAAATGGCAAATGTGACCGCAATAAACGTGGCGTTCCGTTTTGCCTCCGGACGATGCGACGTTGATTCAACCAGGTTATTGAACATAGTAATTTGGCCTACTTTCCCTCCCTCGAATATTCACGCCGAAGGTCTGTGAAGTGCCTTGTGCCTGCCCCACACGTTGTGCAATGAACCTGAAGACCGTACGCTCAAACCAACTTCCAATTCCATCGGAGGCTGCGCCAGAAAACACTTTGGCTTGACCAAGCAGCCCTTATTTCCCGAGCTAGTTCGTCTTGACAACAAGTGAGAAAATCCGTGGTGGAAGCGTATTACTGGATTGAGCGTGGAGTTCTCCCGAGCAGTTCTCAGGTCCTTAACTTCGTGTGTGATTTGATTGTGTTGATTGTTGTGACAGGCTTGTGACGCACAGAGATTACCGTTCACCTACAAGCCAAGTCAAGCACTTTTCTCAGATACCGACGTTATCGAGTGATTCAAAATCCAGAAATTGAGTCGGTTTACGACTCATATTTCAACTTCACTCTTCCCCCCATTTGACACCCTGTTTCTGGCTTTGTTCCGACTTTTTTTGGGGTTTCGGAATTTTTTTTCCACATGGCGACGCCGGTGTTTGGGACAGGCAGGCATGAGAAAAGCCACTTACGAAAAGATACGCTTTTCGCAAGTGGCTTTCTCGTCATCTCGGTCAGCGGCACATGGCCGGTTACCGGGCTGGTGCCGATTTGGCCGTGGTTTTTGATTCAACCTTTACCGCATTTGACTCACCGGCTCCCTTTTTTTTCAAGGCTTTCTTCTCAGTTTCTTGCTGCTGACGTTGGCCTTCTTCACGACGCTTCCACCAGATCATAATTGGGCTGGCCACGGCGATGGAGGAGTATGTCCCAATTAAAATCCCAATCACCAGCACCAGTGAAAAGCTCTTGAGGACTTCCCCGCCGAACAGGAGCAAGGCCACAACCGAAAGGAACGTTAATCCTGAGGCAATGATGGTTCGGGACAGTGTCTGGTTAAGCGCGTCGTTGGTTACTTTGACCAAATCTTCACGCCGTCGGACCTTCAATGTTTCCCGGATTCGGTCAAAAATCACGATGGTATCGTTCATCGAATACCCAATCAGCGTCAAAATAGCCGCGATAAAGGTCAACGAGATTTCCCACTGAAACAGAGAAAACATCCCCAGGGTAACAATCACATCGTGCAGAGTGGCCACAATCGCCGCCACGCCGTAAATCCACTCAAAGCGGAAGGCAATAAACACAAGCATCCCGAGGCATGAAACCAGCGTCACCAACACGGCCCGGCGTTGCAAATCCTGCCCGACTTGTGGCCCCACGTTTTCAAACCCAATCAGGCTAAATTCGCCGGCATAAAAGAACTTGGGAAGGGCTTCGCGGAATTTGGCATCAAAGCCGTCCACGGGAATCTGGTTCAATTCGGTGATCAACCCGGCTGGAGCACTGGTTCGGTAGCGAATCACGCTTTCAGCAAACCGGTTGTATTCTTTTTCAGCATCCCCAGGTGGAAGGTTGGTCCTGAAAGAAAGCGGGTCTTTCTCCAACAAAATGATGGCAATTTCCCGGGCACCACCATTATTGAGATTGGTGAGCCCGGCTGGCGGCGCTGCTTGAGGGTAGTGCTTTTCCAGTGCTTCGATAATTTTATCTTTCGGAATATCGGGCACCGTCACGATCATTTCATGCCGAGGAGCCCCCTGGCCAATCCGCTGACCTGACCTTTGGAGTGTAATTTTATCGCCGGCAATCCCTACCTTTTCCAGTGCTACCCGAATGCGATCTTCACTGGGGTCGGATTTAAATCGAACGGTCGCTTTTGAACCGCCGGCAAAATCGACACCCAGGTTAAACCCACGAGTGACCATCGAAATGATCCCGGCAAGCGATAGAATCACAGAAAAAGCAATGAAGTACTTGGCTTTGCCAAGAAAGTCGTAATTGGGGTTCTTAAAAATCTCAATCATAGCTGTATGAAGTAGTTGGTGGTCTGGTCAGGGTTCAGGGTTCAGGGTTCAGGGTTTCAATTATTGAAAGAGTTAGAGTTCCTCAAAACCCTGAACCCAATTGGTTGTTAGATGCTCAAGCTGGTCACACGTTCTTTTCGCGTCAGCACATAGCCAAACATCGTTCGGGACACAAAAGTGGCGGTAAACAAGTTGGCAAGCAACCCAATGATGAGCGTGATGGCAAAACCACGAATCGGCCCAGTTCCAAAGATGAACAAGAAGGTGGATGACACAATTGTGGTCACGTGGGTGTCAATGATGGTTATGAACGCTTTGGCAAATCCGGTTTCAACTGCGGAGACAACCGCCTTCCCAAGTTTGAGTTCTTCGCGAATGCGCTCAAAAATCAGCACGTTGGAGTCAACCGCCATCCCAATCGTCAAGATGATCCCGGCAATTCCAGGCAAGGTCAAGGTGGCACCAAACATCGCCAGCACCGCAATCAACATAATCAGATTTAAAACCAGCGACACAATGGCGTTCAGGCCAGAAAACTGGTAGTAAATCCCCATAAAAATCATAATGAAGATCAGTCCAGCCACCGACGCCAGCACACCGCTTCGGATTGAATCTGCTCCGAGTGACGGGCCAACGGTGCGTTCTTCAATGTAGTCAACCCGTGCCGGAAGGGCGCCCGAGCGGAGCACCAACGCCAGGTCTTCACCCGATGTCTTGGTAAAGTTGCCGGTAATTTCACCGGAATCACTGATCTCAGAGCGAATTGATGGGGCTGACTTCACCCGGTTGTTGAGCACAATCGCCAGATTTTTGCCAATGTTGGCGCCGGTCCAGGTCTTAAACTTCTCAGCGCCCGCCTGTTTGAGTCGGAAATTGATTTTATAGTCCTTGCCGGATGTATCAGCCGGAATGGCAAGCGCGTCGCGAATGTCGCCTCCGGTGATGACGTTCTTTTTGGCAATCAGCACATACACGGCGGGTTTTGACGGGTCAGGCGTGGCCGGAGTGGCAGCCTCTTCGGTTTCGTCATCCCCGCGTTCATCGTAGGGGAGCGGTTCAAACTCATTGCCTTCGCTATCTTTTTTTCCAGCCGCCGCTTTTTGGGCTTCTTCAAGGGAAGGATAGGTCTGGAAAGGCGAATCCGTGGGGCGAAGTTCAAGCTTGGATTCCAGAACCAGCGTCTTTTTGACACGTTCCGGATCATCCACCCCAGGCAGTTGCAACAGAATCTGGTAAGAATTTTGCCGTCCGTACCGCTGTAAACTTTGTTCCGCCACGCCAAAGGCATTGATTCGATTCTCAATGATCGTCATGGCCTGGGTCACGGATTGTTCACGGATGGCTTCAGCCGCCGATTCGTTGAGCGTAAAGGTGACGGTGCTGCCACTGATCGAGGACGCCCATTCCTGTTTATCAAGATCCAGGCGGAGTTCGGTTTCGGCTTCCTGGGCGCGGGCGGCATCAGAAATCGTGACTGAAATCTGGCCAGGTCGGCTACTGCTGGCATTGGCAACCGTAATTCCCTTCTTTTGAAGGCGAGTTTTGGCGGCTTCAATATTGTTCGTGGTCACCTGAGCAATGACTTCTTCGGCCCGGACCTGCATCAGCAACTGAGAGCCGCCTTTCAAGTCAAGTCCAAGTTTAAGATTGTTCGCCAGGTTGGTTTTGACCTGTGACCAGGAGGTAAAATCCTTCATGGTTGGTCGGCGATAGCCAATCAGGGTCAGGTACAGACAGATACCCGTGACGGATAAAATCAGGACGGCACGCTGGAGCAAATTCTTACGCATTCTCTCAATCCTCATGAAAACGTCCACGACTTCAGCCAGGCTTGCCCTCCTCAGGACAGGTCAGAACCTGAAACCGTGAATCTAAAAATCGAAGCTTATTTCTCGGATTTCTCTTGCTGCAGGGCGGTGATGGCGTTCCGAACAACCTCAACTCGCACAGAAGGAGCAATCTGCAATTGAACGGTATTGTCCTTTGGGCTGACACTCATCACCGTGCCAAGCAACCCGCCAAGGGCAATCACTTTGTCACCGCTTTTGAGGCTGTCGAGCATTTCCTGGTGTTTCTGCTGCTGCTTGCGTTGGGGCAGGATGACGAGCAGAAAGAAAATGCCGATGACGATAATGATGGGCAAGAAGGCACTCAGCGCACTGCCGCCGCTATTTTGTAGAAACAAAAGAAGTTCTAAATGCATTGCAACTCAAAAAGAAACACCGCAGGGCAAAGCTCAACGCTGGCGCATTGGCGCTTCACTCAAACCTTGTGCTTATTCTCCTGACGTGAGGTTACGGAGCAGAGATGTCCGAAATTCCGAGAACAGACCAGACCGGATAGATTGCCTTATGCTCCGCATAGTGTCAAGGTAGAAGTGGATATTGTGGTAAGTACACAGGATCGAGGCCAGAATCTCACCGGTTCGATACAGGTGGTGAACATAGGCACGTGAATAGCGCTGACATACCCGACAGGCGCAGTTTGGGTCAATCGGCCCCTCTTCGCGGATGTGAGTGGCATTCTTAATATTGACCTTTCCTCGTGACGTAAAGACCTGTCCGTTTCGGGCATTGCGGGTTGGCATTACACAATCAAACATATCCACCCCACGCGCGACACATTCGACCAGATCCTCGGGGGTTCCGACACCCATCAAATAGCGAGGCTTGTCGGCTGGTAATCGAGGGGCAATAAACTCAGTCGTATCATACATTTGCTCTTTTGACTCGCCAACACTCAGACCGCCGATGGCATAGCCTTCAAACCCGATTTCAACCAGACTTTCCAACGAACGCAACCGCAAGTCAGGATGAACCCCACCCTGTACAATCCCAAACAGAACCTGGCGTTCACGGTCAGCCAGACGATCAAAAGCCTGGCGTGAACGTCTGGCCCAGCGGGCGGTCAATTCAAGAGAGGCGACAACCTGTTCACGGGTGGCGGGATAGGGCGTGCATTCATCAAACGCCATCACAATGTTTGAGCCAAGCGCCGCCTGGATCTCCATTGATTTTTCAGGACTGAGCAGATGTCGAGACCCGTCAAGGTGTGATTGAAACATCACCCCTTCCTCGGTAATTTTGCGCAGTTTCCCGAGCGAAAAAACCTGAAAACCACCGCTATCAGTTAAAATCGAGCGGTTCCAACTCATAAAAGAATGCAGCCCGCCCAGTTCACGCACGACGGCGTGTCCGGGACGCAGGTACAAATGATAGGTATTGCCGAGCAGGATTCGCACATCCATTTCTTCAAGCATATCCTGGGTCAGGGCTTTGACGCTTCCCAGGGTACCAACCGGCATAAACACCGGGGTTTCAATTTCACTGGCGGCGGTCCGGAGAATTCCAGCCCGGGCATTGGTCTGTGTATCTTGAGCAAGCAGTTCAAACTGAATCGACATGATAATAAGGAGAGAATTATTCGAGATTCATCACAAACGAAACACGATATCCTGAACTGTCGTTTGGTGGCAACATTATCCTTCCTGTTTCAAATCAGCTTCCGAATCACGATTCGTTTTTATCAGGCATTCCAAAAAGGAATTGACGAGAGGTTTTTATGCGTGTGTCACGTCTGCTCCAGTTATCGCTTGGAATTTGGTTTGCACTCTGTGTGTCACTTCCGTACCTGGCCCAAAGCCCACTTTCATCCCGTCCACAAGTCGAATCCGCCAACTCTGACACCATTTTGCGGGTCAATTCCGAACTGGTTTCGGTGGATGTAACCGTGGTGGATGAGAAGGGAGACTATGTCCACGGCCTCAGCGCGACTGACTTTTCACTGTTTGAAGACGGCAAACCTTGCCCGATTGAATTTTTTCAGCCGAATTCAACTCAGGGGCCGCGCCTGGTCTCCATGGTCTTCGCCATTGACTTTTCAGGAAGCGTGACCCGTGAAGAAGCAACCACCCAACAACGGGCACTCAGTTCCTTTTTGAATGACCAAAATCCGAATTCCCTCTTTGCCATGATTGGATTTAATGACGAGGTCAATGTCCTTGAAAACTTTACCAAAGACCGGAAGCGGCTCCTGCGAGCCGTTGAAAAACAAAAGGAATATGGCGGGTCAACCCGCATTTATGATGCCATTGATCGGGCGATCACCCTGCTCAAAAAGTCACCTCGAAAATATGGCGAGCGACTGTTTCGCCGCTGCATCGTGGTCCTGACCGATGGTTTTGACAGCAGCAGCATGGTGAATTCCCGTGAAGTTATTCGCCGGGCAACCGAAGAAGGAATCAGCATTTATACGGTGACGGTTCCCTCCTACACGGTCAGCCTCAATGGACGCCAGCGTGTCCCGACCCTGCTGGATGCAACACGGATTGCAGCTTCAACCGGGGGGCGCGATTTTTGTGTTGAAGAAGGGTTTGACTATACCAGCGCGTTCCGTGCGATTTCCGCCGAAGTCATTGAAAGCTATACGATTGCCTACCAGCCGTCCCCCGAATCCGCAACTCCACAATTTCGGAAGCTAAGCGTGACGACTCGCCACCCTCATCTCACACTCCGGCTGAGCCGTCAGGGATTTACAAAGTGACAAGGTGACCGGGTGACTAGTTACCCAGTCACCCGGTCACCTTGTCACCCAGTCACCTTGTCACCCAGTCACCCGGTCATTTTGTCACTCAGTCACCCGGTCAGATTGTCATTTTGCCCGAAGTACAATCTCACGCTTGCGACTTGTCTTCACCCCGGCGAATATGACAAATTATGGATGCACGCCATCTAAACGCTCTTCCAGGTCAATTCACACAGGAAGTCCCTCAGATTAAACTAAGGATAGTTCATATATGGAGAAGAAGGTACTCGACCGCATTCTCACCATGGCCGTCAAAAGCGGCGTTTCGGATATTCACTTTCAAGCTGGAAGCGTTCCTTTGTTTCGGTACAACGGTGCTCTGATGGATGTGAAATATGACATGCTGACACCGCGCGATACCGAAGCGATTGCCCGAATCATTCTCCGCATGGATCGCCTGCACGATTACGACGATTTTATTGAGCGTGATGTCTCGTATGGGGTTGAAGGTGCAGGTCGCTTCCGGGCCAACATTTTCAAACAACGCGGTAGTTTTGGTATTGTGCTCCGGGCGATTCCGATTGAGCCACGCACCATTGACCAGCTCAATCTGCCTCCCACGCTGGTTCAAATTGCGGATTTGGCTCGTGGGTTGATCCTGGTGACTGGGGCCACTGGAAATGGGAAGTCCACCACGATGGCGGGAATGATTGAGCACATCAATCGGACCCGGAAAGTTCACGTCGTCACGATTGAAGATCCGATTGAAGTCCTCTACCAAAACAACAAAGGCGTCATCACCCAGCGCGAAATCGGTCAGGATACAAAATCGTTCAGCACGGCCATGCACTCCGCGCTTCGACAGGACCCAGACGTGGTGTTGCTGGGTGAAATTCGTGACTCCGAGACCTTTGACACGGCCCTTTCAGCCGCCGAAACCGGACATCTGGTTCTGAGCGCCATTCACACCACCGATGCTCCAAAAACCATTAACCGAATCGTCGGGTTTTATCCAATCAGCGAACAAGCAACGGTTCGTGCCCGGCTGACGGAAAATATGGCTGCGATTGTCTCGCTCCGACTGTTGCCAATGAAGAATGGCCAGGGACGGATTCCAGCGGTTGAGATCATGCGCATGTCCCCGGCGATTCAGGACTGTGTCCGCAATCCGGAAAAAGCGTCTGAAATCCCAGGATTGATTGCTCGAAGCAAGGATCACTACGGAATGCAAACCTTTGACCAGCACCTGGTCATGCTCTATCGCGAAGGGAAAATCAGCCTTGAAATCGCCCGGGCGGCTGCCACCAGCCGAAGCGAATTTGAGCGTGCGATTACCCTTGAAGGCGCTTAGGGTTGAAGAATTGAGAATGAAGAATGTGCTTAGTAGTGGTGAGTGATTAGTAGTGGTGAGTGGTGAGTGGTTAGTGATTAGTAGTGGTTAGTGATTAGTGGCTAGTGATTAGTGATTAGAAATCAACACCTTCCAAGAACTAACCACTAGCCACTCACCACTCATTGGTTTCTTCATTCTTCATTCGCAATTCTTCATTCAAGCGGTTCTTCCTATGGCAGATGGAAATTTACAAGTTGAGCCGTCCGGATCAGGGTTCAACACCTCACACCTCACACCTCTCGTTCCTCTTGCTCCCACTCATCACCCTCCACAAATTACACTGAGCGATCTGGCCCTGACCTTTAGCCTGCTTGGCATGACGTGCTTTGGCGGCGGTGCCGTGATGGGTTTGATTCAAGACAAAGTTGTGCGAGTGAAACAATGGATTTCCAATCAGGAATTTATTGAGTCAGTTGCCCTTGGTCAGAGCCTCCCTGGTCCAATCGGCCCAAATGCCATTGCGCACATTGGCTTTCGCTTACAGGGAATACCTGGAGCACTGGTTTCGCTGGTGATGTTTATCCTACCGTCCTTTTTACTGATGGTTGGATTTTCGATTGCCTACGGATACACCAAGAATATCCCAGCCGTCGGTTATCTTTTCTTCGGATTAAACCCAGCCGTCACTGGTTTGGTCGCTGGAACCGCAATCCGGCTTGGCACATCCGCCCTCCAAACCCGATATCAACTGGCTCAAGCCCTGGCAGTTTATGGAATCGCGGTGGCATTTCCCAGTCTGGTGTTTCCAATTATTTTTCTGTCGCTTGCCGGAGGCGCCATATGGGGGTTTACATCGCTGGAAACGCCCACGCCTGAACCCACCTCCATCATCAACCCGCAGCCGGCGCCACGCTTTCATAAAATCGTTTGGGTGATCGGATTCACAGGGGTTGGATTGATTTTTCTTGCATTCGTGGGATTTGGAGGGTACGCCCTGGCCAATAATATTTCGATGGCCGACTCATTTCGGCGATTTTCAACCTGGGTGTTTCATCACCGACTGGTGTCTCTGGCTCTTATGGCGCTTAAACTTGGAGCGTTTACTTTTGGTGGGGGCTATGTGATGGTGCCATTGATGGAGCATGAAGTTGTCACCAACCACCAGTGGCTTTCGCATCATGAATTTATGGACGGCATGGCTTTGGGACAGCTCACGCCCGGCCCGGTTGTCATTACGGTCACTTTTATTGGATATCGGGTCGCCGGATTTCCAGGTGCCCTGCTTGCGACCATCGGTGTTTTTGTCATGCCTTTTTTCTTCACGGTGTGGGCGGGCAAATCGCTTGAGATTTTTCACCAAAATCGGCTCGTTCGTGGAGCGCTGGCTGGGGTCACGCCAACGGCAATTGCCTTACTGGCGGCAGCAGCCACCAGCCTTGGGCTGACAGCTTTGGTTGGACCGCCTCTTTCGCAACTGGTGGTTCTTTCCATCATTGCGCTTAGTGCTGCAATCTTTGTAAGATGCAAGTTCAATCCTCTTTATATTTTAATTGCGGCAACTGGACTTGGTTGGTTTTTTGCCCCTTAAAAATCTGGTACCTCACGGTTGCTTCTTTGGGTTGGGCTGGCTTGTGGCCCCTCATTCTTGATGGCTGGCTCTGCTTCAATTGACTGCCGGTCAACAGTCACAGACCTCGATTCCCCAATCCCAATCACCTGCCCTCCCTGTGAGATCATCATTATGGCTTCCTATAAAACCACGATCATTGACACATCAACTATTGTTGTTGAGCGCGAAGTACTCCAGGATTTCAAGGCGGCATCTTCCCAGGAGTGGCTCGACACCAACGGCATTGGCGGGTTTGCATCAGGTACGCTGGCAAGAGTGCGAACCCGGCGCTACCACGGTTTGTTATTTGCAGCCACCAAACCTCCAGTGGTTCGAAAACTCCTGCTCAATGCGTTTGAATCATCAGTCAAGATTGATGGAAAACGCTATGAAACCTCGACCAATCAGTACCCGGATACAGTCTATCCAGCCGGCTACAAATACCTGGTGCGGTTTCGAAACACGCCCTGGCCAACCTGGACCTATCGGCTGGGTGAGGTTGAGATCGAAGCCTGTCTGTGGATGGTGCAGGGGGAAAACACCACGGTGGTTGAATATCGGCTGACGTCTCCCCCGGATGTGCCGGTGGTGCTTGAATTACGCCCGATTCTGGCCTTTCGTGACTATCACAGCCTGACCTTTGAGAATCCTCAGCTCGAAAAAAAGGTTGGGGTTGATCAAGGACTCATCACCCTCACCCCCTACTCTGACATGCCGGCGCTGTATCTGGCCCACAACGCCACCGAGGTCTCGCTTGAAGGTTTTTGGTATCGCCGGTTCCAATATCGAGAGGAATTAGCTCGGGGGAGCGATTTTCAAGAAGACGGATATTCACCGCTGGTCTTTAGTTTTCATCTCAACTTTGGCCCAGCGGTGGTTATTGCCTCAACCCATCCGCATCAGATTCAAGAGTGGGAAAGTTTGCATGACCAGGAAATGGTGCGCCGCTTCGGAGTTCCAACTTCGGTGCTCTCATCAGGCGTTCAAGCCGACGCCAAAGTCCGCCCACTCGACGCTTCAATGCCGGAAAACCGTGCTCAGCGAGCCGCAACCCTCTCGGCTGACCCTCTGATTCGCCCGCTGGCTACAGCAACTTCGCCTTTTATTGTGTCGCGAGGAAATCAGTTAGAGACAGTCATCGCCGGGTATCCGTGGTTTACCGATTGGGGACGCGACACCTTTATTTCGTTGACCGGATTGACCCTGGTGACCGGGCGATATGCGACAGCCCGCAATATTTTGAAAGCTTTTGCCGAAGTTGAACAAAATGGACTCATTCCGAATCGGTTCCAGGATGGAGATGCCGTGCCGGAATACAACACCATTGACGGGACGCTCTGGTTTGTCTATGCCGTTGGACGCTATCTGGACTACACCAACGACCTCACGTTTGTCGCCGAGGAACTCTATCCGACGCTGCAAAACATTTTCCGGAATCACCTTGCGGGTACCAATTACAACATTCATGCGACTGAGGACGGGTTGCTCTATGGCGGTCAGGACGGCGTCCAACTCACCTGGATGGATGCCAAAATCGGCGATTGGGTCGTCACCCCTCGGATTGGAAAGCCGGTTGAAATCCAGGCCCTCTGGTATAACGGCCTGCGAGTGGCGGCTTCGATTGCCGAAGCCCTTGGCGATACGGAAACAGCGGCGAAATACACGGCTATCGCCAGCCAGGCCAAAGCCAGCTTTGCGGAAAAGTTCTGGAATCAGTCGCGCAAATGTCTGTTTGATGTGGTCACCGATCACCAATCTGACCCGGCACTGCGCCCCAATCAAGTCTATGCCATGAGTTTGCCCTACCCAATTTTTGATGATGCCGAACGTTGCCTTCAGGCCCTGACTCAGGTTGAGCGGGAACTCTTGACCCCCGTTGGGCTCCGTTCATTGGGCCCCAAAGAAGCTGGCTACACTGGTCGCTATGAAGGCGATCAACGAAAACGGGATGCCGCCTATCATCAAGGAACAGTTTGGCCATTTCTGATGGGAGGGTTTGTTTCCGCCTGGGTTCGAAATCACCCGAATCAACCTGAAGCGGCTCCCCAGGCCCGCCAGTGGCTCTCGGGATTTGAAACCCACCTCAAAGAAGCCGGGATTGGCAGCATTTCAGAAATATTTGACGGCGACATCCCACACACACCTCGGGGTTGTATTGCCCAGGCATGGAGCGTGGCTGAAATTTACCGGTGTCTGGTCGAAGACATTTATGGAAATTGCCCGCCAGTATGGGGAATGAAGCCGAATGAAGAAAGTGGTGAGTGGCTAGTGGTTAGTGGTTAGTTCCTGGTTTTTGTTTTTTTAGTTTTTGGCTCCTGGTTCCTGGTTCTTCTTCGAAAGTATTGATTTCTAACCACTAACCACTAACCACTAACCACATTCTTCATTCTTCATTCTTCATTCCGCCTTTTCCTTGGAGCGATCAATGACAAATCACAAAACACAGCGAATGGCAATCATCATTTTGCTACTCACCGCCGTTGCGCTTGCTGTTATCTGGTTTCAGAAAAATAACCAGAACGGATCTGCGCCAGCCGAATCTGACTCATCCGCTACCACACCTGGCATTGACCCGAAAGCCAAACAATTGTTTGGTGAAATGACGACGGCGTATCAAAAACTCGGGTCATTTTCAGTTACCATCACAACTGATGTGACTGATTCGACGAACGCCGACCTGCCAACGGTTCGAAATTCATTTACTTCAGAAATCTTGCTGCGTCGGCCAGATCAGGCGGTGGTCAAGATTAAAGGGAAAGAGTCTGAAACCCAGGTGGTTGGCGATGGGAAGTTTCTGTACGGAATGAAAGGTGATACCCCAAACCAGTTTATCAAAGAAGCAACACCAAAAATGGAAGGTGGGAATGGTGTCCTGGCGGCAATCATGTTTGCCAATCAACTTTCAGGCGAAGGCAACGTCGGGCCATCCCCGTTTGTGCTGGCCGGACTGGATTTGATGCAGGGGCTGTCGGAACAAATGAAGTCACTCTCCTTTGGCCCATCCACGACGATTGACGGGGTTCCGGCCAAAACCATTATTGCCGTTCAATCTTCGGCGGAAGGTGAATCAAAACTCACCTTTGTGATTGCCGAGTCTGATCGCCTGCTCCGCCAGGTCATGTTTGAACACTCAGTTCAGGGCCGGGTCGCGGGTCAGATGACCGAGACCTATACCCGGCTTCAACCAGGCGCTGCAACGACGGAACAAACGTTTTCATTTACGCCACCGGCTGGAGCCCAACAAGTTGCCGCGGTTCAGGCACTTCAAGATTCGAAATATAAACCCGGTACCGCTCCGATTCCGATCAACGCCACTGATCTGGCTGGCAACCCGGTTTCACTTGATCAATTCAAAGGCAAGGTTGTCCTGCTTGATTTTTGGGCAACCTGGTGTGCCCCCTGTCGGGCGGAACTCCCAAATGTCATTGCCGCTTACAACAAGTATCAAAAACAAGGGTTTGAGGTCCTCGGCATTTCCCTGGATAATGCCAATGCCCAAACAGCCCTGACCCAATTTATCAAAGAAAATAAAATGCCCTGGCGCCAAATTTATGAAGGCAAAGGTTGGGAGGGAACGATTTCAACCCAATATCAGGTCCGAAGCATCCCGTTCACCCTGCTTTTGGGCCGAGATGGAAAAATTGCAGCGGTGAACGTTCGGGGTGCAACGCTTGAACCTGCCATTCAACAGGCACTGGCCCAAAAGAGTTGAGTGGTTAGTGGTTAGTGGTTAGAAATCAATACTTTCGAAGAAACACCAAACACCAGGCACCAAACACCAAACACCAAGTCCCAAAGTATTTCGCGGGTTTTTGTTTTTAATCAAAGGAGCACTTTTCACCATGGTATCGTTCGTTTCACATCGTCTTCACCGCTGGCTGACCCTGGCCGTTTGTGTTGTATTGACCACAACGACCGCAATTTATGCCCAAACGGAGGAGAAAAAACCGACTCCGCCAAACATTGATCCCCAGGCACAAGTTGTGCTGAATCAAATGAATGAGGCATATAAGGTTCTCAATTCCCTGTCAGTGACGATTCAAGTTCAGAGTAAAGGCGAAAAAGCCGAAAATTCCACACTCGCTATTTCCTATAAACGCCCCAACCAGGTTGCCGCCACATTGACCAATGCCAAAGGCGAATCAAAAGCCGTGTCTGATGGCACGAATTATTTCTTTTACTCCCCAAGTAAAAAAGACGAATTTGTGAAAGGGCCGGCTCCAACTGACAAGGGAGCGCTCATGCAGATCACCAGCAATCTGGCCCCAGATGGTGCCCTCAGTCCCTATATCGTGACTGGCTCAGGTGTGTTGAACAACATTCTGAACCTGGCCGAATCGGTTGTCTTGGGTGAGAGTCAAAATCTAAATGGCACTGCAGTTGATGTGGTCAAAGCCAAATTAAAGCAACCAGTCGGGGTGCTCGTGTTTTATGTGGGGAAGGCAGATCATTTTCTGTACCAGCTCGATGTTGAGGTAACCTTTGGCAGCAATGCCATTTCGCTGGTTGAAACTCATTCCAACATCAAACCCAATGCGGTACTCACTGAAACGGCCTTTGCCTTTACTCCACCAGCCGGTGCCAAAGAAGTCGCACCGGAAAAAGAACCGGCCTACTATGACGAATCACTCAAAGCGGGTGGTGAAATCAAGCTCGCCGCCGCCAAAGACATGGTGGGCAAAGAGTTAGTGCTCGACCAGTACAAAGGCAAAGTAGTCCTGCTGGATTTCTGGGCCACCTGGTGCGGTCCTTGCCGGGCTGAAATCCCGAATTTGGTGGAAACCTATCAAAAACTCCATCCAAAAGGGTTTGAAATTGTGAGCGTTTCACTCGATGAAGCCAACGCCAAAACCAAGCTGCTCGAAGTCATCAAGGACAGTAAAATGAACTGGCGACACGTCTTTGACGGCAAAGCCTGGAAGGGTGATTTGGCAATCCAGTTCAAAATTCGGGCGATTCCCTTCACCTTGTTGATCGGGAAGGATGGCAAAATCGCAGCGGTTAATGTACGCGGTGAAGAGCTGGAACCGGAAGTCACCAAGGCGCTGGGACTCTAGTCTTATCGGGCTGAAGAAGTCGGGCTGAAGAATAACGGGCTGAAGAAATTTGATTGGTTTGATTCTTCATTCTTCATTCGGCTTTGCGCTTCATTCTTCATTTTTCATTCTAAATACTTTAAAAGGAGTCGGTTGTGTTTTCAGGTTTGTCAGGTTCGTTTTTCTCGATGATGGGTCGAGTGATTGTGCTGGCAGTAGTTTTCCTCGGCGCCAGTCAAGCAGCACAGGCTCAATTTTCAATGGTTGGTGCCGCCAAAATCACATTTCGTGGAACGGTCATTGATTCCAGCCGTAAAGTCGGGCTATCCAACGCCCTGGTTACCATTCGCACTGAATATGATGAATACCGGACGTACACCGACTCCGATGGTGAGTTTGTCCTGGAAGTCGCGTCGCCAAAAGAAATGAAAGATTTTGAGATTGTGTTTAGCCACCCTGACTACCGCGAAAAGTATTTCAACACGGCTTTTGACCGGGCGATTCGTGGTACATTTGAGGCAAAGGTCCAGAGCGGACAGGTCAAAGTCAAACACTATAAAACAAAGTCCCAGCTTAACTGCGGCGGTACACTGTCAGTTGGAACCAAAGACGGAGGGCCAGTTTCCGCCCAGTTGACCTGTGGCAACCAACTCACATTTGCTCTCAATTTGCCTGATGGCAATAGTTTAAGCGTCATGGCACCCTCCGCTTTTGAATTTAAGGTTGAGAAAGAAAAAGTTCAGATTCAGGGAATCAGCGGCTCGGCCATTACCGTCGGATTGACGGCAGTTGTCTATAAACGGTGAAATTTTGGTGAGGTCTTTATGTCTAATTACTTTGATAAATTTTCGGAATGGCGGAAAAAAGCCCAGGAAAAGGCTCAGGAACTCGACGAGAAATACAATCTCTCCGATAAAGTCGAGCAAACGGTGAAAGCCGCTGGCGATGCCGTTCGCAAAGGCGAAGAAGCCGCCCGTGAAGCAACTGAATCCATTTCCGAAGCGGCCAAAACGGTGACCGAAAAGGTAGAGCCGACGATTTCTTCAGCCGTCAATACCGCCCGCGATGGATTTCAGAAGCTCGACGAAGAGCACAAAATCACGGATAACCTCAAAAAAGCCGCTGGAGATTCAGCCAAAGTCAGCGCCGACGCCATCAAAACCGGCGCCAGTAAAGCCGTGGAAAAAGCCGAGGAAGCCGCCGAAAAAGCGGCTGAAGCGGCTGAAAAAGCCGCCAAAGTGTACAGCACCGCCAAAGAAACCGCCTCTGACGCCGCTGATAAGGCCGCCAAAGCCTATGGTTCAGCCCGCGAAACCGCCAAAGAATATTACACCCGTGCTGAGGAAGCCTACGATTTCGGCACTCGTGCTGCGCGCGCCACGACCTCAACCTTCAATGGCATTTCATCTGCCAAACAATGGATCGAAGAAAACCCTGGCACGGCAGCGCTGATTGGCGTTGCCGCGATTGCCGGCATTCGGTTGGGTTCAGCTTTTCCTGGATTGGACAAAGTGTTGTTTGGAGTTTCACGGCACTGGTTGTTCCACAGCGCGCTGATTTCAGTCGGCTCAACTGAGCTTTCCAAGCGGTTTATGAAATACCTGAAAGAACAGGACCGGCTGGTGGCGGAAGGAAATTTGACCGAGGCCGAAGTGGAACGCATTCGATTTCAACGCAAAGCGGCTCAATATGTCGGCGCCCCACTCCTGGGTGCGTTTAACATTGCACTCGGAACAACGTTGCTAACTGAGATTTTCACACCGGGCCGGATTGTTGGCTTCCCGATTGATATTGTGCTTGGTGGAAATCCGATTTTGGAAACCGTCTGGTTGTTTGGAAATGGACTGGTCTGTATTTATAACGGCTATCAACTCGTGATGTATGCCTTTGAAGACCAGGAAGAATTCCAGCGCATCGTCCGTGAAATCAAAGCTTTACTGCCTGAAGACGCCGCATCGAAGCCATCTTCAAGCGCTGCATAACTTGAAACAAAATAAAAGAACGAGCCTTATGCCATTTGTCGTAACCCATGAATTTCAAGAGGAAGAAACACTTGCATCCAAAGCACAATGGTTCCAATCCTTATCCCTTGAGGAAAGAATGGAATTGCTTTGTGAATTTACAGACCTTATTCTTGAAACAAACCCTCAAATTTTAATGGCCAAAAATGCTCAACCGATTACTGGACGTGTTTGTGTCATTTGAAGGGTAGTTGAGAAACGGTGTTCTCTCACTGAGAGAACTGATTTTCGAAGGCAATGTATTATGAGCACAACTGTTGAACAAATTCTCAAGTCGTTTGATTTGCTTCCAAACATTGAAAAACAACACCTCATGAGAGCACTCTTGTTACGGACCTCTGACATTGATTTCGGTCCAATATCTGATGATGAATTGACAATGATTGCGGAAGAGCAATTCCTTGAGTTGGACGCACAGGAGGCAGGTAATGCCGACACCGAATCGAGGTGAAGTGTGGATTGTTGATCTTGGGTTAGCAGCCAAAGTCAGGCCAGGGTTAGTGATCAGCATTCCTGCTCATATTCAAGATCGGGCACTTGTGACACTTATTTCACATACAACCAACCCAAGAGGGACTCGTTTTGAAGTGCCGATCAAAGTTCCATATTTACGTGAAGGGGTTTTTGATGCTCAGAATCTCGTCACAATTCCAGAGGCCAAATTGTTAAAACGACTCGGGAAGCTTTCTGATGAAAACATGACGCTTGTTGAAAACAGCTTATGTTTATGGCTTGGACTCTGAAGAACTCCAAAGCTACGTCAAGCCGTAGCACTCCGCATTTTTTAAAGCCCTGGCCAATCTCCGTTCCAGCCAGAATGACAGCCCCAGCGTGACCAGCGTACTGACCCAGATCAACACCCGCCATTTGAGAAACAACGGCACGCCCCACTGAATCACAATCCCCCAGAACACACACATCACCGCCGCTCCGATCAAGACATCTCGTCGCTCTTTGGCCAGCAACGGGTAACCAGTTGCACACCCTGCCTGGATTCCAATTGTAAAGGGGACAGCCACCACCAGATCAATCACATAGTGCTCGCCAAGCCCAACAGTTCCCATCAGCGTGAAAATCACGAAAATCCACGCCATCACCTGTGCCCAGCGGGCATACCAGCGCGAATTCAGCAGTAAAATCAATACCCAGGCGGTGTGCAGTGACGGCATGGCATTGCGCCGGAGCGGTTCGTCAACCGAAACGGCCAGATAGGAAAGATCAGTGGCCGGAGGTGAAGCGCTCATCGGAAAAATGTCTCCGAACATATAGCGCGGACCAATCGCCGGACACAGGTGATAGCCGAAATATCCAACCGCACCCACCATCAAGAACGCCACCAAAATGCTCACCGGGACCCGTTTCGGACGGCTGATTTGAAGCGCCACCAGCACCGAAAACGCCAACGGCAGGGCCAGATAAATCAATAAGCTGGTTTGAAACAACAGGCTGTATTTCAAAAACAACCGCCCCATAACAAAGCTGATCTGTCCGCCATAGGCTTCATCCAGGGCATAGAGCAGTCGGTCATAAGTCAACGGATGCAAAAAAGTGAGCCGGAGAAAAAATTCGACCAGAATGACATAGTTCGGAATGATGCTCGACGCCATGAGCGTAATCAGCCGATTTTCACGCGCTTCGCCTTCAGCCCGAACCGCCTGGATCGCCAGCATCACCAGACTCGCGCCGCCAAAACCATAGCCGCTGCTCAAAATCAAGCGTTCAAGCGTTCGCCATTCGCTGCTACGGCCAGTAGCTAAGGCCGCATTGACCAGTATTCCCACTCCGATGGTTATCCATACTTCCGTCAGCGGTGGACGTCGCCAGAGGTAGATAAAAAACGTCCCAATCAAGGCCAGCGAGAGAAATACTTCACCGTCCAGAAACGAGGTATACAGATTAAGCAGGGGAGGTTTGGAAATGCCGGTCCGGGCAATACATTCGATGATGAGTGTTCCAACCGTCAGTGCCCAGACGATTTTTTTGAGTTCAGGAGTTTGTGGATTTGACATTCAAGAAGCGAAGTAGCGAGTAGCGAGTAGCGAAGTAGCGAGTAGCGAAGTAGCGAGTAGCGAGTAGCGAAGTAGCGAGTAGCGAGTAGCGAAGGACTTCAGCCTTGATTTCCAGTCCTGGTGTGTCAACCCCAAAGTTCTTTTTCTTCTGCTACTTCGCTACTTCACTACTTCACTATTTCACTATATTTCTCTATCCAATCAGCCTGCGCGCGGGTTGCTGGGACCGCACACCGGCGAGCGGTTCGAAGCGCAGCCAGACTGTCGGATACGGAAAGTCCCTGTTTGACCAGAAGACAGGCCGCAACCATCCCCGAGCGGCCAATCCCGCCTCGACAATGGATCACAACTTTACGACCAGCCAGTAGTGCGTCCTGAAGTTGATCCACAAGCTGGTTTACTGCTTGAAAAGAAGCTGGAATATCAAAATCTGGGATTGGGAATGAGATAAACCGGAGTCCTTTTTGCTGACACAGGGTGGCTTCAGCTTCAACTTCCAACATTGATTCTTCTTCCGGCGTCAACAATGAAACCAGGATATCAACCCCATCCAATTGAAGCGCTTCAATTTCAGATTCAAGTTCAGCACCACCTTCAGGGCAGGGCATGATGGCCAGATTCGGCTGAACTGATCGAACCCAAAAGACTCGGAGTGAGAGCGGAATGTTCATTGAATGATCATTGCTTTTGTTTGAAAAACCACCCCTTATTTTGGAATACCGTTTTGAAGTGAGATTGACCTCTTCAGCCCGTTTTCTTCAGCCCCAAGCCCAATGTCTTCAGCCCTACCTGGATTTAGTCGTCTCCATTGAGCCGATGACCGTCGAGCATCTCGACATACTCAACGGCAATGCGTTTGACTTCACGAGGTTTGCTGCCTTCAGACGGCCCAACGTAGCCTTCAATTTCCATCATATCGAGGATTTTCGCCGCCCGACCATAGCCAATGCTCAACCGGCGTTGGAGCACCGAAGTTGATGCCCGTCCCATCTGGACAATAATCCGCATGGCATCGTCATAGAGTTCATCGCGTTCGCCCAGGCTGTTTTCACCGCCTTCGCCTTCATCTTCCGAGCGCTGAATGCTGTCATTGTACTGAGGCTGCCCCTGCGCTTTGACATGATCAACAATCCGATTGATTTCGGCTTCACTGACATAGGACCCGTGGATGCGTTCCAATCGAGAGGTTCCCGGCGGGAGGAACAGCATATCGCCTTGCCCAAGTAACCCTTCCGCCCCGTTGGCATCAAGAATTGTCCGCGAGTCAACTTTTGACGAGACCCGGAATGACATCCGAGCCGGAAAATTGGCTTTGATCAACCCGGTGATGACATCCACTGACGGTCGCTGGGTAGCCACCACGAGGTGGATTCCAACGGCACGGGCCATTTGGGCCAGTCGGGTAATCGCGGTTTCCACTTCGGATGAAGCCACCATCATCAGGTCGGCCAGTTCGTCAATCACAATCACGAGATAGGGCAATTTGGCGGGTGGTTCATCCAGCCCAAATCGGGCGACATCGCCGGAGCCGCAGATTTCATTGTTGAACTGGCTGATATTGCGCACCCCGAAATTCGCCAGTTGTTTGTACCGGGTTTCCATTTCCCGAACCGCCCAGTTGAGTGCGTTCGCCGCACATTTCGGGTCCACGATGATTTTGGTCAACAGGTGCGGAATGCCTTCATAGAGCCCAAGTTCTACCCGTTTTGGATCAACCAGGATCATTTTTACATCCGAAGGCGTGGCCTGGAGCAACAGCGAGCAAATCAGCGCATTGACCATCACCGATTTCCCGGAACCGGTCGAACCGGCAATCAACAAATGGGGCATTTTGGCCAAATCACTGGCGTATGGATTGCCTTCAATTGTTTTTCCAAGCGCAATCATCAAGGGCGAAAAGCCCGAGTCCCGATGCTTTCGCTCATAGTCATCTGACTCAACCACTTCACGCAAGAAAATCACTTCCCGCTTCAGGTTAGGAATTTCAATCCCAATCGTTGACTTGCCTGGGAGCCGGTCAATTCGGACCGACACGGCTTTCATGGCCAGACACAGGTCGTCCGTCAAATTGGCCACCCGGCTATATTTCACGCCTGGGTCGGGTTTGAATTCAAAGGTGGTCACCACCGGGCCTGGATGAATATTTTCAATCTTCCCAGTGACATTGAATTCACGACATTTTTCAGCCAGTAACCGGGCACGATCCCACAGTTCAGCGTCCGCCTGTTCCTGGCGTGGCGGGGGCATTTCGAGCATCAGGATCGAAGGCTTTTGATATCCAGAGGCTCCGGGCTTGCCACCAAAT
Source organism: Acidobacteriota bacterium (assembly GCA_016208495.1). Lineage (NCBI taxonomy): Bacteria > Pseudomonadati > Acidobacteriota > Acidobacteriota bacterium. Next base: position 199,082 of record JACQXX010000070.1, on the reverse strand, counting down.
CCAAGGGTCATTGATGGTGGTGGTTTTGGCGTGGCAGGTGCCATCATCGAGGATTTGGCTCGCTCCAACGTGTCACGCCGGTGTTCACCGGTTTGGTGGCGCACAATATGTGCCGAACCAACCATTTTTTCGATTTCAGGGTCCGGCTTGGCCTTTGGGACTGGTGTTGGGTCAAATACTGGGCGGACGTCGGCGGCTTGACGGGCTTCAGCCGCCTGGCGAGCTTCGGCGGCAGCTTTGGCTTCGGCAATCAGTTGCCGTGTATCAGACCCACCGGTTGGACGGCGTGGCGTTGGCGTTGGTGGCGGCTCAAAGACTGGCTGGACGGGTTCATCCGTGAAAGTTTGCAAATTCTGCTGTTGCTTCTGCTTCAGCTTTTCACGCAACAACCGACGAGTTGCGGAACCGGGCGTGTCAAAATCCCCAGTTGACGGAACGGCAAAATTCGGCGGTGCACCCACTGGCTCGGCTCGAACCACGTCATTTAATGAAGAAATATGCTTCGGCTTGCGACTTGAAGCCGGTGTCTGGGGGGCAGGCTCTGGTTTGACCTCGGCTGGCGCTTGACTTGATTGAGCAGCCTGGGGCGGAGGCGTGAGAATCGGTTCGAATTCCGGAGTTGTCGGACGAACTGGCTGGGGTTTCGGCATCTGATGACCACTGCCCACATCAGTTTTCAAATCACCATACAACTCTTTGAGAACATCGCCTTCGCTCAAACCCTCTTCTTTTGACACAGGGCGGAGGGTGGGTTTCTTCACTTTGGCTTGTGCGGCTGCCGGTTTGCCAGGGGCAGGCTGCGCTTCAGCCAGATTTAGGAGCTGGGCTTCTGGTGCACGTGAACTGACTTCTGATGAGGTACCAGCGGAAAGCAACGCTTTCCGCTCCTGGCGGCGGGCTTTCCACTGGGTCCACCATTCAGCCAGAGCGTTCAACCGCAGTGTCTGGCGGAAGAAATCGCGCGGAGAAAAATCGGTCATAAACATAAGCGCCATCAAGATTGCCACACCAAGCAGAAGCGCCGTTCCAACCTTGTTCAAGCTGGATTCGAGAAATGTGGCAATCAAATATCCGACAAACCCACCAGGGCGAATCCGCTCTCGAAACAGAGGAAACTGGGGGACCAAACTGAGCAACCCGGTACAGGCGATCATCCCTAAGATGACTCCGCCAAACTGTGCCAGGGAAGGAAGTGTCCCGCCTTCTTGAAACAGCCTCCAGGCAAAGAAGCCAATCACAATTGGCACGAAAAACGCCACCAATCCAAATGTCTGCAATACCAAATCGGCCACAATCGCCCCAACCCGCCCAATCCAGTTATGAGTATCGCCACGTGAACCGACAACACTCCACGAAGCATCAGCCGGGTGAAAGGAAATCAGGCTCAACAACATCGCCAGTGCAATCGCCACCACCACCAACCCAAGCACTTCCCGAGGGGTCGAGGACTCAGATTGTGGGTTTTCAACCCGCTTGCTGGCTGGAAGGATTTTGGTAACAGCCGCCATAGTTGCCTCTTTTGGGGGGTTGGGGCTTCAAATTCACCGTTGCCGGTTGTGAAAAAACTGGCACGGCGCCAAACCCAGGTTCTAGTCGTCTCCGGCGCTGGCCCCATCGCGGTCCGGATTGGCACGAAAAATCAGAAATTCCTTGATAAACCCATCAATATCTCCGTCAAGCACTGAGTCAACGTCGCCCACTTCAAATTTGGTGCGGGTGTCTTTGACCAGCCGATAAGGCTGCATCACGTAGTTGCGGATTTGGGATCCAAAGGATATATCGCGTTTGGAAGCTTCGAGTTTGGCACTCTCTTCCCGCCGCTTTTCGAGTTCGAGTTCATACAGGCGCGATTTGAGCACGCGCATGGCGACTTCGCGGTTCTGGTGTTGTGATCGCTGATTCTGGCAACTGACCACAATGCCCGTTGGCAGGTGGGTCAATCGCACCGCCGAATCGGTCACGTTCACATGCTGGCCGCCAGCACCGGATGACCGATAGGTATCCACCCGGAGATCACTGTCATTGACTTCGATTTCGATATCGTCATTGAGTTCCGGATAGACAAACACCGAAGCAAAACTTGTTTCCCGACTGGCGCCAGAGGCAAATGGTGAGATACGAACCAGGCGATGAACACCCGATTCACACGACAGCAGCCCATAGGCATATTCGCCGTCAACGGTGAAGGTTGCCGACGTCAATCCGGCTTCCTTGCCTGGTTGAAGATCCACCACTTCGACCTTGAAGCCCCGTCGCTCACACCAGCGCACATACATCCGCAAGAGCATTTCAGCCCAATCCTGAGCATCTGTCCCACCCGCACCCGATTGAATGCGGACAATGGCGTTGTTGGCATCATTGGGGCCAGACATCAACATTTTGGCTTCGACGGCTTCAACCTCCTGAGCCAGCTTCGTCAGGGTTGAGGAAAGTTCGGTGTACGAGCTTTCGTCTTCGGCTGCAAATTCAAAGAGGACTTCGACATCAGCCACAGTGCGGTCAAATCGTTCGGCCTGATGGACAGCTTCTTCGGTTCGACTGCGCTGCTTCAGGATTTTTTGGGCCTGCTCCTGATCGTTCCAGAAGTCCGGAGCGCTGATCTGCGCTTCAAGTTTATCCAGGATCACACGCTTGCTATCCGGGTCAAAGAAACCTCCGCAAATGAGAAATCCGGGATTTTAAGTCAGAAAAAGTTCGAGAAAGCTCATCGAGCTCAAGCATAAGTCCTATTCACTTTTGGTTTGATAAAAAAATAGAGAAGACCAACCGTAGCAAAGAATATACTTTAAATACAAGCGTCTACGGCCTGAATTTTAAAGGATTTGCCACGCTTTGCCTGAAGAATTGAGAATGAAGAGTGAAGAAACCAAATAGTGGTTAGTGGTTGGTGATGCCAGTTAAGAGTTGAAAAAATCCTTCGTTGAAAACAAAGGGGTTATCAAAACCGCACAATGTAATCGGTTAAAGTGCTGCCTGTAACTTGCTGATTTTGAAGCCTCAATTTCAACCCTTAACTGGCATCACTACCCACTACCCACTAACCACTAACCACTTTTTTCATTCTTCATTCTCACGTCATTTCTTTTCAGTTGCTGACTTAGCAGGTGGAGGTCCGGCCAGTTCGGCTGGGTTTGGGGCTGGAACCGCAGGTGGCGCCGCAGGCGAGGCGGTTTCAAGCGTGTAGTCTGCCGGCGGGTCAAACAGTGAATCCGGCACATCAAAACTCAACTCGACAAATGAAAAGGTGCCTTTTCGGCCAGGGTTGTCACCAGCAATCCGAATTGGGAAATTCTGCAGTTTCTTGGCACACCAGAGCGTGACGATTTGTTTCCCGGCGCCTTTTTCCTGAATCACCCGAACCTTTTGGCAATCATATCCCAGCAGCGTCTCAATCCCCCCATCTTCAACTTTTATCTTTGGGTCGGTGTAAATTTCCTCAAACGGAGAAACCTGGGATTTTAATTGTGCGGTTGTTTCCGGGCTATAGGGCAATTCAATGTATTTTTTTTCAGCGGGACTGATGAGATACAGTTTCTTTTTCGCCTCATTTAAAATTTGAATTACCTTTCTCCCATCCCGAGTGACTTCAGCCCGAACATTCCCTTCCTTACGAGCAATCGTCACCACATCAGGCCGGACCGTTTGAATCCCAATTTCATACTGGACCTGCATTTTGGCCTGAAAGGTTCTGGGAATTTTGGTCAAATCAACCGGTCCCTTCATGGTAAAGCCTGATTTGTTTTCTTGATTACAGGCCACACCGGTAATGACAACGAGTCCAATCCATACCCACATCGTGAGCAGTTTTCGTGCAGAATAAATCATGTTGATAAGTCCTAAAGCTTTGATTTGTATGATGTCAAAAAGAAATGAAGCAGCAAGAGTCAGTCCCACCTGCGTAAGTGGGTGGGCAAGAACCCTGACCCCACCCACTTACGCAGGTGGTACTAACAGCCATGTCTCAGGAAGGGCGGTCAACGATAAACCGGGCGAGTTGAACTAAAATATCGGTTCTCCGTCCCAGTGGAGCGACCAGGTCAACGGCTTCGTCAACCACCTCGCGTGCTTTTTGACGTGAAGCGTCAAGTCCGAACAGTGCCGGGTAGGTGGCTTTTCCAGCGGCGACGTCTTTCCCCGGCGTTTTTCCAAGAGCTTCGGAGGTTGAAGTAACGTCGAGAATATCATCAGCAATTTGAAATGCCAGCCCGATGCACTCTCCATACCGGCCCAGGATGCGGATTTCATCTTCGGTTGTGCCCGCCATATGACCACCGCACACAACTGCCGCCCGAATCAGGGCACCAGTCTTGGAGCGATGGATGTAGGCCAGCATATCGGCATCTATAGGTTGGCCTTCAGCCTGGATGTCAGCCATCTGACCGCCAATCATCCCGTTGACCGTCCCTCCGGCCTGTGCCAGTTCAGCAATGACCCGAATTTTCCGCTCGATCAAGGCTGGCGGGACCTCCATTTCGGCCAGCACCTGAAACGCCCAGGTCAACAACGCATCTCCAGCCAGAATGGCCGTGGCTTCGTCAAATTGTTTGTGGCAGGTTGGCATTCCACGGCGCAGATCATCGTTGTCCATGGCGGGCAGGTCGTCGTGGATGAGCGAATAGGTATGCAGCATCTCAAAGGCACAACCCGTTGGAAGCAAATAGTTTAAATTCCCTTCGAACGCTTCGCCGGCAGCGATGACCAGCAAGGGACGCAGCCGTTTGCCACCGGCAAACACACTATATCGCATGGCCTCGTGCAATCGGGTGGGGGGAGTGCTGGTCGAAGGCATCAATCGCTCTAAACAGGCATTGATCTCCTCTCGGCGGAGCGTGAAATAAGTTTCAAGTGAAAGTTCCATAAATCAGTGGTCAGTGGTGTGTCCTTTAGGTTAAATGCCTGGGGATTGGTTTGTGGGTCCTGAATTTGAGCAACCTGGAACCCTGACAAAGAAGACAAGGAAATTTTTCATCCCTCATCTTTTCAAAAACCCGGAATCCGAACCTCTAGCTTTTCAGATAAATATTTCCTGGGAGCGCGGGCATCCCGCCCGCACTAGACCTATTGATAACAACGGCGTTGCGGGCAAGACGCCCGCGCTCTCAACCAGAAATCTTTTTCTGAAGAACTATCACTCCCACTTGAGACCCGTTCGGCGGGTGATCAATTGAGCCAGTTCCAGGCCGCCAGTAAACGATGAGGTTGTAAACGAAATGGTGGTATATTGTCCGCGAACCGTATACTTCAGATGAGACATTGACCGGGTCTGGCTCCGTTCAGCGTGGAGTGCGACAACTTCAGCCCAGGGAATAAAATACTGCTGCCAGACGCCCTGATATTCGATGCCTTCAAACGTGATCGTGATGTTCACCCGCGAGTAACTCCAGCCAGTCAGGAGTAAAAACAATCCCAGCAACGTCAAAGGAATAACCGCCAGCATCGTAATCGCAAACCAGTAGAAGGTATTTCCCAGAACGGCAATGATTCCAAACAAGGTCAGCAACGTACCCGGAACATAAAAATAATATTGGATCCCGGTCTGAAGTGGGAATTCACGATTCCCCATGTGGGTCGTTTGTGATGGGGCATTCCCTTCCCACTCAAGGCCAAGATTGGCTGGTGGATTTTGAACTGGAGGCAGTGAACCAGGTGACTGGGGGGCGGCCTGGGCACTACGGACTGGGGCATTGACCGGAGGTGCCGCCGGCAGTGACAGGCCGCCGCCAACAGCAGGCGGTACGGCGGGCACGGTTTCCATCACCGGTGGTGCTGACATCTCTGGTCCGGGGAGTACAAAATCAAAGCGCAATTGTGGCCCACCGACGCCGAACTCAACCACATCGCCGCCGACCAGTTTGGTATAGGTCACCCGGTGATTTTTGAGGAAGGTGCCATTGGTGCTGTTCAGATCTTTGAGGTAGAGGTTCTTCCCGTCAAAAATCAATTCGGCGTGCCGGGCTGAAGCACGGGTATCGTGCGGCGCCAGTTGAACCGTATTGACTGGCGCCCGGCCAATCGTGACCGGAAAAGCAGTGTACGCCTGACGCTGGCCAGCATGCCGGCCTGTAATGTGAGTGATGGTGACTTCGAGCACGTCCACAGCGGCCCTTCCCTATTGGTTGTCGGATTCAGAACCAGCGTCTTCCGCCATGGTTTCAAACGGCACGGGTGTCGGCTCCGCCCCAGTCCCTTTGAGCAAAATCTCAATCCGGCGCTCTGCCCCGTCCAGTCGTTGCCGACACAGTCGCGCCAATCCAACCCCGCGTTCAAACAGGGTGAGCGCTTCGTCGAGGGGTAAATCACCGGCTTCCAATTGGCGGACAACTTGTTCCAGTTCAGCGAGTGAATGTTCAAATTCAAGTGGTTGGTTTTGCGTTTTTGGTGTTTGGTTCATTCCGGATTTCCTGATATGCTGCCTTGACCAAGCCTTCCAGGGTTCAAGCGATGTGGTCGCCTAGTATATGCGCGAGACACGACGCTGAGAAGTCACAAATTTTCCAATTTGATGCCGATTTTTTACCGGAGCACGTTCCGATGACGTCTTCCCCTTCTGCCTTTGACTCCGAACTTGAACGTTTGCGTCAGGAGAATGCCCGACTGCAAGTAATTGAACAAACGCTGGTGGTCTTACAGGAACAGGAAAATCTGTTTTTGGCCCTGGCCAATACTTCGCCGGTGATGGTTTGGATGTCTGGCGTTGATGGTAAATGCTTCTTTTTTAATGATCGCTGGCTCATCTTCCGAGGCCGGACCCTGAACCAGGAAAGCGGCGATGGCTGGATCGAAGGCGTTCATCCAGACGATGCCCAGTACTGCTTTGATACCTATCTTCAAGCATTTCGCCAGCAAAAAGAGTTTGAAATGGAATACCGCCTTCAACGGGCAGATGGCGAATACCGCTGGGTTTTGGATATTGGACGCCCCCACTATGTCGCCGGAAGTTTTGCCGGCTATGTTGGAAGCTGCATTGATATTACCGAACGCAAACAAACCGAACGCTGGGAAGCGGCGCAAAAGAAAGTTTTAGAACTCATTACCCAAAATGCTGACCTGAATCAGGTTTTTCACCTGTTGATTCAAACCCTCGAAGACCTCATTCCAGGCATGATTGGCTCGATCCTGCTCCTCGATCATGACGGAAAACGACTGGTACAGGGTGCGGCGCCGCACCTGCCTGACGAATACAACCAGCAAATTCAAGGCATTGAAATCGGCCCCCAGGCTGGGTCGTGTGGAACCGCCGTGTATCGCCGAGAGCTGGTCATTGTCGAAGACACCTTCACTGATCCCCTGTGGACCGACTATGTTTCACTCACCAAGAAATTCAACCTGCGGGCCTGCTGGTCACAGCCAATTATTTCCGCGACTGGTCGGGTACTGGGCACATTTGCCATGTATTACCACACACCGCGCCAGCCAACCGCCGAAGAACAAAATCTGATTATTGGCGCTGGCCGACTGGCCGGGATTGCCATCGAACGCCACCAGGCGGAAAAAGCCATCCACCTGAGCGAAGAACGATTTGAACTCGCCGTTCATGGAGCCAACCTTGGGCTGTGGGACTGGAATTGCGAAACCAAGGAAATCTTCGTCAATGACCGATGGGCCGAAATGCTTGGATACCAGCGCCATGAACTAGACCTGCATCAGGATACCTGGGAGCGTCTGGTTCACCCCGATGACTTTCCTCAGGCTCAAGCACTCCTGAATGAGCATCTTGCCGGAAAAACCCCTTTTTACCAGACTGAATACCGCCTCCGAACCAAATCTGGGGACTGGTGCTGGGTTCTTGACAGCGGGAAAGTGGTGGAACGTGACCCAAATGGAAACCCTCGCCGGGTCTCTGGCACACACCTCGATATTACCAAACGAAAACAGTTTGAAGAGCAACTGATTCAATCCCACAGCATGACCAGCATTGGACGGCTGGCTGGCGGAATCGCACATAACTTTAACAACCTGCTCACCGTCGTCACCGGGTACACCGATTTGCTCGCCAAACGACTTCCGCAGGATTCAGCATTCCAACGCTATTTGTCCAACATCCAGGAAGCAGCAACCCGAGGGGCTTCACTGACGCATCAATTGCTGGCCTTTGCCCGCAAACAGCCCATCAGACCTCAGGAAGCCCTGATCAATGAGGTTATCGGCGATACCGAAATGCTGTTTTCAGATCTGTTGGAAAAGAATATTGAACTCCAGATCAAGCTGGACCCCGCTGCTGGTAAAGTCAAACTTGACCCGGTTCAATTTGAACAGGTGATCTTCAATCTCGTGATCAATGCTCGTGATGCCATGCCCGAAGGCGGAAAACTCTCGATTTCAACCCGCAATGTGGTGTTTGAGGCAGAACCAGCGGAGCAGCATCCGGAAATCCGCCCAGGCCACTATGTTCAAGTTCAAATCAGCGACACCGGCATTGGAATGACCGAAGAGGTTCGCCGAAACATCTTCGAACCTTTTTTTACCACCAAGGAAGTTGGCAAAGGGACTGGTCTTGGTCTGGCAAGTTGTTATGGGATTGTCAAACAGCACCAGGGTCACATTCTGGTAAATAGCAAACCAGAGAAAGGAACTACCTTTACCATTCTGTTTCCATTAATTGAACCCTCAGTTGAAATGAACCGGCTGATACTTCAGGAGGAGAGAAGCTCGCCGGCTTCAACCGTGATGGTAGTTGAAGATGACCCGCTGGTGCGGGTCATGGCAGCAGAGGTGTTGAAGGATCAGGGATTTACAGTGCTTGAAGGAATTCATGGCCTTGATGCATTACAAGCCGCTGAATCATTTGATCAACCGATTCAGCTACTTATTACGGATGTCGTCATGCCACATATGGGCGGTCCCGAATTAGCACAGGCGTTAACCAAAACCAATCCGAATCTCAAAGTGATTTATCTTTCCGGTTATTCACTTGATGCGCTGGAAGGCCACAACATCGCCATCCCTCCGACCAGCTACCTGATGAAACCCTTTACCCCAGATAGTCTCTTGGAAAAAGTTCATCAGTGTCTGAATACGAAAACCACGAAAAACACGAAAAAGAAATCCAAAGACTTCAATGGGGTCTGAGCTTTTGTCAGGGAAAGTGCCACCGAACTCAAAAGAAAATGGCTTCGACCCAAATGAAAATCGGGAAGTTGTTTTTTAACGCTCCCTTAGTGGTTAGTGGTTAGTGGTGCGAATTAAGGGTTGAAAAAAAAAGACTGGTTTTGAATCCGCGAAGCGGGTGACAGTCTTCAAGCCTCGGGTGGAATGAGCGTCAGCGAATGGAATCCGTGGCCTCCATCACCGGTCAGCGTGGCCTTGGGCAACCGCGGAATTCATCGCCACCAATTTTGTTTTCCACGGATTCCGCTCCGCTCCACCTGAGGCTTTCACTCTTTCGCCCAGTTCCTGGGCTGAAACCCCAAAACCGCTTCAACTCTTAACTGGCACCACTAACCACTAACCACTAACCACTAACCACTAAAAGCTTTCTTCATTCTTCATTCCCTAGTCCAGATTCACTTCAAATGAGATTTCACCAATGATGGTACTGATTTTTTCCTGAAGGGTAATGCGTTCGGCCCGCTGCAGGCTGATGGCTTTTTGAAGTTGCTCCAGGCGATCTTCTTGCGTCATCAATTTTTCGACCAGTCGGGAACGAAGCTCTTCCTCGCCGCGCGTTTCCTTGAGTGATTGCAGATTTTCCCGGATTCGTTTCTGATCATTTTCAATATCACGTGATTCAGTTTCATTGCGACTCAAATCACGGTCCAGTTCGGTCAGTTGCCGTTTGATTTCAAGCACTTTCATCAATGCTTCGGCAACCGGACGATTGACATATCGCTGCTGGGTATAAAACATCAGTTCATCGTCGGTAATATTGCGCAACTGGTAGTAATGGCTCCGCTCCTGCTTTTCCAAGACCATAAATTTACCCGTCGAAGCCGCCGGCAATTTGGCCTTAAACCGGAAATAACTGGGTGTTGTCTCAATGGGTTCCGGGGTGTTAAACAATTCCCAGCCGGTGTCACGGGGGTGTTCAATAAAGATGGTCCGTTCCTGCGGGGTCTTATTGTGAAACGAATAGACCTTCTGTCGAATGTCCAGATAACTGGCTTCAATGGTGCCATTGGCAATTCGAACCCGATGCGTGCGTTCCTTGCGCCCATCAATTGTGGCATCGGCCAGGACGCCGAGTTCAACCGAATATGGAATCAGCCGGTTGTCGCCAGGTCGCATTGTTTGCAGCATAGCTTCACCAACGTAGGTACTGCCATCCAAAACCGTCACCGGACCACCTTCAAGCGTCAACCCGGTGGTATTTTCCATCTCCACACAGGTCAATGGGTTCCGGCCACGGGTCAGTTCATTGTACAAAAGGACTGAACGCCCTTTGAATTTGGTAAACACAATCGGCACAAGTGCTGATTGATTGCGCTTGATCGTCACGGGAGAGACGATTTCATACTGAAATAAATCGCCAATGGCCCGTTCTCGGGTTTGGACCTGAACTGAACTGACAGCAGCTCGCCGGGCCGCAAAGCCTGGAGCTGGGGCTGGGGCAACCGCAGCCGGCGCGGCAATACCTTCATCAAAAACGGATTGTGGTGGCGGGACAATCTCACGAGTTGAACGCTCACGGGAAAATTCGGTCGGAATTCCCTCTTCCATCGTTGGTGGAGCGACCGCCGATTCTTCTTTGACCTGTACCACTGGCCGCCGCAGATATCGCGCCGTATACAAATCATGCTCAAATGAAATGGGCAATCCTGAAATCAACGACAGGTGGATATTTTCCCAGTCTTCATCCTGTGTATTATCAACCACGGCCCATCCCTGAATCGTCGGTTCGGAATTATCCAGCAAAATAATGCGGTAGGTTGCCTTCCACACCGGCATCGCCACGGTGTAGCTGGCTTGCAACCGCCGGGTGCCCGTTCCCTGGGCAAAGAGCGTAAATTGTTTGATATCTTTCTTTTTCGCCGCAAGATACGTTTTTAAGTAATACTCAAGATCCCGTTGCAGGCGATCATCCAGGATTTTTATTGACCGGACTTCACGCAAACTCAGGCTTTGCAACTGACCAGCCCTGGTCAACAGAGCCACAAACGGAATGGTCACAATGCCATCAGCCGACTGGGCCTTTGAGAAATCAATCCCAATCACTGTTCCCGCAATGGATTCGTTGCCCATTTGAATTTCAACTTCAGCACCTTTCAACTGCGGCAACAATCGGAGCAGGCTACCTTCATCGGGGATATTAAACGCAATGTCGGCCAGAAGCTCTTCAATGGGTTTGATCGAATCATATGAGACTGATGCGACCGTCCCTCCATCTAAATCAATCACCGTCAGCGATTTCAGCACATCACTCACTTCCGAAGCGCGGAAAAACAGATCAACCCGCTGATCGTCAACGACGTCGCCAACTCGTTCAAAATATCCGACTCCGTGTTTGTATAAAATCACCCGACGAATGTTCAGCATAAAGAATAAAACTCCTTAAAATCAGTAAGTTAAAAACAGAAGAGATATGGTTCCAGACAGGTTTCGATATACAACTCTGAATCGGAAAGAGAGTCAAGAGATTTTTGGGCCGAAGCTGAAGACATCGGGCTGAAGAATTGGTTTTCTTTCATCCCTCATCCCTCATCCCTCATCCCTTCCTGTGCCCCGAGCTTGCGAGTCTTCTGCCCGTTTTCTTCCGCCCGACTTCTTCCACCCCAAAATTGTCATTCGGCCACTCCCGAAAGTTGTGGCATAATGCCCCTTCAAAATTCCAGTATCACACCGCCAAATTTCCATTTTCAACTCATACTGAACTTTAGCGACGACTGCCGCTCAAAGGTGGAAGATCCAACTCAACGCCTATGCCTCATCCAATTGTTGACGCCATCCGCACCGGTAAAGCTCCCAAAGCCGCACGGCTTGCTGCCGCCAAGGGCATTCTCCCTCTTCCGCCGGAAGATTTGTTAATGGTTCTTTCGGTTCTGGTTCGCGACCAGGAAGAAGAAATTCGAGCGGCAGTACCTGAAACGCTGGCCGGCTTCAATCCCGAAATGATGCTGTCACTGGCCCATCAGGCCAACACTCCGCCGGACTTGCTCTTTTTCTTATGCACGACGCCGGGCATCCCGGAAGCAGTGGTTGAAGCTGTCATTTTAAATCGGGCTACACCCGATGAGGCAATTGTCAAATTTGCACTTTCAACCCAAAGTACATCGCTGATTGAGGTCCTGACCATCAACCAGCAGCGGTTGATCCGGAATCCGCAACTGATTGATGCCATTCTGCATAACCCAAAGCGTTCGCCCGAATCCGAGCGAAGGGCACGTGAACTTCGGGTTGAATTTTTCGAGAAAGAGTATGGAAAACAGCGCATCAGCCAGGAGGCCGCCGCTCAAAGCCGTGGCACCCAGGCGGATGCTCAGTTCACGGTTATCGCCGCAGCGCCGCCAAAGCCCACGGCTGGCGGATCAATGTTTACCGCTCCGATTGCGGATTTAGACCTGCCTCCGCTGGTCACCACGGCCCCAGGCGCTCCGCTGTCGCCATTGCCTCCGCCTCCGCCATTGGCAACGAGTCCACCAGCACCGGCTCAACCACCCAAACCGACTGGTCCGAAGAAAGATATCAAACTGTCGTCATCCCCACCCGTGGCGATGATTCAGCAAGGCAGAGCACCCCGTCCGGCCAAATTGATGACCGCCATGGGCAAAATCCCGCTGGCGCCGGAAGATTTGCTGTTTGCTCAAGTTTTATTGACCCAGGACACGGATGCGGAAATCGCCACCGCCGCCATGGCTTCCCTGGATGAAAAGGATCCGGAATCGTTGGTGCCGTTTGCCCAAAATCGGGAAACCCCCGAAGAAGTCCTGGTCTTTCTCATGACCTGGCCGCGGACTTCAGTTTCACTGGGTGAAGCATTGCTCGTGAATGCCTCAACGCCAGACCATGCCGTTCTGGCCTTTGCCAAAATGACCCAGAGCGGGTCACTGCTCGAAGCCGTCACCATCAACCAGCAGCGTCTGATTCGAACACCTGAGCTGATTGATGCTGTTTTAAATAACCCTTCCAGAACGTTTGAAGCCGAGCGCCGGGCGAAGGAAGTCCGACTTGAATTCTTCGAAAAGGAACTCGGGGCCGCCCGAATCGCTGAAGAAAAAAAGGCCCGGGCTGATAAATTTGCGGGAATCACTGAAACGCCGTTTGTTGAAGATGAATTTGAAGCGCTGTTAACGGAGTTTGAGGCCGAAGCCGGAGTCCCAATTTCAGACGAGGCGCCTTCGGTCGAAGACGCCCTCGCGATTTTCAATCGGATGGTAAAGGATGTTGCCGATACCGAACTGATCGAGACCAGTCCGCTTTCGGAACAACTCATCAAAGACCATCAGAAAGGTGGCGAAGACATCAGTCGCCTTTCGATCTATCAACAACTGGCCAGAATGTCGATCAAAGAACGGATTTTCGCCGCGTTTCGTGGGAACCGCGAAGTCCGTGGAATTTTGATCCGGGATGCCAACAAACTGATTTCAACGGCGGTGATCAAAAATCCCAAAATCACTGATTTGGAAGTGGAAGCTTTTGCCGCAATCAAGGGCATTAATGAAGACGTACTGCGGGCCATTGCCATGAACCGCGCCTGGATCAGTTCCTATAACATCATGCATAACCTGATTCGGAACCCACGCTGCCCGGTCAGTTTCAGCATGCAGTTTCTGAATCGCTTGCAACAACGTGACCTGATTAACTTGAGCAAGAGCAAAGGTATTCCGGATATGATTCGTCAGGCCGCTGGACGGCTCGCCACCAAACGCAAGGAAGGAATGGGATAACAGAGTTGACCAGGTGACCAGGTGACAAGGTGACAAAATGACAGAATGACAGGTGACAAGGTGACAAAATGACCAGGTGACAGGGTAGGATTTCCATGCTTCATGCTTCATTCTGAACTCACTATTCGCAACTGACTGAATTGTATTTCCATGAAAGATTCCTGGCTTCCCAAGCGATACGACATTTTCACGTCGTTCAAAGTTCAACCTGCTTTTGCACTCCGCGAAGCTTTTCGGGCTGGGTATAGCGCCAGTGATTTTCGGGCCGATGCCCTGGCCGGTATCATCGTCGGGATTGTTGCCCTTCCGCTCTCAATGGCGCTTGCGATTGCCAGCGGAGTCGCTCCGCAACATGGTCTCTATACAGCCATCGTCGCCGGTACGATCATTGCTGTCCTGGGTGGGTCACGGACTCAGATTTCGGGCCCAACGGCAGCATTTGTCGTAGTTTTAGCCCCGATTTCGGCCAAGTTTGGCCTTGGAGGACTGCTCCTGGCTTCGCTGATGGCGGGCGTGATGTTAACCATCTTTGGGGTGATGCGCCTCGGAAAATTTATCGAATATGTGCCCTATCCGGTCACAACCGGGTTTACCTCGGGGATTGCGGTTGTCATTGCCACCTTGCAATTCAAGGATTTTCTTGGGCTTTCCGTCCCGCACATGCCGGATGAGTACCTGGAGCGGGTTGAAATTCTGGTGCTGGCCCTCCCGACAACTCGCTGGGAAGATTTCGTCATTGGAATCTTGACACTAACCCTCTTGCTGGTCTGGCCTCGACTCACCAAACGCATCCCGGCGCCGCTTGTGGCTCTGGTGGTCGCGGCTCTCTCCGCATTTCTGTTGCGAAAATATATTCCAGGCTTTGATGTCGCCACGATTGGAAGCCGGTTTTCTTACGAAATTGACGGCCTGAAGCAGGCTGGAATCCCACGCCTGCCGCCACTTCCAGCCTTACCCTGGAATTTCCCCGGTGCGGATGGAAAGCCGCTGGTGGTTACGTTTCACCTGATTCATGAACTTTTCCCATCCGCCTGTGCGATTGCCATGCTTGGGGCGATTGAGTCGCTGCTCTCAGCCGTGGTGGCCGATGGTATGGCCGGAACGCAGCACGACCCGGATGCTGAACTTTTTGCCCAGGGGCTGGGGAATATGCTGTCTCCGTTTTTTGGCGGATTTGCCGCCACCGGTGCCATTGCCCGAACCGCCACCAATATCCGCGCCGGAGGCCGGTCCCCCATCGCCGCCATTGTTCATGCCCTGTTTGTGCTCCTGGCAGTACTGATGCTGGCCCCGGTGGTGGCAATGCTCCCAATGGCGGCTCTCGCGGCTCTGTTGCTCATCGTGGCCTGGAATATGAGCGAGGCCAAACACTTTGTCCACCTGCTGAAGGTGGCACCACGAAGTGACGTGGTGGTCATGCTGGTGTGTTTTTTGCTAACAGTGGTATTTGATATGGTGGTTGGGGTTTCAGCCGGTATGGTGCTGGCGTCGTTCCTGTTTATGCACTGGATGGCCCGTATTTCAAATGTCCAACTCATCGAGGATTATCACCCTACCCTGCGTGAACCGCTTCCCAAAGGCACGATTTTGTATGAAATCGCCGGCCCGCTCTTTTTTGGCGCCGCGCAAAAAGCGATGGCGACCATTACCGAAGTGGCCGACGGAACTCGCACTATTATTTTGAATATTCAATCAGTTCCGGTTATGGATGCGACTGGATTGGTCAACCTGCAATCGCTGCTGGATCGGCTGCTTGATGAAAAAATATATGTCATCATTACTGGCATCCAGCCTCAGCCAGCCACGGTACTGGCACGTGCCAGGGTCCGCAAAAAGCCGCGCCAGCTCGAATTATGCAAGAAACTTGAAACAGCGGTGGCCCTCGCCAAAGTGCGCGCCGATGAATTCGCCGAAGCCGAACGTGCCGCCAGATCAACCGGATTTTTGCACAGCCTGACCCCAGAGCGATTAACCAAAAGCCTCAGTACCGATTTTCTGAAAAGTTTGCGACCAGACCGATCAACTGGAAGTCTTTCATCAAAAACACCAAAAGAACAAACCGGGTCGCTTCCCCCAAATCCGACTCCGAGTTCAGATGAAAGTTCAAATCCTGATCGTCAAACCAAACTGCTGGTGTCGGAACCGCCTCCCAAAACCAAAAAAAGTGAGTAACGACTGGTCAATTCAGTGTGGACCCAAAGCATCAGCTTACCGCTGGCTCAAATTTGGGATGCGTTTGAACATTCAACCTGACCGCGCATCCTGCACGAGATACCTTCAAACAGCCGTGGGTCAGCGTCAGCGCCACTCACGGGAGCATCCCATCATAAGCGCCAGGATAAGAAAACTCCGTTCCGTTGGCATTGAACGATGCTTTTGTAGGGCTCAAACCTCGATCTGGCCGAAACCGTGGGCTTCGCACCACGGCTATTACACAGCGACCCTGCGGGCCTAAAACCCTTATCCTGGCGCTGATGGGTATGGTCACCCAGATGGTTGATTGAGCCTGAACCAAAGGACATAAAGGCCCAGATGGAAGTCAGTTTTGTGGGAGTCATCAGGAGCCTGTGGTGAAGTTTGATGCCAGGTACGGCTCGACGAAATCTCCCGTTGCGAGCAAGGTCCGGGGTTGGTCGGCACTGATCTTTGCGCAACAGGGTGCTATTTGGGGCGAAATTGAGGTCATTCTTCATTCTCAATTCTTCATTCTCAATTCTTCATTCTCAATTCTTCATTCTTCATTCTTCATTCAATCGGCAACGGCAAAATTTCAGCGAGCCGGGTGTTGCGCGTACTGGCTTCCATTTTGCGCATGGCGGCGCCAATGGCACGTTTGTTGCCGATGAGGACGGCGGTTTTTTTCGCCCTGGTGAGTCCGGTGTACACCAGATTTCGGCTGAGCACCGGCCAGGCTTGAGCATGCAGGATCATCACCACCGCCGAATATTCCGAACCCTGGCTTTTGTGAACCGACATGGCAAAACCGTGCCCCAGTTCGTTCAGGTCAGCCCAGTCATACTCGACTTCGCGCTCGGAAAATTCGATCCAGACCGTGTGATTTTCGGTGTCAATGTTGCGAATCAGGCCCACATCTCCATTAAAGACTTCGAGTTGATAATTGTTGACCTTCTGGATGACCTTGTCGCCTTCGCGAAAGACACGGCCCATTTTCTCGATTTGCTCTTTGTTTGAAGCAAACGGATTGAGGTGTTGCTGCAAGATCAAATTGAGTTCGGCGGCGCCTACCGAACCACGGTTCATCGGGGTCAACACCTGGATGTCAGCCAGCGGATCATATCCAAACCGTTTGGGAAGGCTTCGAGTTACGGCATTGATGAGCAGCTTGTGAATATCTTCGGGTTCTTCAGCCTCAAGGTAATAACAATCGGTGACTTCCGCACCACCGGGGGCAATCAATCGCGGAAAGTGTCCGTCCCGAATCCGATGAGCATTGGTAATGATGAGGCTTCCCTGCGCCTGACGAAACACCTGGGTCAGTCGGATGACCGGAATCACTTTAGAATCAATCACATCGGCCAGCATTCGGCCTGGACCAACCGACGGCAACTGATCAACGTCGCCCACCAGCACCAGTTGCCCGGTGGATGGAACCGCCTTGAGCAGGTGCGAAGCCAGTACAATGTCGAGCATTGAGGCTTCATCCACAATCACCACATCGGCATCAAGCGGGAACTCGGCATTGCGTGTAAAGGCGCGTTCTTTGGGGTCAAACGCCAGCAACCGATGGAGCGTGCGGGCTTCGACGCCAGTCACTTCCGAGAGTCGTTGTGATGCCCGACCGGTGGGACTGGCCAACTGGACCCGCTTCCCCATCGCCGTCAACAGTTTCACCATAACCCGGAGCGTCGTGGTTTTCCCACACCCAGGGCCGCCAGTCAGAATCATCACCCGGTGCTGAGTGGCAGTCAAAATCGCCAGTTTTTGTTCGTCAGAGAGTTCGAGTTTTTCTTTTCTCGTGTAGCGTTCAAGCCAGCTAAAGACTTTCAATTCATCATAATTGAGCGGTCTGGCCAGCAACCCGCGCAGTAATCGGGACACGTTTTGTTCGGCATACCAGAGCGACGGCAGGTAGAATAACCGTTCCGGGTCGTCGTCATCTGGTGCCGGTCGAACTTCAAGCTGGACTTCCTTTTCGTGGGCCATTTGCATGGCTGTGCGCCGGATCAATTCCGGAACGTTGGTCGTGAGCAGAGCTTCGGTTTCGGCAATCAGTTTTGATTCAGGTAAAAAACAATGCCCGTTCTCGGTGGCGTCTGACAGAATGTGGGTAATTCCGGCTCGAATCCGCTCGACTGAATCTGGCGCAATTCCCAGATTGGCGGCAATCTGGTCAGCCGTTTTAAACCCGATGCCGTAAATGTCTCGCGCCAGTTGAAAGGGGTTTTCTGAAACGGTTTGAATGGCGCGAGGGCCGTATTCCTTAAAAATCTTGACCGCAAAGTGTGTCGTCACCCCGTGCGATTGGAGAAAAAGCATGACTTCTTTAACAGCTTTTTGTTCAGCCCAGGCCCGGGTAATCATCTGAACCCGCTTTTTGCCGATGCTGTCAACTTCCAGTAGCCGCTCGATTTCATTTTCAATGATGTCGAGTGTTTTGTCTTCAAAATGAGCCACGATTCGTTTGGCGGTGACAGGTCCAATCCCTTTGATTAATCCAGACCCAAGATATTTTTCAATCCCGGCAATGGTGGCTGGCTTACACACCTCATAGGAACTGGTTTTAAATTGCGGGCCATATTGTTTATGGCTGATCCAAACCCCAGTCAAGCGGAGGGTTTCTCCGGGTGTAATCGCCGGGAAATTCCCGGTGATTGTCACCTGATCTTTTTCACCAGCCACGCGTAAACGAGCAACCGTGTAACCACTATCTGCATTATGATAGGTTACACGTTCAACAACACCGACTAAAATTCTGGGTTGAGTCGAGTCCATAGGGTTCAGGGTTCGGGGTTCGAAAACCAGGGTTCAGGGTTCAGGGTTCAGGGTTCAAGGTTCAAGGTTCGAAGTTCTGAATCATTTGTTGTCTTGTGTGTTCTTTTGATCATTTTATCATCAGGCAAGCTTGTCATCGTTGTCATTTTGTCACATTGTCATTTTCTCAAGGGGCAAACCCTGAACCCTGAACCCCAAATCCTGACCAGATGACCGAATGACATGGTGACATGGTGATTTTTTCATCCCTCATCCCTTCCGAAAACCCTGAAACCGATTGATTTTCTTATGCAACTCTGGTTATCGAAAAATAGCGAAGTTCCGATCCGCGAACAAATTACCACGCAGATCATGATGGCAATTGTCAGCAATGACCTTAAACCGGGTCAAAAACTCCCGAGTACCCGCGAACTGGCGCGACGGTTTCGAATCCACGCCAACACGGTCAGTGCCGCCTATCGCGACCTGGCCCGGCGAAAATGGGTTGAGTTCCGCAAAGGCAGCGGAGTCTATGTCCGAGAGCTGGCTGGCGAAACTGAGTTTAATAAACGGCTTCAGCTCGACCAGATTATTTCAACCTTTATTAAAATTGCCCGCCAGCAAGGGTTTTCACTGGCTGAAATTAAAGCTTCGGTCCAGGAATGGATGGCGATTCAGCCGCCGGATCATTTTCTGCTGATTGAACGCGACCCGGAATTTCGTCGCATCCTGGTGGCTGAAATCACTGAATTCACAGGGTTTCCGGCGATTGGCGCTGGACTTGAAGCCTGTTCGGATCCAAAAATGTTGGAAAATTCGGCGCCGATTGCCATGTATGGTCTGGCCGAGCATGTCCGGGCTGACCTGCCACCTGATTATAACTGCATGTTTTTGCGAGCAAGGTCAGTTCATCAAACACTCCCGGTCAAGGATATTCGGGCGGCGGATTCGGTGGTTACGGTGGTCTCACATTGGCCGGAATTCTTGCGCTGGGCCCATACCACACTCGTGGCAGCGGGGGTTGACTCACTGGCACTGAACTTCCGCGATGCCCGCGAACCGGAATGGAATCGCGGGTTACGCGCCTGCGGCTTTCTGCTCACCGATGTGTTGACCGCCAAACTGATTCCCGCCGACTGTAAAGCCTGGGTTTTCCATGTGTTGTCTGATACTTCGCTGGCCGAATTGCGGACCTTTGTCGAACAGTTTTTACCTCAAAAGACTGAGGGCTGAGAGCTGAAGACTCGCAAGCTCGGGGCGGAAGTCTTCAGCCCTCAGCCCCTAGCCCCCAGCCCCACGGATGGGACAACCCACAAACCGCCATACTGATATTCTCTCCGCGAACCTGCCGTGGCTAGGCTTACGCCCTATCATTCACTCATCTTCGAAAGGAAGTCCGAAAAACCATGTCGAAAAAATTCTTTGAAGCCATCCTTGGGCTTTGCGTGTTGGGATGTCTGGCCTTTGGCGTTTTGAGTGTATTGTCCTGGGTGTTTCATTGGAGTCCGCTGCCCCAGGTTTCAGGTGCGGTGTTACTCAATGTCGGCATGGGATTTCTGTGCCTGACCGGGTTGATGGTGATTCTGAAAGTGCCCTGGGATTTGCACTTTGAAATCCGGGCGCTGCTGTTTGAAATGCACCTTTCACACGAGCGGAAGATTGCAGTCAATCCAGACCGTGAAAAATATCTACTGCGGATGCGATGGATCACACTGGTGACGGCGATTGGAGCACACATCGGTGCCGCAGCGGTGATTGCCGGCGTGACCTACTGGTCACAAGGTCAAACCGGATACTACTTTGCGGCTTTTTATTTGCTGGCGACCTTCTTTCGTCCAGCCCATGCCGCCCATCAGTTTTTGTGGGCCAAACTGCAAGAAATTCGCCGCGAAGTGAAATATCCACGCGATGATGTCATTTCACTGGTCAATGACGTTCGCGAACTCAAAGTCCAGATGGAAGCCGTGAACGAACATCTCAAAAACATTGATAGTCAGCTCATTACTGGAAACGAGACCGACCGCAAACTGCGAAGCGATTTGACTGAACTCCAAAATGCACTCCACCAAACCGAACAGACCTTCCACAATCGCATGCAGATGCTCAGCGACGAAGTCGAACGCTCAATGCTCAAGGCGGTTGATAATCAAGATATTGTGAGCGGGCTCCGGGCCTTTGCCAAACTGATCAAGCAAGCGTGATTTGGGGGTTCCGGGTTCCGGGTTCCGGGTTCCGGGTTCCGGGTTCCGGGTTCCGGGTTCCGGGTTCCGGGTTCCGGGTTTTCGAATTTTGGTCCTTTTTGTCCCTGTCGTCCTTGATGTCCTTTCCCGGAATCTCGAACCCTGTTTTTCAAACCTGGAACCCGGAACCCGGAACCGTTGCGCCCTGAGAATCGGGTATGCGATAGTTTCTGAATTCTTTACCAGGTGATGTTTCTTTTCCCTCGGGCCGTCGCCAAACTGGAAACACCTCATTCTCAACAAATTCCGGGCTTGTGCTCATCAGTGGCCGTTTGAGTGGTTTCCGGTTTCACCTCTTTCCTCCAATATCCTGTCACTTATGACTGATCAGAATGATTCCATTGACTTTAAAGTTCTCACAACACTGAAAATCAATCTTCAGGATGGGGATGATGATAGTTTTTTTCGCGAAATGGTGTCGCTCTACCTTGAAGATACACCGCTGCATCTGGTGGCCATTCGGGAAAATATTGCCGTTGCCAATGGCGAGCGCGTGAAGAGTGCGGCCCATACACTAAAAGGCAGCAGCAGTAACTTTGGCGCTTGCCGGATGATCCAGTTGTGTGCCACGCTTGAGCACAAAGGACTTGAACGGGACTTTGTCACAGCGGCTGCACTGCTCGATGAGCTGGAAGCTGAGTTTGCCCGAGTGAGCCAAATTTTATCAACCGTCTAAAAGCCATGCGGTACATCATTTTTGGGGCCGGAGCAGTTGGAAGTGTTTACGGAGGGTTACTTTCCCATCTTGGACGCAATGTCATCCTGGTTGGCCGATCAGAACATGTTGCCCACATCCAGAGGCACGGCCTGGTGGTGGAACAGCTCCGTGAAACAATCCAGGTTCCAATTGTTGCGACTGACACCCTCAGTTCAATCACCCTAGATCCGCACGACATTCTGTTTGTGTGTGTCAAATCTCCGCACACAGCCGAAAGCCTGATTCAACTCAAAGCTCATTTCCCTTCGGACATCCCGGTCGTCAGTTTTCAAAACGGAGTGGAGAACGAGCCCCAACTCAGCCCCCACTTCACGCACGTCTATGGCGCCCTGGTCAACGTCAACGCCAACTTCATCAGCCCAGGCGTGGTTCGGCGCACCATCCTTGATCAAATCTACTTCGGCAAATATCCAACCGGCACCGATGCCTTGACGGCAACACTGGCGGCAGATGCCGCCGCGATTGGGTTTCGCACCGGTGAGCACCCCAAAATCATCAACTTGAAATGGGGGAAATTACTCGCCAATCTGAATAATGCCACCCTTTCACTCCAAAACCTGTGGCTTCAGAAGGCTTTGAGTATTCCGGAAAATGTGGCTTTGATGGAACGCGTGGTGAGAGAAGGCATGCGCGTCCTCGACGCGGCGGGAATTGATTACACTGACGAACTCGGCTTTTTCGATATTCGCGTTCAGGTGGAATCAATGGTGCGCAACCACGGCTCAACCGCCACGGTTTTGGATGACACCCCAGAGCACGAACGATCTTATCCTTCGACCTGGCAGGATTTGCGTCTTGGTCGCCCAGTGACTGAAGTCGAGTGGCTCAACGGCGAAATTGTGCGCTTAGGCAATCAATTTGGCGTGCCAACCCCCTGCAATTCGGTTTTGCGCGAGGGTGTGCTGGCTTCAGTTCGTGAGCACAGCGGTCCTGGGAAATACACCCTCCCCCAACTTCTACAAGCCATCAACCAAATGGAGCAATGACACACTGTCGGCTCGGACAAAGCGACTGCGGCATTGAGTCAAGCGACTGAAAGTCATTGCGTCATCAGGTCATTTTGGAAGGAGAGTTGTGGAACCTGTCTGGTTCCGGTAGGATGCGTCTTCTTCCCGTCATTTATTTCTTTCATACCGCCAATCATTCATTATCATCACTGGTACTGCGGCGGCAGCACCATGTTTTCATTCCGTAGGAGAATTACCCGTGCAAACGATTCAGCAACCTGAAAAATACCACGGCTTGCAGCCCCAGGAACTCGTCCAGATGTACCGCACGATGTATCTCTCACGTCGCATTGACGACAAAGAGATTCAACTCAAAGGTCAAAACAAAATCTATTTTCAGATCAGCGGTGCCGGGCATGAGGCGATTTTGGTCGCAGCAGGAAAGGTTTTGAAACCAGCCTATGACTGGTTTTATGCCTATTACCGTGACCGTGCCCTGTGTTTACAACTGGGGATGACAGCATTGGAAATGCTGCAGGCCGCAGTTGGTGCCGAAGCCGATCCAAATTCCGGTGGTCGTCAAATGCCTTCACATTGGGGGCATAAGGACCTCAACATTGTCTCGAAATCAAGCTGCACCGGCACTCAGTTTCTGCAAGCGGTTGGGTGCGCTGAAGCCAGCTTCCGACACTCAGAGTTGAAATATACTGATCTGCCGTTTAAGACCAGTTTTCAAGCCGATGAAGTGGTGTATTGCTCATCTGGCGATGGAACCACCAGCGAAGGTGAATTTTTTGAAGCGCTCAATACGGCCTGCAACCTGAAACTTCCGGTTGTGTTTGTCATCGAAGACAACGGCTATGCGATTTCAGTTCCGATTGAAGTTCAAACCGCTGGCGGCAGCATCTCCAAGCTGGTGCGCGGCTTTCCGAATTTGCTGATTTTGGAAGTTGATGGAACGGACCCGCTGGCGAGTTATTCTGTGATGCGCGAAGCCGTGGACTATGCCCGTGCCCGACGTGGACCCGCGCTGGTGCATGCCCAGGTCATCCGCCCCTATTCACATTCCCTCTCAGACGATGAAAAACTCTATCGCCTGCCCGGTGAACGCGAATCAGAATCCAAACGCGATCCAATCAAAACCTTTGCTGATTTTCTGATCGCCGAAAACATTTTGACCGCCGACGGTCTGGCGGCCCTCAAAGCCGAAGTCGAAAAAGAATTGACTGAAGCCACCGACGCGGCCCTGGCCTCTCCGCAACCAGCCCCCGAAACGGCAACCCGGTACGTTTTTTCACCTGACGTAGACCCAACCTCAGCCGATTTTGACAGCCCGGCCACCTTTGACGCCGACAAACCATTGACCGTGGTTGACCTGCTCAATGCCTGTATGCACGACGAAATGACACGCGATCCACGGATTGTGGTCTTTGGCGAAGATGTGGCCGATGCCAGCCGTGAAGAAGTCCTCACGGAAGTCAAAGGCAAAGGCGGCGTGTTTAAAGTCACCCACAACCTGCAGCGAAAATTCGGTGGAACTCGCGTCTATAACTCGCCACTGGCCGAAGCCAACATTGTTGGTCGGGCCATCGGGCTGGCGACTCGCGGCTTCAAACCCGTGGTTGAAATCCAGTTTATGGATTACATCTGGCCAGCCTTTATGCAACTGCGAAATGAACTGGCCCTGATGCGCTGGCGGTCAAACAATGCGTTTGCGGCACCCGTGGTGGTTCGAGTCCCAACCGGCGGCTACCTCAAAGGCGGTGCGATTTATCACAGCCAGTGTGCCGAAGCCCTCTTTACCCACACACCGGGCTTTCGGGTTGTTTTCCCAAGCAACGCCGAGGATGCCAATGGGCTGCTCCGAACAGCCATCCGGTGCGAAGACCCGGTGATTTTCCTTGAGCACAAACACCTCTATCGCCAGGCATATAATAAAGGACGGAACCCCGGTTCAAATTATATGATCCCCTTTGGGAAGGCCAACCTGGTTCGGCCCGGCGATGACCTGACCATCGTGACCTATGGCGCGCTGGTGCAACAATCTGTCGTGGCTGCCAAACAGGCTGAAAAAGAAGGCATTTCCGTCGAAGTGATTGACCTGCGAACACTGGTTCCCTATGACTGGGAAGCCATTGCCACCTCAGTCAAGAAAACCAACCGCGTCATTGTCGCCCACGAAGAACCGCTTTCATGGGGCTATGGTGCCGAACTGGCTGCCCGGATAGGTACCGAGTTGTTTGAGTACCTCGATGCCCCGGTGCAACGTATCGGCGGCCTCGATACCTTTGTGGCCTATGCGCCACAAGTTGAAGATTACATCCTGCCGCAAATCCCCGACGTGCTGGCCAGGATCAAAGAACTGGCCGAGTACTAACTGACAAGGTGACAAGGTGACAGGGTGACAAAGTGACAACTGACAGAATGACAAATCTGCTTATTGTCACCCTGTCAGTTGTCACCCTGTCATCTTGTCACTCTGTCAGTTGTCATCTTGTCACCCTGTCATCTTGTCACCCTGTCAGTCCTTATGTTTCTTCCAACCGAAGCCTTTGCACTCCAACTGGATCAGGCTGATCCGCTTGCCCATTTCCGAAACCAGTTTCACCAGCCGGAACCCAGTTCAACTGGCGAACCGCTGATTTATTTCTGTGGAAATTCACTTGGATTGCAGCCCAGGGGAGTCCGTGAATCAGTTCTGCGGGAAATTGACGATTGGGCACGACTGGCGGTCCACGGACACTTTAAAGAGCACAATCCGTGGGTTTCGTACGAACAGGCCCTGCTTGGACCAATGGCCGAACTGGTCGGTGCCCAGCCCGAAGAAGTTGTGATTATGAATGGCCTGACCGTCAACCTGCATTTGTTGATGGTCTCGTTTTTTCGTCCAACGGCAACTCGCCATCAGATTCTGCTCGAAGCCAACGCTTTCCCATCGGACCAGTATGCCCTCCAGAGCCAGATTCGGTTTCATGGATTTGACCCGGAATCGGCATTCCTCGAAGCCCATCCCCGTCCAGGTGAAGACACGCTCCGCACGGAAGATATCGTCGCATTGATCGAAGAACATGGTCAGAAAATTGCGCTCGTGATGTTTGCCGGCGTGAACTACCTGACGGGCCAGGTCTTTGATATGGCGGCCATCACCGAGGCAGCTCATCAACAGGGCTGTGTGGTGGGGATTGATCTGGCCCATGCGGTCGGAAATGTACCGCTTCGGCTGCATGACTGGGACGTTGATTTTGCGGTGTGGTGTTCGTACAAATACCTGAATTCAGGCCCTGGTGCCGTGGCCGGGTGTTTTGTCCACCAGCGTCATCGAAACGCCCCGGAACTGCCACGCTTTACCGGGTGGTGGGGCACCAAACCCCAGATTCGCTTTGAAATGCGACCCACCTTTGACTTACAACCTGGTGCTGCGGGCTGGCAGTTGAGTAATCTGCCAATTCTGTCAATGGCGGCCCTCAAAGCCTCGCTTGATGTCTTTCACGAAGCGGGAATCCTGGCACTTCGGGAAAAATCCGAAAAATTGACCAGTTATCTGCTCTACTTGCTTGATCAAAACCAGACTGGCACAGCATCCGTCATAACTCCCCGTGAACTTAAAGACCGTGGGTGTCAGATTTCAATCCGGGTTTTTGATCAAGCACGCGCTGTATTTCAGAGCCTGGAAGAAGTCGGGGTGATTGGCGATTTCCGCGAACCAAACGTCATCCGGGTCGCGCCAGTACCGCTGTACAATACCTTTCATGAAGTCTGGCGCTTTGCCCAAATCTGGCAAGGGCTCATCTAATACCAGTTTGGGGTCAGGGGTCAAGGAAATCTAAGTTCTTCAAGGGCTTAGCTTTCCCATAATACGAGGTATTCACTCCAAAATGGTATAAAACCTGGCAGGTTTAAAGGTGTTGTTCAGACAACGGCAAGGTCAATGCAACCTCAAACCCATCAGGGAGGTTTGCCGCCTGCACGGTGCCTCCGTGAGCGTTTACTGCTCGTTCAGTAATCGCCAGACCGAGTCCGATGCCGCCGGTTTTACGGTCACGGTCATCGCCAACCCGGGTAAAGGGCTGAAAAATTCGGTTCAGTTCCGCTTCCGGCACGCCAGGGCCGAAATCGCGCACCGTAATTCGCGCCAGTTGATTGCCACCGCTTGAAAAAGTTTCCAGTGAAACTTTGACCTCAGATTGCTCTGGCGTGTAGGAAATCGCGTTGCGGAGCACATTTTCGATTGCCCGCCGAACCAGTTCGTACGAACCAGTCAACCGGCATGAATTGACAGCCTCCACAGAAACTCCACGGTTGATGGCCTGCGCTTCAAAATCCACATCCGCCGCCACGTCCTGAACCAGCCGCCCAAGATCAAAAGTTTCAGCATCAGCCAACAAGGAATGGCTTTCCAGTTTCGTGAGCGTCAGAAGTTGCCCAATCAGTTCATTGAGTCGCTCGGTTTCGTGTTCGATTCGGTCGAGCGCGGCTTTTGCGTCTGGCCCTGACCGACGGCGGGCCAAACCGAGCGCGACATACAGGCGAGCCAGCGGAGAGCGCAGTTCGTGTGAAATATCACTTAGCAACCGTCGTTGTGAATTGACCAGTCCTTCAATGCGTTCAGCCATCCCATCGAAATCATGTGCCAGTTGGCCGATTTCATCCCGTCGCCGCCCAATTGCTGAACTAATCCGGACAGTCAATTCACCATTGGCAAATTGTTGCGTCGCAACCCGTAATTTCTCAATCGGATGGGCCAGATAGCGAGCCAGTCCATAACAAACCAGGCTCCCGGTCAACACCACCGCAAAAATGCGGACTGACAGAACCTCTGGATTTCCGAGCCATGGATTGAATGGGGGACGCGGAATTTCTTCAATGTAGACAAATAAGGTCCCTTTGGAATCAAAAATTGGGGTCGCCACCAGCATCACAGTTTCAAGTGATTCAACTTGAACTCGTCGCTGAGTTTTCACTTGCTGAGCCAGGCCGGATTTTTCAGGACTATCCGCCCCAATCCCACTGACCAGAACCCCTTCCCGGTCATAAAAATATCCGCGTAAGCCTGAAACTTTATTGACTCGCTCTAAAAAACCAGTCAGGCCAGCCGCCCCAGACCGCTCATAGGTTTCGACGGCACTCAATGCCTGAACCGAAATCATTCGCCCAAACGAAGTTCGAAACCGACGGTCAGAGGAATCAACCGTCATCGTGGCGAGAATCAATGCCGCAACCATCAGCGCCATTGCCAGCCAGAACCAGAGAAAAATTTTGAGAAAAAGGCTTTGCATAATTCAGGGTTCAGGGTTCAGGGTTTTAGTACTACAACGAGGTTTGGTATTGAAGCCTGGTTTTGAGCCCAGGAACTGGGCGGAAGGCATATAGCCCAGGGTGCAACCCCTGGGCTACGAGCCATCACCCGCTTCGCAGGTTAAAACCAAAACCTCGCTGTAGTAAGTACCTTGTCATACGTTTCCTGAGATATTGGGCTTGGTAAGTGTTTGATTCTTTTCGTGTCGTTCGTGTGTTTCGTGGTTAAAATGTCTGGAAATTTTCGGTAAGGTACTTATTAGGAAAAAAACAAAAATGACATAAGAGCCCGAAAAGGACAAAAAGGATCAAACTTCAAAGACCCGGAACCCGGAACCCAGATTCACGCCTCATCACTGTCAAAGGTGTAGATATACCCAACGCCCCGAATGGATTTAATCCGCTCTTGCCCGCCAGATCGTGTCCCGAGCTTTTTGCGCAGGTTGCTGATGTGCATATCAATGCTGCGATCAAAAGGATGAAATGAGCGACCCAACGCGGTTTCGCATAAATGTTCGCGAGAGACGACATTGCCAGCCGCTCTGAGCAACGCATCGAGTAAATCAAATTCAACCGTGGTCAGTTCGATCAATTTTCCACCGCGTCGGACAGTTCGCGACCGGGGATCGAGTTCGACATCATTGACCTGGATTTTTTCTGTCGGTGAAACCAAACCAGTTGGGGTTGGTTCCGGGCGGGTACGGCGTAGGATGGCGCGCATTCGAGCCAGTAACTCACGTGGATTAAATGGCTTGGACAGATAGTCATCCGCACCGATTTCGAGGCCGACAATTCGATCCACATCTTCCCCACGGGCGGTCAACATCAAGACAGGTACTTTTGAGCGTGCCCGAATCTGGCGAAGGACGTCAAAACCGTTCAATTCAGGCAACATCACATCCAGGACAACCAGTGAATAGGTTCCCGCCAAAGCTCGCTCAACCCCAAGTCGTCCAGTGTGGACTTTTTCAATTAAAAATCCTTCAGGCTCAAGGTATTCTTCCATGAGCTGGCACAGTTCAATGTCATCGTCAATGAGTAAAATTGAGTCCATAGGTTTGCAGGGCTGAGGTTTTTTGGAAATCAAAGCTGTGACAAGTCACAGCACTCCAAATACTTTTTTTGACTATACTCGACCGGTTCCATTTTTTCTGTAAAGAAAGGTCAGCGTCTTCATGACAAATCCTGACGCACCGTTGACATACCTAGACCGCACATCTGACCAAACTGGCGTATCTTCCAATACACAGTGAATGGCTCTGGCAATCACAGATCTTATCCCGCAGGAGAACCGACCATGAAAAAACAATTTCTTTTCCTTTTTGGCAGTGTTGCCGTTTTGGGTGCTGTTTTGTTGAGCACTTTCCTTCCTCAAACCTTTGCATTCGGCCAGCACCCAGAACGACGAGGGATGAAGGACCGCCGGGCTCAATTTGCTCAGGAATTGAATTTAACCGACGCCCAAAAATCAGAGATGAAAACCTTGATGGCGCGCGAACATCAGGCCGTCAAGCCCATCTTTCAACAACTTTCCCAATTCCAGGATCAAATTCGCGACGTCAATGCCGATGGTCAGTTTCACGAAGCTGAAGTCCGGGCCCTGGCTGAACAGCAAGCGAAACTGATGACCAGCCTGCAATTGCGCCACACCGAGACTCGCAGTCAAATGCAGAAGATTTTGACGGCTGAACAGCTTGAGAAAGCTGAAAGCCTTCGACCGAATTTTGATCGAGGTTTTGGCCCAATGCCCTTTATGGGCGCCCATCATCGTGAAGAGCGAATGGCCAGAGTGTTGGGTCTGACCCCAGAACAAGAAGCCAAAATCCAAACCAATCTTGAAGCTGACCGCCCAGTCGTTTCGAATTTAGTGCAACAACTGCATACCCAAAACCAGCAACTGAAAACCCTGACTGCCACCGGCACCGCCGACCAAACTCAGATCAATGCCCTGCTTGATCAACAGACTCAGACCATGACCGACCTGATTGTGCAACGTGAACGAACCCGGCTCAAAAATGATGCGATTTTAACCCCGGAACAACGTGCCACGGCTGAAGCGCTCCATGATCGGATGAAAATGATGATGGGCGAACGGTTTGGTCGTCACAGCGCGGAATAACTTTGATCTGGGACTCTCAGTTGGGACAGGCTGTTTTGTGAACTCACCAGGCCGAATCCAAAACAGCGTCCGGAGCCGGTCCGCCGGCTCCCCCTTCTCTCGTTTCTATAGCTCTTTCCTTCCAGTTACTTCGCTACACACATCTCTCCCGCTGTCCGACGGCAGCGGGATTTTTTCACAAGTTGATAGCACCTACGGCTCAAAAAACAATTCCTTCAGGCGACTGAATCAAAATACTGGCACATTCCCCGCCATCTCATCCCAAATGTAAAGGAATTCCTTATGGCCAAAAAACACCTGACTAACCGTTTTTCAAGCCGGCGTGATTTGCTTCGGCTTTTTGGAGCCACCGGAGTGGCCATGCTCGCCGGGTGGGAAACCTTGCCTCCTGGATTCTGGTCCAGTTCCAAATCCCTCCCAACTGTCAAAGCGGATGCTCTGTCCTGTGTGGTCAGGCCAGAACAAACCGAAGGTCCCTATTTTGTTGATGAAATGCTCAACCGCTCTGATATTCGAATGGATCCCACCAATAACACCGTGAAGGATGGAACGCCGCTCCGGTTAAGAATCAATGTCACCCGAACAACCGCAGGAAGTTGTGTTCCGCTGCCAGGTGCTCTGGTTGATATCTGGCACTGTGATGCGCTGGGGGTTTATTCCGACGTGCGGGATACTGGCGAAGGATTTAATACCGTAGGCCAGAAATTCCTGCGCGGGTATCAGGTCACCGATGCCAACGGTGCGGTTGAATTCATTACCATTTATCCGGGCTGGTACACGGGGCGCACGGTTCACATCCATTTTAAAATCCGACTCTTTAACGGCTCCAGCGTTACCCACGAATTCACGTCACAACTCTATTTTGACGATACCGTCACTGATCTGGTGCATTCCCAGTCTCCCTATAGTTCAAAAGGGACGCGAAACACCCGCAATACCCAGGATGGCATTTATCGCAATAACGGAGACCAGTTGCTGCTTCCAGTTACCCTGGATGAGCAAGGGTATCTGGCCACTTTTGACATTGCCCTCGAAGGAATTTCAACCTCTGAATCACCAGCTATTTCCAGTGCCGTCATCAACGGCAAGCAATTGATCGTGACTGGGAGCAATTTTGACAGCGGGGCTTCCCTGCTGGTCAATGGCGTTTCCCAAAAGAAAACCACCAACGACACCACCAATCCCACCAGTATCTTGATTGCCAAAAAAGCTGGCAAAAAAATTGCCTCCGGGCAAACCGTTACCTTACAGGTCAGAAATCCAGGTGGGTTGATTTCGAGTGAGTTCCAGTTTACCCGCCCCTGACCCTGTGGAATGAAGAAACCATCTAGTGGTTAGTGGTTAGTGGTTAGTGGCTAGTCCCTGGTTCATTGTGCCTGGTGCTTCTTCGAAAGCATTGATTTCTAACCACTAATCACTAATCACTAACCACTAACCACTAACCACTAACCACTAACCACTAACCACTAACCACTAACCACTAACCACTAACCACTAACCACTAACCACATTCTTCTTCAAGCCCGCCACCAGTCGCTCAACGTCATCACCACCCGAAATCCCAGATAACTATTTTTCAGATCCGGAAGCCGGCCATATCGGTAGGCGGAGCGGCAGTCATGGGCGCTGTGATTCCACGAACCGCCTCGTACCACCCGATACCGCTGGTCGTCAGTGTGACGGCGGGCGCTTCCATCGGTCGGAGCGTCCACATAGGTCGGATGCCAGACGTCCAGGCACCATTCCATGACATTTCCGTGCATGTCATACACGCCAAAGGCATTCGGGATATGCAAACTGCCAACGGGGGTTGGTTTCCGACGATTTTCACCTTTCGGCGCCTGACCATAGGGGTATTCCCCATTGTAGTTCACAATCTCAGCCGTGAGGGTTTCCCCGAAAGCAAAGGGCGAAACCGTCCCTGCCCGGCAGGCATATTCCCATTCGGCTTCGGTCGGCAGGCGATAGCTCCGGTGGGTCTTTTTGGCCAGACGGGCACAAAACTCCATCGCATCATCCCAGGTAATTTGTTCGACTGGAAACATGGGGCCTGAAAATTTCGATGGCGCCGGTACTAAATCTCGCTCAACTTTTGGCCAGGTTGAGACTTCGCGCCATTGCGCCTGGGTGATTGGAAATTTACTGATAAAGAAGGTTGGCATCACCACTTTATGAACGGGCTGCTCAGCTTCCGACAGAGTGTCACCCATCTCAAAACTACCGGATGGAATTTCAATCATCTCCAGAAAATCACCACTGACCAGCGGTTCATCAAAAATTTCAGCCTGACGTTTGGTTTGAAAGACGACCTGTCCAAACGTGTTGAGCGTCACAACCTCAAACGAAACCGTTCGCAGCGGCAGCATCATCCCTTCGCGTGCGGCAATGTGAATTGGATTTGTGGCCAGCGGGTCATGCCCAGAGGGTACTTCTTGGGTGACAGATGGCAGCAGAAAATCTTCAGTCAGCGCCGGCCCTGGATTCATTTCAATGGTTTCAGCCGGTTCAACCACTACATCTTCCGCCGGATCCGTCACCGGGTCCAAATCTTCTTTGGTCAGAGGAGATGCCAGCGGGGAGGTAAACGGATCCAACGTCTCCGTCCCAGGGTTGGTCAAACTGGTCGGGCTTTCCTGGGTCAGGGGAGAAATGCTCCACGGGGATGGCGCCCCCATCACATCCGGCATGGCGTTGGTTGATTGGGTTTGAAGTAATGGAAACGACAGCTCTTTTAAGTGAATGCCTGAGGTTATCAACGCCTCCTCAAACTCCTGGGCAAGCTGCAAGGCTGATTGCTGGCGCTGGTTTGGATTTTTACTGAGTGCTTTTAAGACCACCGCTTCGACGGCTTCAGGAACATCGGGCCGAATCTCGCGAATTCGGCGCGGAAGTTCGCTCAGGTGCTTGACCATGATGGTTTGATAGCCATAGCGCAACAGCGAAAACGGCACGTCTCCGGTGAGCAGTTCATAGAGCACCACGCCCAGGGTGTAGATGTCAGCGCGAAAATCCATGTCACGGTCTTCACAATGTTCGGGAGACATATACTCCGGCGAGCCCATCAATTCGCCGGTCATGGTCAACCGCATATCCCTCCCCACATAGGCAATGCCAAAGTCGAGCACTTTGACTGACCGGGCAATCTCCGGAGTATCCACCAGAAAAATGTTATCCGGCTTTAAATCCCGGTGAATGATCCCTTTAGCGTGGGCGCAATCAAGCACATTGCACACCTGTCTGAGGACGAGATGGATTTCTTCCCAGGTCAGAAAATGCCCTTCATAGAGCCGTTCCTTCAGGTTTTTTCCAACCAGGTGTTCCATCACAATGTACATCACGCCGCATTCTTTCGATTCGACGATGTCCACGACATTGATCACATTTGGGTGATTGATCTGGGTTGAGACCTGGGCTTCACGCCAGAATCGCTGAACCGAAGATTCGTCTGAAAGTAAATCGAGGTTGAGGATTTTCACGGCCCAGGTTGTTCCAAGACGGATATGCGTGGCACGATAGATTTCGCCCATGCCGCCTTCACCGATTTTTTCCTCCAGCCGGTATTTCCCATCCAGGATCATTTGTGGTGTCAGGTATTTCCCATGCTCAGGGCATACCATCTCGTCATCGCGAAACACTCGTTTACAGTCGGGACATTGCTTCATTGTGCTGGGGCGCTCCGAAACCGAAATTAAGTAGGGTATGCTATATTCTTTCGCTTCACTTCGACTGTCAAACAGGAGTTTTTTTCCATGCCTTCTTTTACTGTGGTTGGTTCGGGGTTAGCCGGGTGCCTGATGGCGGTTTATCTGGCTCAACGCGGCTATAAAGTGACGCTTTTTGAACGCAACGACGATATGCGAGATCGCCCCGTCCCCCGAGGACGGTCAATCAATCTCGCGCTTTCCCGACGTGGAATCAATGCTTTGCAGGAAGTGGGCATTGGTGACAAGTTGATGGAGCTGGCGATTCCGATGCGGGGACGAATGATTCATTCCCCGACGGGTCAACTGACTTTCCAGCCCTATGGGAAAAACGACCAGGAAGTGATCTATTCGATTTCACGCAATGCACTCAATGTTGCCCTGATCAATTTGGCGGAAACTTACCCAAACGTCGAGGTATTCTTTAACCATAGATGCGTCGGGGCCGATCTCAATCGCACGACCATCACACTCGAAGACCAGCTCACCAAAGAAGTTAAAACCGTTTCAGCCGAAATGGTTGTCGGCACGGATGGCGCCTATTCGGCCATTCGCGATACCATGCAGGTTCGGACCGAGCGCTTTGACTATAGCCAGCAGTTTTTGAGTCACGGCTACAAAGAACTCACCATCCCGGCACTTCCCGATGGAGCTCATGCCCTTGATAAAAATGCACTTCACATCTGGCCGCGCCACGATTTCATGATGATTGCGCTGCCAAACCTGGATGGAACATTTACCTGCACGCTCTTTTTTCCACACCAGGGGCCAATGAGCTTTGAATCGCTGAAAACCCCAGAGGACGTGCGGCGCTTTTTCACGCTCCATTTCCCGGATGCCGTGCCACTGATGCCGACACTGGTCGAAGACTTTTTCCACAACCCGACGGGTGCCATGGTCACGGTTCGGTGTGCCCCGTGGCATTACCGGGGACGCTTTGTGCTGGCCGGGGACGCGGCCCACGCGGTGGTTCCATTTTACGGTCAAGGGATGAACGCCTCGTTTGAAGATTGCTCAGTGTTGAATGCCTGTATGGATATGCACGGCGAAGACTGGCCCGCCGTTTTTGAAGCCTATCAGTCACGGCGTAAACGAAACACCGATGTCCTCTCAGAACTGGCGATTGCCAACTATCTGGAAATGCGGGACAAGGTGGCTTCTCCCTGGTTTTTGATGAAAAAGAAACTCGACAACTTCCTGGCCACCTTGTTGCCGGGCGTGTACCTCCCGCTCTACACCATGGTTTCCTTCACCTTGATTCCCTATGCCGATGCGGTGGAACGGGCCCAAAAACAGGATCGAATTTTGTTGATGGCGGGGATTGGAATACTCTTGCTGCCACTTTTGCTCGCCGGTTGGTGGGTTTTGGGGAACCTGGGCTGAAAAAAGCAGGGCTTAGGGCTTGGGGCTGAAGAAAACGGGCTGAAGACCATCAGGGGTAACAACAATCATTTTGAGAGGAACGAAGATGGTGGATGATTCCGATTTCACGGAACCGACTGAGCGTGATGATTACGACAGCCCATGGAAAGAAGCTTTGGACGAATATTTCAAAGACTTCCTGGAGTTGTTGTTTCCGATTGTCCATGATGCCATTGATTGGAGTGTGCCACCCCAATCGCGCGACAAGGAATTTCAGAAAATCACGGCGACGGCAAAGTTCGGGCGACAACTGGCTGATAAACTCAAGGAAGTTCGGACACTCGATGGTGGAACCGAATGGGTTTTGGTCCATACAGAAGTCCAGGGCTGGCGGGAAAGTAAGTTCCCAGAGCGTCTCTTTCGATATGGGGCGCGCATCTATGATGAATATGGAAAACAAGTGGTGAGTCTGGTTGTCTTGGGTGATCAAACCAAAGACTGGCGACCAAATTCTTTCGGCTGGTCACGGTGGGGATATGACATGTCGGTCCGATTTCCCACCGTCAAGCTGATGGATTTGTCGGTTGAAGCGCTTGAAGCAAGCCAAAATCGATTTGCTCCAATTGTTTTGGCTCACATCAAGACGATGGAAACCAAAAATGAACCGCAAACACGTGGCGAATGGAAATTTCGCATCGTCCGTTCGCTGTACGAACGTGGATTTGAAGCCGCCGATATCCGAAAACTCTTTCGTCTAATTGATTGGTTTATGGAGCTTCCACCTGAACTGGAGCGAAGGTTCCAGGATGAATTACAAACTTACGAGGATGAAAATCATATGCCATATGTAACCAGTATTGAGCGAATGGCTTTGGCCAAAGGCAAACTCGAAGGCAAACTCGAAGGCAAACTCGAAGGCAAACTCGAAGGCAAACTCGAAGGCAAACTCGAAGGCATCATCAAAATGCTATTGATTACTCTGGAGACTCGATTCGGGCAAATTTCGACTTCTTTAAAAGAGCGCATCCAGGGAATTTTGAACGAATCACACCTGGTTGAGCTGCAGCACAAAGCATTGACATCGAGAGACTTAATCATATTTATTCAGGAACTTGATGCAGTGGTTCCTCTGAAAAAAGAAGATTCTCACTGAGTCTCTGATGACTGGCCTTTCGGAACAAATACCTTTCAAGAAACACGTTTGAAATCTTCAGCCCGTTTTCTTCAGCCCGGCTTTATTGTCTTTCCTGTTTTTGAATTCGGACCTTGTCTTCAAAGGTCTGAGTGGGAGATTCCGTCACGCTTGATGGGGGGTTATTCATAAAATGGTTGGTATCATAGGCCGGAGGCGGGAGTTCAGCCGTTCGGCGGGCTGGGGTTTCAGCAGTGACGGCAGCCGTTGATTCGGCTTCATCTTCATCAGCGGACTCAGCTTCTCCATATGCTATGGCGATGGTGAGTAGCGTGCCGGCCCCTTTTCCAAAGATGCCAAAAGCTGGAATCAGCAACCACAAGCCCCAGGTTTGGCGAGAGAAATACATCATGATGGCCAGCAGAAAAAAACCGACGCCTAAAAAAAGCTGACCAAAACTGGCTGTCATTCGCTTTTGGTCAACTTCAGAGAGCGGAACGGATTTTTTCTTTTTCTTTGTTCTCTGACCGGTGATGGCCTGTGAGATCTGACCCAGATTCGTACCGCACGTCCGGCAGAATTTGACCTGTTCATTGTTTTGCGAACCGCATTGAGGGCAGTACATAGCAAAATGTTCCTTTGATTGCCTGGGGTTGGGGAAATAACAGTTCGCGCTATACTACCGACTCAGCTTTGAAATTCCAATCTCTTCGAGGTACCCCGAGGATTCCGGGATTTCAATTTTATATCTCTTTCGTCCTTTTTGTCTTTTAAACCCTAAACCCTGGAACCAATGACATTTCCGGTTTACATCCACCTGTTTGGACTCACGATTCACCCACATTTGTTTTTTGAATTGATTGCCTATTCAGTTGGCTTTCATCTGTACCGGCATTTGCGCAAGGGCAACCAGACCGCGTTTGTGCCACTTGAACAAATCATGGTGATTTTAGTCGGGTGTATTTTCGGCGCACTGTTTGGGGCTAAAATCTTGAACTGGCTCGAAGCTTTGCCCTACTACCTCGAACACACGCGAACCAACCCCATGGTCTGGCTGGAGGGAAAAACGATTGTCGGCGGGTTTATCGGAGGCTGGATGGGGGTCGAACTGGCGAAAAAGCTGGTTGGTGTTACCTATTCGACAGGTGATGTCTATGTCTTTCCGATGATTGTCGGAACCTGCATCGGTCGGGTTGGATGTTTTCTGACTGGAAAAGATGATGTGACGTATGGTGTGCCCACGACCCTTCCCTGGGGCGTTGATTTTGGATTCGAAGACCACCTGCCGCGTCACCCGACGCAAATCTATGAAATACTCTTTCTGATCCTGTTTGGGATGTTCCTCCGCTGGCATACCCAGAAACCACACTTTAACGGGTATTTGTTCCGGCTATTTATGTTCGGCTACTTTGCATTTCGATTTGGAATTGAGTTTATCAAGCCACGACCTTATCCATATTTTGGGTTGAGCGCGATTCAGTGGGCGGCGCTTGGTGCGGCAGTGTTTTGCTGGTTCACACTCAAATTTGGGCTTCAACAGACAACTCCCCCAGCCAATCAAGCTGAAATTTAACCTCTCAAGATTGAATGGATTTTATGGGATTAGATTGGAAAGAAAAGTATGAACGAGAAGCAATTCTCTATGTGATTTCGCTCTTTCTCTGGCAGATAACTGTATTTGTTTTAAAGCAGTTCAAGATTGAATTGGGTTGGATTGGAAGTCTTTCAGTTTTAGGGATTGTGATTTGTATGTGTTACCTTCTCAACCTCATTTTTATCCCTGACGAAAATGAAACAAAGTAAAATCAACACTTTGAAGACTATGCCACCAATGCGAACTGAGGGCTAAAGAAGTCAGGTCGAATGAAACCCGATTTCTTTAACCCTCAGTCCATCTTCTTCAGCCCTGTTTTTTTACCGCCCGATGATTTTTGAACCGTCTGATGTTTTGACCACGGCAATCACGCTCGGACGAGCTGGTGTGGTGCCATCCGGCCAGGTGCTGGTTGGTTTTTCAACCGTGCCGCCTTCACCTGGATGCTGAATCGCACAGAAAAACGTGTCATTGGCCGGAGTCATTTCCGGGCCGCAAATCTCGGCGCCAATCGGAGCACTCAAAAATGGTTTGAGCTTCCCACGATTGGGGCCGGCGGTGGGCACAGCATAAATGGTATCGTGAACTTTGAGGGTTGACGGCATGCCGTCGGTTGAAATCCACAAATTCCCACGCTTATCAAACGTGATGTTGTCCGGCGTTGAAATCGGACTCATTCCCGCCAGACTGAATCCGGCGTAATACACACCGTCAGCAGCAACTTGTGGGTCACCACAGAGCATAAAAATATCCCATTCAAAAGCAGTTGCGGCATGATCGTCACCGGCTTCGGTTAGTTCGATGATATGACCATGTTTGTTAGCTGCGCGTGGGTTAGCCGCATCGGTGGTCGGGTTGTTGTCAGTTCCCCGGCGGGTATTATTGGTCATTACACAATATACTTTACCGGAGACCGGGTTGACTTCAATGTCTTCAGGACGATCCATTTTGGTGGCGCCAACCAGGTCAGCCGCTCCACGGGTGTTGATACAGACGTCGGCTTGCGTCCAGCCAGCCAGTGGGCCCTGGCCGCCAATCAATGGAATCCAGGTTCCAGTGCCATTGTCGCTCAATCTGGCAACATAGAGGGTGCCTTCATCCAGCAAGTTGAAATTCGCAGCCCGATTTTGCAGATTGACTTTGTTTTTGGTGACGAATTTGTACATATAGTCAAACCGCTCGTCATCCCCCGTGTAGACCACAACCCGGCCATCTTTGGCGACCACAGTTGTCGCGGCTTCGTGTTTGAACCGCCCCAGGGCAGTGCGTTTGCGCGGCACAAACGTCGGATCATAGGGGTCAAACTCAACCACCCAGCCAAAGCGGAACGGTTCGTTTGGTTCTTTTTCAATGTCAAACCGGTTGTAAAACTTTTCCCAGGCCCGTTCGCTCGCCGCGCTGGTCAGCCCATACCGGCTGTGAACTCGTTTGCGTGGGTCTGCATCCGTGAGCTTACCGTTGTTGGCAAAATACTGGTTGAAGTTTTCTTCGCAGGTGAGTACCGTGCCCCACGGCGTCTTTCCGGCAGCGCAGTTGTTGAGCATTCCAAGCACACGTGTTCCAGTTGGGTCTTCCGAAGTTTTCAGCAATTCATTTCCAGCCGCAGGTCCAGTAAACAGGATTTCGGTTTGACCGGTGATGCGGCGATTGAAGGCAGAACCGACTTTATAGCGCCACCCGTTTGACGTCCGCTCGATTTCAACCACTGACGCCCCGTGGGCAGCGAGTTCGATATCCACCTGATCTTTGGTAGGGTTTCCCGCCTGATAGCCCAAAAACATATTAAGCGGGTCAGTGTATTCGTGGTTGACCACCAGCAGTCCAGTGGTTGAGCTTTTGGCGGCAAAGTTCGGCAAGGGGAAATAGCCGACATAATCACAGTTAAAGCCAAATTGCTCAGCCTGGGCGGCTGGGGTTTGGCGAATCAAACTGAACGCCGGGGCATTGCTCGTCAGCGGATCTCCCCATTTGAGCAAAACCGAGGCCGCATATCCATTGGCGACCGTGATGCGATCTTCAGTATTGAGACGAATGGGGAGGAATTCGAGTTTATCGGCCAGGGTTGCCGCTCGATTTTCAGCCGTTCCCAGCGTCAGGTCCTCATCGTCGAGTGGAAGTTCCTGAGCACTGGCATCGGTCGAATCAATCAACGATGTTCCAGCCACCAGCAATGGGGCTGCGGAAAGCGCCCCTTTCAGGAATGAACGGCGCTCGATGCGGCGCGACAGGATTTCTTCAAATGTTGTATTTTCAGCAGGTTCAGATTTTGAAAACAGTTTCATGGCAATTCCTCTCAGGTAATGGTTGGTTACACTTGAGAATTAGTCACAACGCTGTTTCCAAATCCTGAATGGAAAATGAACAATGCCTGAACCTGAAGTTACATGCGGGTGTTCAATCAGTAAGCTCTACTCAACCATGCCTGTCATTCTTGAAAAAATTGGATTTCCCTGAACCCTGAACCCTGAACCCTGAACCCTGAACCCTATTTTATGGACCGACCTTATCTTTTCTATGAGTTGACCAACAGCATCTGCGCGACCTGTTTCCGCAAGGTCGAAGCCAAAGTCATTTTTCAGGATGACCAGGTGTTTCTGCACAAATACTGCCCGGAGCACAAACACCAGCGGGTGCTGATTTCGACGGATGTCGAATACTACAAACTCGCGCGCAACTACCTGAAACCAGGCCAGATGCCGCTTAAATTCAATACCCCGATCAGGTACGGATGCCCCTACGATTGCGGTCTATGCCCCGACCACGAACAGCACAGTTGCCTGACGCTGGTTGAAATTACCGACCAGTGCAATTTGCAATGTCCAATTTGTTATGCCGAATCGGGGCCGCATCGCCAGACGTGGCGCTCACTCGAACAGGTTGAGTTTTTGCTCGATTGTGTCGTCTGTAATGAAGGCGAGCCCGATATTGTCCAGATTAGTGGTGGAGAGCCGACGATTCATCCTGAATTTTTTGCCATTCTTGATGCGGCCAAACGCCGTCCGATCAAACATATAATGGTCAATACCAACGGGATTCGGATTGCTCAAGATGAAGAATTCGTCAAACGCCTGAGCGAATACCTGCCTGATTTTGAAATTTACCTGCAGTTTGACTCGCTTCGAGCCGAGCCAATCAAGGAACTGCGCGGCCTCGATTTACGCGAAGTCCACCGGCGGGCACTCGAACGACTTAACCGGTACAACCTGTCAACCACGCTGGTGGTGACGCTGAAAAAAGGGTTAAATGACAGCGAAATCGGTGAGATCGTTGAGTTTGCGCTGCAACAGCCCTGCGTTCGCGGCGTGACGTTTCAGCCGATTCAGAATGCGGGGCGGGTGGAAAACTTTGATCCAGCCCGAGACCGGTTGACACTTGGCGAAGTCCGCCAGCAAATTCTCAAACAATGCTCGTGGCTCTCTCCGGCAGATATGATCCCGGTGCCATGTCATCCTGACTGTCTGGCGATGGCTTACGCCTTGAAAGTCAATGGCCAGGCGGTCCCGCTGACCAGCCTGATTGACCCAAACGTGTTGCTCCAGCACGGCAGCAATACCATCGTGTATGAACAGGATCCCGCGATCAAAGACCACGTCTTCAAGCTCTTTTCGACCTCGCATTCACCCCAATCCTCCGCGCTGTCACTCAAACAACTCCTGTGTTGTCTGCCGCTGGTTCAGGTGCCCGATTCGATTGGCTATGAAAATGTCTTCCGGATTTTGATTATGCAATTTTTGGATCCATTTAACTTCGACGTGCGATCCGTCAAAAAAAGCTGCGTTCACATTGTCCACCCGGATGGACGGATCATCCCGTTTGATACCTTCAACATGTTCTATCGGGATGAAAAGGAAGAACTTCTGAACCGACTGAAGGCGCTGGGCTGAGAAAACCAGGACTTGGGGCTCAGGGCTGAAGACTCGCAAGCTCGGGGCAATCCAAGGGATGAGGGATGAAGGATGAGGGATGAAATAAAACCAATTCTTCAGCCCGACTTCTTCAGCTCGACTTCTTCAGCCCTGCTCCTGGTTTTCTCAGCCCCAAGCCCTCAGCCCTGAGCCCCAAGCCCGGTGTCTTCAGCCCTGGTTTTTCAACTCCAAACCCAACTATGACAAATCCACCTCTATCTGGCGCCTTTGAGCGCTTTGCCCAGGCCCTGCTTCCATTGCCCGAATTTCCTGCCTTTCACATCGAGCGTCTGCGCCGAAAACTTTTCCATGTGGTGTCGGCACTGGCGGTGGTGATTCCATTACTGGAAATTGAAACCCTGCTGTACTCGGCGGTGACCCCAAAGTTTGCGCTGTTACTGGTCGGTTCGGCGCTCCTGATCACGCTGATGGGTGGCTATGCCTTACGTGAGCGCCAGTTGACCGCCATTCAAACTCCCATCTGTTTCCTGGTGGGAGGATTGGTCTTGATGATTGGGGTGTCAGCCCTGTTTTCGCTTTCCCCGATCATTTCTCTGGTTGGATCGCTCGACATCCGGACAGGCTTTTTGACATATGCCGGTTATCTGGTGTGTTTTCTTGCGCTTACCATTGCCCTGACGGCAGATCGCATCTGGCTCTTTCGGTTTTTTCAGATCCTGGTATTGCCGGGTATTGGCGTTTCCCTGCTTGGGTTCTATGCCTTTTTCCATCAGCCAGCGGCGGTCAATGCGGCGGATCCCCTCTTGTTTCGCCTGAAAGGGACCCTCGGACATGCCGACTATGCGGGAAATTTCTTGCTCTTCACGCTGTTTGCAGCCCTGGCCGCGACCGTGGTGAGTACCAAATCACTCTGGAAATGGATCAATCTGGCGGCAGCGGCAGTGATGCTCGCGGCAATTTTGTTTACTGGAACACGCGGGGCCTGGGCCGGGCTCGGCGTGGCCGGAGTTGTGGGCTTGATACTGGTTTTTCGGGAACGAAGTACTTTCTTTCAAAAGCTTTCGCCACAACAGGTTCGCCAGGGCTGGATTGTCACGGGGTGTCTGCTCCTTGTGTTCGGAGGGCTGGTCTGGTTCACCCCAATTGGGCATACGGTTCGAACCCGTCTGGCTGGGACGGTTCAGGAGGGCTTCACTGGTGCAGGCCGGACAACGCTGTGGAAATGGGCATTGCGGGTTGTGCCTGATTACTGGGCCACCGGGTGCGGGCCAGAAATGTATCGGCTCGCCTGCTTGAATTACATCACGGCTGATGATGCCCGGGCGACCTCCGGGCTGGCGGTCGAAGATCCTCACAACCTTATCCTGAGCTATCTGGTTAACTATGGGGCGTTTTC
Organism: Acidobacteriota bacterium; assembly: GCA_016208495.1. Lineage (NCBI taxonomy): Bacteria > Pseudomonadati > Acidobacteriota > Acidobacteriota bacterium. Next base: position 155,960 of record JACQXX010000070.1, on the reverse strand, counting down.
AAGTGTGATGCTGCTGGTGATTGTCGGATTCGCCTTTATTTCCGGCTGGCAGGCATTGAAGAAATCAACCACCATCCAGGAAAAAGGCGTGAGTCTTCTGCTGATCCTGGCGCTCCTGGCGGTTACGATTGACTTGCTGTTCATTTATTTCACGTTGACCACTGGGCTGTATTTCTTTGGACTCATCGCCATCATTTTTGTCTGGAATCAACAGCTTGCAAAGGAATCAACCTCCGCTTCGTCAGTTCGCTCCTCCTCACAGAAAACGTCAACTCGTCACAAACCAGCTCAATCACGTGAATTTCTGGTCTGGGGGCTGCTGGGAACGCCAGTGCTGGCAGCCGTGATCTATCTTTTCCCCATAGTCGCGGCTGAATACACCATCTATCAAAGCATGGATGCCGCGCGCCAGAAAAATACCCGGCAGTGCCTGGAACTCGGCCAAAAAGCCTTTTCTTATGGGCTGTATCAAACCGACCATCATTATTATTTTGCGCGTGCTCTGGAGGCCATCACGGTTCTCTTACCAGACAGCGACCAGGATTTCTTCCTGACCCAGGCGGCTGCCGAAGCTGAAAAAGCGCTTCCACATGGTCTCTTTCCCGACCAGTATCGTTTTTTTCAAGCCCGATTGTTGCTCCAAAATGACCAAATTTTTGAAGCTGATACCCTGAGCGATGAGATTGAAACCATCAATCCCCATTATTTTGGCATTCATGTGATTCGGGCCCAGGTTGCCTTGCGGTTGGAACAACTTGATCAAGCCCAAACTGAAATTGCCGCGGCAAAAGCTCTGAATGGACCTCGCAGATATATCAGCCCGCTCAACAAACAACTCAAACAGGCCAGAGGAATTCAACGCCCAAACAGGTCCAAAACAAAGCACAAATCCAATCCAACCTTTGACTGACAATCCCTCAATATTCAACAAGAACCTTACTCCCTTAAACCTCTTTTTTCTCAAGAGATACTGGTCTTCAAAATCGTAAATTCCTTGCTTTGCCACAAACGACTTTTCCATCAAAACAATCGTTTGACGGTGACAGGTCAACCGTGTATATTGGCACAGCCTATCTCACACATATCGTTCTACTTATAGCACCAATTCATCTTGCGGTTTCGGCGTTCTCAATCAGATCTCTAAAGTTTTTACCATCAGTTGTTTCTCCAAAAAAATGAACCTGGCCTCAGGCAAGGTACGCTCTATTACCTTATCCCAGGAGTGGACAGCATGCCCGAAAAAATCACTTCCCGACTCAAGTTTTCTCCGTGGCAGATTGCCTTGTGTTTTGCGCTGTGTTGCGTGGTTGCGATGATCGCAGCCGGCAGCTTTGCAAGATTCAACGACAAGGTCTCTGCTAATAACAAACAAAAACCCAATAAAACCAAAAAGTTCCAGGGTTCTCCCAACGCCGGGTTAACCCCAGAAGAATCAAAGCAACTCTCTCAGTTGTATTCAGAATTTCAACGTCCGGTGAGCGGTGAGCGGGGCAACAGCACGCTGACCTTTTCAAAGGAAGAGCAATATTTGCTCAAAGAGTATGGCAATGGGGTTCGACTCAACGATCTCCAGGTCAAAACCGTCATTTCACGCATCTTGTTTGAGTACCATTTCCGCACTGAGCCAGCAAATCTGGATCAAGGCTATCTCAAAAAGAAAGCATTGCTGGCTCAATACTCCGAGTTTGTCAGACAGCAGGGACGGCGGATCCTCGATGAACCCCGGACCAACGACAAACGCCCGGCGAATACCCATATCAACCCAAATCTGGCCGGTGGGCCAGATGCGTTTGGCTACACCTTCCGTGACAGCAATGAAGCCGTTACCCCACCCGCCTTCCAGTTTATTGATATTTCTGGAACTGGAACGCTGTTAATACCGGGTGGCGATGCTGATGAAGGGGCAGCAACTGTTACCCTGGGAGGCGCTGGGTTCAGCTTTTATGGAACCACGCTCAATACGGTCGTAGCCTCAACCAACGGGTATATCAGCTCGTTGTTGAGTGATAATGGTGGCGACCTCTCGAATGACTGCCCATTGCCAGTCGTACCGAGCACCGGCGGTGGAGCGCGGTTTTATCCGCTGCATGACGATCTGATCAGCACCAATATCCGGCATCAATATTTTGCAACCTCGCCACGCCCAGCCGACAACGGTCCAAATACCGGCGTCAATGTCATTAGCTGGATCAACTCCGATCATTTTGGTGGTGGGACTGATGCATTCTCATTCCAGGTCCTGCTCTATGACAATGGGGACATCGTGTACCAGTACGGAGCAGGAAACCCCGAAGCCGGGTCAGGCTCAACCACCGGGATCCAAAATGATGGTGCCACGATTGGGTTGACTTATGCCTGCAACACGGCGGCAACACTGGCCGACGGGCTGGCGGTCCTTTTCTCAACGGCTGATGGCGGTGGTGGTGGCGATTGCGAGCCATGCACCCCAGACAGCAACGCGTTTACCGACCCAAGCCTGGAGCAGCAAACGACATTTTGGGATTCAACCTCGACCAATTTTGGGAATGGTTTCTGCACGATTGGTGGGTGTGGCACCGGCACCGGCACCGGCCCACGCACCGGCGATGTCTGGTGGTGGGGCGGTGGTACGGACTCAGCCGAAATCACCACGCTCAGCCAGGATGTCACGATTCCAACTGGCACGACGGCGACGTTGAATTTCTTCCTGGAAATTCCATTCACCGAAGCCCCATTCGATGCCACGATGGTCCTGACAGTGGATGGCGACACGATCAACACCTATACCGAACCCGCAACCGGTGCGGTTGGGTATACCCTGCAAACCTTTGACCTGTCGGCCTATGCTGATGGGGGAACGCACACCATCCTCTTTACCTACACCAATCCAACCGGAAGTGGTACGTCCAACTTTTTTATTGACGACCTGCAATTGCAGATTGTCTGCCCACCGTGCGAAGGCGAATGCACCAACCCGAACGTGAATCTGCTGGTGGCCGACACGACCAACAGCCGCGTTCAGAAATTCACCGTTGGGGACGGGATGCCGACCACGCTTGACGTGGGTCCAATCAACGGGACGTTTGGTACGGGCGATCCGGGGTGTTCATCGTTTACCACGGGTGTCCAGAGCGGACGTATTTTCCGAGATGCGATTCCGAGCACCTGCCCATCGAAAGTCTACCCAGGTATTTTCAACGTGGGGACGATGTACAACTACGATGCCTATACCTTTACCAACAACATGGCCGCGACACAGTGCATCACGGTCAATTTTGACCCGAATATGGGGACAGGAACACCGTGTGGAACCAACGCCCACGCCAGTGCCTATCTGAACAGCTATGATCCAAATAACCAGGCGACCAACTTTGTCGGCGACGTCGGATCAAGTGTCACCCAGCCGTTCTCGTTTGATGTACCAGCCAACGGCACCTTCCTGGTGGTGGTGACCAACACCGCCTCTCAGGCAACCTGCAGCTACCAGTTTACCGTGGTTGGAGATGTAACCTGCGGCGAGGCGGCTCCACAAGGTGACTGGTCAGTGTTAATGCCAGCCGGCACCACGGTTGGCAAGGTCAAGAACCCGAAGGGCGTCACCCAAACGGCTGACGGCGTCAACATTTATGTCGCCGACACCGGCAACAACCGCATCCAGAAATCAACCGACAGCGGTGCCACCTGGGCGGTGGTGCCGATCACGGGCGCGGCGCCAAACACGCTCAAGTCACCAGCGGCGGTTGCGGTCCAGCCGACAGATCCAAACGTGGTCTATATTGGCGACACCGGCAACAACCGCGTGCTGGCTTCCTCAGATGGCGGCGCAAGCTGGTCGCTCCTGGCTGGAACAGGTTCAAATCCAAATCAGGTTCGTGGTCCAGAAGGCATGGTCGTTGATTGCGACGGCAACCTCTGGATTGCCGACACCCTCAACAACCGCATTGTGGCCTACCCGGCTGCTCTTGTTCCCCGACCAGGGGCCATTCGAATCCCAGTCACACCTGGAACGGGTGTCGTCGTGGCCGGTTTTGGTTCAGCCTTCAATCAGGTACGGGCACCCAAGGGCGTCACGGTTGATGTGTTGACTGGCGACCTCTATGTGGCCGATACCGCCAACAACCGCATCACCCATTACACCAATGGTCCAGTCCTCTCACCGGTAGTATTGAGCGATGCTTCACTGGTGGCCCCGACCGGGTCGGCACTGGGTCAGGTTCGCGGTCCAGCCGGAATCACCGTCTCAGGTGGAGCTCCTGAGATGATGGATCGCCGTGGGTTCACCCCGAAAGTGGCCAACACCGGTGTCGTCAGTCTGGTGATTGGTGACACGTTAAACAATCGTATTCAGCGAGTTGAACTTGCCGGAACTACCCAGGTTGCGGGATTCTCACTCGTCACCGGTAGCACGGCGACGCAAACGGCCACGGTTGGTTCGTCAGTCGGTCAGTTCCGCGCTCCAACCGGAGTTCGATAGAACTCCCTTTCACGTGTCGGTTTTTGGTTGTGCACCGCGAAGCGTTGCCGTTCGGATAGCCGGTTGGTTGCTCGGTTACAGGGAGCTACCACCGGAAACAGGTTCGATTTCCTTTCTTCCTCGGCACGACCCGTGCCCCAACGGGGCGCGGGTCGTGCGGAGAACTGGAGGGTGACCAAATCCGGTGGTGGCGCGTTCAAAGCAACGCTGACCACCGGCTAACCTTACTCCATCCCTCCGGGATGAAAACCAGTGGACTCGACCTCATCAACCCCAAACAAAAGGGGAGACTTTGATTTATTCAGAGTCTCCTCGCTTTGTTTTACAAGGTATTCAACCCATTGTCTTCAGCCCCAAGCCCTCAGCCCTGGTTTTCCCAGCCCACCTTCTTCAGCCCAGCATTGAAGGCATTTACCCACAGCCTTTACTTATGTTACAAAAAGGGTTCAGTTGCCTCGCTTCCCTTACCTTTCAACAGGTTATACAACAAATACAACCTATCTATTAAAGCCATCCGGTACGTCCATCAGTGTCTGGAGTAGAAAGAGTATTCGTTTCAAATAGCCACCATGCTCATGCCATTTGATGTCTCTCTGGAAACTGCCCTTTTCCAGATTATTCACTCTTGATTCCATTTCCCGCACGATAAAATCAGGATTCAAGAATTAAAAGAACAATTTAGGGGGATAAATGATCAACCGACCATCTGTACACAATGCGACACAACGCTGGTTCAGCAAGTGGATACTGGCCGTTACCGCGCTGGTTTTGTGTGGGTTCACTGGAGTCTTTGCTCCAGACGCCAGCACAAACACCACATCAGCCGTCACGCCACCTGCCGCCAAAGCGGCTCAGGATACCAAAACCAACCTTGATCTGGCTCGTCAGGCGCTGGAACAGGCCCAGGCCACTGAAAAAGCATCGCCAAGCAAGAAAAACGGTCTGGCAACCGATGCCGCCCAGGCAGTTTACAGTCAAGCCCTTGAAGCCAGAGTCACCGAACTGGTCACCCGCCTGGCCCAGTTGAAAATCGTGATCGCGCAATCGGAATACAGCAAATCCGCACCACCAGTTTCGGCTTCCGTTCTTGCTGAATTTAATGCGATCCGGGCTGAGCTTGATTCACTCAAGCCCTACTACAACTTCAACACCCGCGCCAGTCAGCCGGTTCCGACTTCGATGGTGACCGAAACTGAACCCAACGGCACCTCAGCCACGGCCACACCGCTGACGATTACCCCAACTGATCCCGCCGCAATTGTGACGCTCACAATCAGCCCGGCGGCTGACCAGGATTTCTTTTCGTTTTCCGCCACGGCAGGCTCACGCGTTTGGGCCTATGTGGACACCGGTTCACCACCAGCCCAGGTTGGTACCTCACGTGACTCGCAGCTTCGATTGTTTGACACTGACGGCACCACTGAAATCGAGTTTGACGATGATGACGCCAGCGGAAATGGTGGAGATGGGGTCGAGGAAAGTGGACTTGCCTCCTGCATCGCAGGTCGCACGATTCTAGCCACCGGCACCTATTTCCTTCGGGTGAATGCTTTTAGTGCCGCAGCTATTATTAACCCCTGTACACTCTATGTGGTGGTGACCTCGACCTCCATCCCTGAAGTCGAATCCAACAATACCTCCGCGACCGCCACGCCACTCATTACCGCTGGTGAAGTAGTTGATGTCAGTACAGCTTCAATCGGTGTTGCGGCTGACATTGATTACTATTCCATCGTCTGTGAAGCCGGAGACATCCTCTCCATCAATGCTGATTGTGACCCTGAAAACAATGGTGGGACAGATCTGGTGGTTGAGTTGCGTGATCCGAGTGATGTCCTGTTGTTCAGTGCTGATTCCTCTATCTCCAGTGCCAGGGCAGCAGAAGGCTTTAGTTACCTCATTCCGACTGCTGGTACCTATTTTGTCCGTGTGACACATTTTAGTGCATCCAGCACCGGCACCTATGACCTGATGGTGGCCCGAGCCAGCGCCTCAGGTGGTGGCGGCGGTGGTGAATGTATGCCGACCACTGAAACCTATAGCTACACCGGGCCGGTGGTGGCAATTCCCGACAATAATGCTGGCGGTACCACGGTGACGCTCAATGTCAGTGGATTTACCGGAATGATTGGTGACCTCAATTTCCGATTTGACGGTACTTCCTGCACGCCAAACATTGGCGATACCAACGCCGGGCTTGACCATAGCTGGGTTGGTGATCTGATTGTTCAATTGACCTCGCCAGGTGGCACGACGGTTACTTTGATTGATCGAATGGGGGTGCCAGTCACCTCTTCGGTCGGTAACTCAGGGAACAATTTCTGCCAGACGGTGCTTGACAGTGATGGCGGGGCACCAGCCATTGAAGACGCTACGTCGGCTGAAAATCCATTTACTGGTACCTACTCACCTAACAACTCTCTCAATGCCTTTGATGGTGAAGACCCCAACGGCACCTGGACCCTGTTTGTCAGCGATAATGCAATCTCGGACACAGGAAATATCCGTGCCTTTTCGCTCGATATCATGAATGACTGCGAGCCAATGGAAATGGGCTGCACCAACCCGAACGTGACGTTGCTCGTGGCCGACACGACCAACAGCCGCATTCAGGTATTTGATGGTACCGACTGGTTGGCGCCACTCATGACCACCGGCACATCTGTCGGACGGGTTAAGAATCCAAAGGGTGTCACCCAGACCAGCGACGGCGTCAACATCTATGTTGCCGATACAGGGAACAATCGCATCCAGAAATCAACCGACAGCGGTGCCACCTGGGCACTCCTGCCCAACACCACCGTTGCGCCGGTTGGCTTTAAGTTGCCGGCAGGCGTGGCGGTTCAACCTGATGATCCAAACATCGTCTATGTCGCCGACACCGGCAACAACCGGGTGCTGGCTTCTTCCGATGGCGGTGCGACCTGGACGCTGCTGGCTGGTACTGGCTCAGGTCCAAATCAGGTGCGTGGCCCAGAAGGCATGGTTGTGGACTGCGAGGGCCACCTCTGGATTGCCGACACCCTGAACAACCGCATTGTGGCTTACGAACCAGCAGTGAATATTGTGGCGGCGCCAGTCACACCTGGCTCCGGGATTGTGGTCGCCGGAATGGGTTCGGCCTTGAACCAGGTCCGGGCACCAAAAGCTGTCACGGTTGATGTCCTGACTGGTGATCTCTTTGTGGCTGACACCGGTAACAACCGGGTTACCCGTTACACCAACGGACCAGTTTGCACCGCTGTCGCCCTGGGTGATGCTTCTCTCGTGGCGGGCACTGGGTCAGCACTGGGTCAAGTTCGCGGTCCAGCCGGAGTCACCGTTTCAGGTGATGCCATGGTGATGGATGGTCGGCCAACCAAAGTGGCTGCGTCCGGAGTGATCCATCTCGTCATTGGTGACACAATGAACAATCGCATCCAGATGCACGAACTCTCAGGACCGGCCCTGGTTGGCGGGTTTACCCTGGTTACGGGGACACTCCCAGGCCAAACCGCAACCATCGGCTCTGCCGTGGGTCAATTCCGAACTCCAACCGGAGTCAGGTAAAACCAATCGGGCTCAGGGATTGGGGCTGAAGACCTTGAGCTGAAGATAAACTCCAAACAGAATGGGGAGACTTTGAAGTATTCAGAGCCTCCCCGTTTTGTTTTACATGTTCTTCAGCCCGTTTTCTTCACCCCTCAACCCTGGTTTTCTCAGCCCCAAGCCTTGAGCTTTCAGATGTCGGTTTTTTGATTTCATCCCAGAGGGATGGAGCAATTTTAGCCGGTGGTCAGCGTCGCTTTGGACGCGCCACCACCGGATGCGGGTCAGTCTCCAGATTTCCCTGCACGGCCCGCGCCCCAATGGGACGCGGGCCGTGAGGGAAGGAGAGGAAATTCAACCTGTTTCCGGTGGTAGGCCCAAAGCGGCCAACCGACCGGCTAAAATTGCTCCATCCTTTCAGGATGAGAACCAATCAACTCGACCCAATCGAATCCAATCAAAAACTTCTACCAGGAAAGGTAGGACTTCGAGCGGAAGACTTCGGTTTCAGATTCAAACCAAAACGGGGAGGCTTTGAAAATTTCAAAGCCTCCCCGTTTTGGTTTACAGAGTCTTCAGCCCCAAGCCCTGAGACCCAGGCTTCTTCAGCCTTATATTTTCACCACCAGTTTCCCAATGTTGGAACCTTCAAAGAGTTTGTTCAGGGATTGTGGAGCATGTTCCAGACCTTCAACTTCATCCACGCGGTATTTGAGCTTCCCTTCTTTCATCCACTGGCCCAATTCGGCAAAGGCTTCGTGGGCTCGGGCAGCGTAATCAAGCACGATAAAGCCTTCAATTCGAGCACGTTGGACCAGCACATTGGCAAAATTGTATGGCCCCGGCTGGGGTGTCTTCGAGTTGTACTGTGAAATCAACCCGCACAGGACAATTCGTGCCCGGAGATTGATCTGGCCCAGGATGGCATCCATGATTTCGCCGCCGACATTTTCAAAATCAATGTCAATGCCCTTTGGACAATGCTGTTTCAGCGCTTTGGCAATGTTTTCCGTCTTGTAATTGATGGCGGAGTCAAACCCGAGATCTTTGACAATCCAGTCGCATTTTTCATCGTTGCCGACAATTCCGACAACGTGGCAGCCTTTGATTTTTCCAATCTGGCCGACAATCGAGCCAACCGCACCAGCGGCAGCCGAAACCACCAGGGTTTCTCCTTCTTTGGGTTGGCCAATGTCAAGCAGCCCAAAATAAGCGGTCATCCCAATATGCCCAAACAAGCCCATATAGGCTGAAAGCGGAATATGCGGATTGACCGGCAAGATCGAGACCCCGGGCCCTTTGCTAATGGCGTAATCCTGCCAGCCAAGCAACCCCTGGACGTGGGCGCCTTCCGGAAAATTGGGGTTGCGCGAGGCTTCGATCACACCGATGGTGCCGCCGCGCATGACATCGCCAATCGGAACGACTGGTAAATAAGTATCGTGCTGAGCCCACATGCGGTTGGTTGGGTCAAGCGACAGGTACAAATTATGAACCAGGAATTCGCCTTCGTTGAGTTCGCGCACTGGTTCTTCGGTCCAGGTAAACACACTATCGTCAATCAGTCCGACGGGCCGGGTCGCCAGTCGCCATTGCCGGTTGATTCGGGTCGTCATTTGATTTGCTCCATTTGGTGAAGGATAAATGGTCAGTACCGCCTGCGTCAGCGGGTGGGTTAACCAGCTCACGGGAAGTAGTACTGATTGATTTCCTATGCTATTTGATAAGAAAAGAAATGAGAGCCTGCTTTTTACATCACTTCCATCAGAACGCCAACCCGGTTCAACCAGGGAGATCCAATTGAGATTTTCACCAAAAAAGGGTGTTGACGGATGGGGGCTTTTTGGCTACTATGCGCGTTCTCTTCACACACAAATTTTTTCTATGCCGGAGTGGTGGAACTGGTAGACGCGCCGGACTCAAAATCCGGTGAGGGTAACCTCGTGAGAGTTCGAGTCTCTCCTCCGGCATTTTTCATTTCCCTCAGTTTGTATTCGTCAGTGAAACATCGCCGCCCACCAGCGAACCCCAATTCCCCAAAGCCTTCTCGCCAATCTCCTGTTTCCCATCAGCCATCGCTCCCGATCCAACCTGTGGTTACCCTTGCCCGTCGTGTCAGTTTTGATGCCTTGATGTTTGTTGAGCAGGGTGACTTTCTCGATTCCGACGTGCTGGATGGTTTTTTGCAGAAAGCACTCCGTGAAGGCGCCGGAAATGCCGACCACCGCGAAGCCGACCGCCGACTGGCCCAGGAAATCACCTTTGGCGTGCTGCGCTGGCGTGGGTGGATTGACCATCAGATTGCCCGGCTGGCCAGCCGTTCGCTCCAACACATTGAACCAGCCGTCCGAACAGCCCTTCGGATGGGCCTGTACCAGATTGCGTTTCTGTCACGCATTCCCGAATCAGCCGCCGTTAACGAATCAGTCAATCTCATCAAACTCCAAACGCAACTTGTTCATTTAGGTGGATTTACTAACGCAATTTTGCGCGAGGCGCTCCGCCAGGGGATTCGCTTTGATGCAACGGCACCACTCCCGGAACCAACCGGGCGCAACTGGGACGAACTCGCTCACCTGGTGTCGCATCCGTCGTGGCTTCTCACCCACTGGGCACGCCAGTGGTCACCGGCACGGACCCTCCAGATTGCCCAGGCCGACAATACAATTCCCAATTTCTATCTCTGGTTCAATCCACTGCGGGCACCGATTGACCAGACACGGCAAACTCTTGAACAAGCCGGCGTTCAGCTCCAGACCGTTGGTAACGACCCGCAAACGGTTCACTGGATTGAAGGTGATTTTTCAGTCCTGTGGCCACTGGTCGAACAAGGCGCGGCCTATGTTCAGGATGCGGCCTCACAACAGGTAGCCCGCTGGCTCGGCGTCCAGCCCGGTATGCGAGTGCTTGATTGCTGCGCCGCACCAGGTGGAAAAACCGCGCAACTCGCGGCCCAGATGAACAATCGCGGAGAACTGATCGCCTGTGACCTGCATCCGCGACGAGTAACTGACCTTAAAAACAATTGCGAACGGCTCGGCGTCACAATTCTGACGACTGGAAAAGTTGATTTCAGCCAGGAAACGCTGTTTGCCACCGCGCCAAAGTACCTGCACCTGGAACCGGCTGGATTTGATGCTGTGCTGGTTGATGCACCTTGCTCTGGTACGGGCACGCTCCGGCGACATCCCGAAATTAAATGGAAACTCACGCCGCAAAAACTGCCGGAACTGGCTGAACTCCAGAGCCGGATTCTTGAAAATGCGGCTCTGGCGGTCAAACCTGGTGGGGTGTTGCTCTATGCAACCTGCTCGCTTGAAGAAAAAGAAGGCGAAGAAGTCGCACGCCGGTTTCGCAATCGCCATCCGGAGTTTGAGCTTGAACCGCCAGCGGATGCGGGGTCAGCCCTGACTTCGGAGAAATACCTGCGCACCTGGCCAGATGCAGGTCCAGATGGTTTTTTTGCTGCCCGATTTCGAAAACGGAAACGAGATTGAGTTCCCTGTCAGTCATCAGTCGTTCCAACCCACCCGCTAACGCAGGTGGTACTGACCAAATCTGAGTTTTGGGATAGGTCCAAAGGAACTCACAGGGGATTTTGGTAATTCAATTTAAATCAAAATTGAAGCAAACTATCATCCATCACACCGACGCAGACTCTATTCAAGTCTAGCAAAGCCATTCTTTTTCAATATCTTACACATTCAATCCATTGCTCTTTGAATGAATGGCACCTATCTTGCCATACCCAGGAAAATTCACATTTCCTGGAGGCAGTATGTTCTTTGTTTATTTGATTCTGACAGTGCTTTTACTCAACGAAATCGTGGTGTTCATTCAATATCTCAAGCGGAAACCAAATCCAACCCATTTCAGTTCAAACCTGGAATACCTGGAGGCAGTCAAAGACCTTTTGGCTCAAAATAAGAGAATTGAAGCCATCAAACTCCATCGAATTCTGTTTCAAACCAACCTGAGAGAAGCCGTCGAAGCAATTGACATGTTGCTTGCGATTCAGGATAAACCAAAAAGTAACCCAACCGAATGAATTTGAAAGCTCCGTCAAGCCAGAGCACTCTATAGATTTATGTCCAAACCAGCCGTTGTGTTGCTCAGTGGTGGTCTTGATTCGACCACCGTTCTGGCCATTGCCCAATCAGAAGGCTATGCCGTCTATGCGTTGTCATTTGACTATGGACAGCGCCACGCCCGCGAACTTGAAGCCGCACGCCACATCGCTGCCCAATCACAGGTCAAAGACCATCTCGTCGTGTCATTTGATATGCGCGCCATCGGTGGCTCGGCCCTGACGGCAGCGATTGACGTTCCCAAAAATCGTTCCAACGAACAACTCTCCACTGGAATTCCAGTAACCTACGTGCCAGCCCGAAACACCATTTTCCTGTCATTTGCCCTCGCCTGGGCCGAAGTCCTGGGTGCGGAAGATATCTTCATCGGGGTCAATGCACTCGATTATTCAGGCTATCCCGACTGCCGGCCAGAATATATTCAGGCTTATGAAACGCTGGCCAATCTGGCCACACGAGCTGGGGTTGAAGGGAAACAGCACCTTCAGATTCATGCCCCTCTGATGACACTGACGAAGGGGGAAATTATTCGGCGCGGGCTTGAACTTGGTGTAGACTATGGCCTCACTCACAGTTGTTATGATCCAACCCCAGATGGCACGGCCTGTGGCGAGTGCGACAGTTGCCAGTTGCGCCTCAAAGGCTTTGCCGAAGCTGGGATAACTGATCCGGTGCCGTATCGGGATTGAGAAATCCAGGGCTGAAAATATCGGGCTTGGGGCTGAAGACTTCGAGCTTGGGGCTTGGGGCTGAAGACTTGGGGCTTAGGGCTGAAGAAAATGCGTTGAAGAAGACGGGGATTTTGTCTTGAACCCGAAGTCTTCAGCCCCGAGCTTGCGAGTCTTCAGCCCCTAGCCCTCTTTCTTCAGCCCTCTTTCTTCAGCCCTCTTTCTTCAGCCCTCAGCCCCTAGCCCAAGGTCTTCAGCCCAACACCCACACCAATTCCCCCAAGCGAGAAGAGATAAATGACTGACCGAATCAATTATTGGGATTACATTAAACTTGATGAACTTCACCGCCTGCAGTCCAATATCCAGACTGACAAGTATGATGAGGTGATGTTTATTGCCATCCACCAGCATTTTGAACTCTGGTTTTTCCAAATCATTCGCAATTTGGACGAAGTGATCCGCCGGTTGCACGCTTCTCCACCAGAAGCGGTTTCAGCAACCGCCCTGATGAACCGGGTCAACCAGGAATTTATCTGTGCCACTCAGGGTTTTGAAGTGATGAAGACGCTTTCACGAGAAAGCTTTCTGTCATTTCGCGATGCGTTGCGTGGTGCTTCGGGCCTGCAAAGCGCCCAATTGACCATCATCGAACTCCTCACCGGACGCCACGGCGACGAGATGTATCACGAACTGGTCTCTGGAAGCGGCATGCAGGATTTTCTGGCCAAATATCGGGGGCCGGATGGCATTTTGACGCGCATTGCCCAGGAACGGCTCGGAAAAGGCACCCTCCGGACAGCCTATGACCACGTGGCCAGCCATCCAGATGTCAAACCTGAAGAACTGGAACCGCTGAAAGCTGAAATTGCCCGGTTTGATGAGCAACTCTTCGGCTGGCGGAAACTGCATTATGAAGCCGCCGCCACCGTGCTCGGACCGGAATTTACATCGACATCGGGCACGGTCGGCAATCAACATTCCTGTTCTGAAAACCTGAAAACCGGGATGGAACATACTCGCCGCTACTTCGACGATCTGGCCCACAGTGCCAAAAGCTAATACCATTTAGGGTTCAGGGTTCAGGGTTCAGCGAAAAACAGTCATTTCAATAACTTCGCTTTCTGATACATCAAGAATGTAATTTCAAATTTGTCAGTACCACCAGCGTTGGCGGGTGGGATTCAACTCAGGAAAACCTATGCCCAGGAAGCTCTTTGCGTTTCGACTTCTGGTGCTCATGATTTGCTTGAGCATTTTTGGCTGGTTACAGTCAGTCAGCTTCTGCTTTGCTCAATCTGACCCTCAGTTAGACCTCCCAACCCGAGCCAATATCACTCCTTACAGTGCTATAGCCGCGCCCGAATGGGACGCTTTGTTTGATCGGCAAACTGGCTGGACTGGGGCCGATGGGATTTATTCGATTCCAATTTCTGGTGATGAACGTCCCGGCACGGCTGGCAACACCACGACATTTTGGGTCTTTAGCGACACGTTTATTGGTTCAGTCAACACGCAAAACCAGCGAGTCGAAGGCAGCACCATCATTCGCAACACCAGTGCTCTGCTCTCTGGTGGTCTGCCCAATCCAAATCAAATCCAATTTTTGTGGAAGACTTCAAACACGGGTGTCGCTTTGCCCAGAGTTGTACCCAATACCTCAGCTTCACACTGGTTCTGGCCCAATGATGGACTGGTCGTCAATGGCAGGCTGTATCTGTTCAGCCTGCGAATGAAACCCGGTGGCAGCGGCGTGTTTAATTTTGCAACGGATGGCATTTCCCTGTTGAGTGATTCGGTGGCCAATCTGGCGGATCCGTTTCGTACCTACACCCAGGTGGATACACGGTTGTTTCAAGCCGCAAGTGGTGCCCAGGGCGAACTGGCCTTTGGAATGGCGGTGATGCCCAACACCACGATGGCCGGTGCCCCGCGTCCAGATGGATACCTCTATGTGTATGGCCTCAGAAACGACCCCGGCAATAAAAAACTGGTTGTCGGACGTGTCAAACCAGACAAAATCGCTCAATTTTCACAATATCGTTTCTGGAATGGCCGAACCTGGGTCACGACCTTCCGTTCGGCGACACCGGTTGCATCCCGGCTTTCGTCAGAATTTAGCGTCACACCACTGGCGGATGGCCGCTATCTGCTGGTGTTTCAACTTGATACCTTGAGCAATACAGTGGCGGTTAGTTATAGTAATAGTCCAGCCGGACCGTGGGGACCACCAATTCCAATCTGGACCTGCCCGGAAACGACACTCACCCCCAACATCACAACCTATAATGCCAAGGCTCACCCACATCTTTCAGCCCCCGGTGAGTTGCTTATCAGCTACAACGTCAACACATTTTCCTTTGCCGAACACTTTGCCAATGCGGATATTTACCGGCCACGGTTTATCCGCCTTCCACTCCCTTAAAGAAGTGAAGTTCTTGTCTATGAAGAAATTGATCCTGTTTCTTGCTTTGTCGCTGATCCCATTGCTCCCTCAATCAGTCCGTGCCGGAGAAAAAGTGACCCGGCTGGAAATCAAAGTTGAACCCGGAACTCGCATTCGCCCACTGGAAACCGCTGTGATCCAGGTGCGGGTCTTTGGTGAAGTTGAAAAAAAGGACAAGGAGATCCTGACCGGGCGGTTGAAAAAGACCGGCGCCAAAGTGCGCATTGTCAGTCGTGACGGCGGATGGATTTCGAAAGAATTTAAATACCAGGGCACCGATGATGGGCCGTTTGTCAGCGGCGAGAACCGGTTTTTTCAAGTGCTCAACCAGGCCACGATCCAGGATTGCTTTCTCTATAGCGCACCGGACCGACCTGGACGCTACACCATCGAAGCCTCACTGGACGGAAAGACCGCGACCGTGGTGATGGATGTCAGCACGAGCGCCCAGGCTCGGAAACCAGCCGAACGCCAGGAGTTTCGTGATGAACGAGCTTCGCGGGATTCCTATTTTGAACTGGCCGAACACTATGCCCCTTTTGTCGCCCAGGAAACCTGGTTTCAACCCAAAGCTGATTACATTACCCGCTTTGACTATGACGGCGACTGGCGTGGCGACAACAACTGGGATTCGCTGGATCAGGGCACGTCACAGGCATATGTCTACTACACGGTGATGGAAACCGAAAGCCACTGGTTTGTGATCTATAACCTGTTTCATCCTCGTGATTATTCAGACACCTGCATTGCCGGTAGCTGCCACGAAAATGACAACGAAGGGTTAATTCTGACCGTTGCCAAAGATCGAAGCCAGTTTGGTCGCCTTCAAGCCATGGAAACGCTGGCTCACAACAATATTTATTCATTCCGGGCTGATAGCCAGGTTCGGAACGGATTTCACGATATTGACGGCGAAGTTGAACTGTATCAGGGGTCGCATCCGGTGATTTTTATCGAATCCGGCGGACACGGTGTGTATGGCAGCCAGGGCAAAAACTCGCGGTATTCGCTTTCGAATGACACGTTTTCAACCGGAACCGGGGTGACCTTTGTCTATCGCGGACGGGCTGAGCGCCCACGCCACGCTAATGACCGCGAAGTCGGATATGCCCTGCTCCCAATCTATGAGGAGTGGTGGGAACGAGCCAATTCCAATGCCGGGCGCGAAGACCGAACCTTTGATAAATACTATGCTTATCAGCCATTTGGAAATCGTCCACGCCCACAGATAGATCAAATTGCCGGGTCGTTTTATGGACGCAAAGAAGCTGCGGACAAAGCCAAACCATTCTGGGGCTGGGAAGACAAAGCCACCAAGAAGAAAAACCTGCTTGCGGTTGGCCAGTGGGGACTTGATCCGGCCTATGGTGCGCGCAACAACCTCAGCTTTCCCGACCAGTCGTCATTTTCGCTCGAATATATTTACAATCCCTTCCTTGGAATTGATCGGCGGTCATCGGCTTCGCGATACCAGCCAGACCGAAGCGAGCGTCCGCGCACAACTACCGGAGACACTCGCCGCCGTTCGGATGATGATTGGGACGACGAACCCGTTTCCGGACCCAATGACCGATTTTCCAGCACTGACCGGAATCGGGACCGCGATGGACGAACCAGCCTCAATCGGAAACGATGCGACCTGAAATTTTATGTCAGTGGGACCGATGATGTGGAAATCGAAGTTTCAGGAAGCGAACTCTACAGCCCCCAGGAACGCCGCCGGCAATTCCGCAATGCCGATTCTGATTTTCGTGACCCGTTGCCGCGCTTTGAAGTTTCAGGTTTCACGGTCAAGCAGCGAGAAGGCTCAGGCCGGGTCATTCTGCTTGAAAAACCAAGCCGCGAGAACAACTATACCGCTCGCCTTCGAGTCACCCCGGCGAGTCGCAGCGAAGAGTTCTACTTTGTGCGGCTCAAATGGGAAGAATAAGAGGAATGAAGAATTGAGAATTGAGAATGAAGAATTGAGTGCTTGGTACTTAGTACTTTGGAACCAATACTTTCCAAGAATCAAGAACTAACCGCGAACCACTCATTGTTTTCTGCATTCTTCATTCCCCAAATTTCGCCCAAAATACCGATCTTGTCCTCAGTTTTGGTCACACAGGTGGTTGATTGAGCCAGAGCCAAAGGACGAAAAGGACATAAAGGACATAAAGGACATAAAGGACATAAAAGACAGGTTGGAAGTCAGGTTCGTGATTGCGAAGGCTCAATTTCGGTGAATTTCGATTCCACTCAATGACTTGGCCGCTTTTTGGTCACGAGGTGTGTCCCGACCTGGTCGGTACTGATTTTTCAGCAAAGTGGTGCTATTTTGGGCGAAATTCAGGTCATTCTCAATTCTTCATTCTCAATTCTTCATTCTTCATTCTTCATTCTCAATTCTTCATTCTCAATTCTTCATTCTGTCTTATGCGTCATTCAATTCTTGTCGAAGCTTTTGGTGGACCAGAACAACTCAACCTCGTGGAAGAAGCCTCACTTCCACTCGGAGAAAACGCGGCCAGGGTGGCAATTCGGGCGATTGGGGTTAATCGTGCGGATGTACTCTTGCGAAGCGGCGCCTACCATGGCGCCCAGGTGCCGGCCAGACCTGGCATTGAAGCCAGTGGTGAGGTCGTCGAGTCAACTTCGGCCAGTTTCCCGGTTGGCAGCCGGGTCGTGATTTTTTCAAACCGAACGGGCCTCTATACAACGGAAACGGTGGCACTGGAACAACATATGGCGTTGATTCCAGACGGGACTTCGTACGAACAGGCCGCTGCCTTACCAATCAACTGGCTCACCGCCTGGTATTGCATCCATTCACTCTTAAAACTCCAGGCCGGAGAGACAATCCTGATTCCAGCCGCCGTGAGCGGTGTCGGACATGCCGCGATTCAGATTTCCCGCCAAATCGGAGCCCGGATCATTGCCAGCGCGAGCAGCGATGAAAAACTGGCGATGGCGCAGCAACTTGGCGCGGATGTGATGATTAACTACACGAGTCAGGATTTGGTGAGCGCTGTTCGTGAAGCCACCGATGGCAAAGGCATCAATACCTTCCTCGACGCCGTTGGAGGCAAAGTCTTTGCTCAGGGGCTCAAAGTCCTGGCACCGTTTGGCCGCGTCGCCGCCCTGGCCAATGTCACGCTGGAAGACAGCCTGATCAACACGCGCGATTTTTACCCGAAAAATGCAGCGATTTTTGGCTTTCAGTATGGAAACCTGCTGGCTTCCGGGCGCTACCTTCCCAATTCGGATATGTCGCATATCCTGCGATATGTCGCGGAAGGAACCTTCGTTCCCCACATTGCCCAGACATTTTCACTCGCAAATGCGGCTGATGCCCATCGCGAACTTGAAAGCCGAAACGTGATGGGGAAATTACTGCTGATTCCATAAGGATTGAAGGCTGAGGGTTTGGGCTGAGAGAAAACCAAATTTTTTGGGTAAAGGATCACTCCAGATCATCGAGGGTTTGCCCAAGTTGGCACATCTGGTTTTCGCCCGGATGGGCGCCGGAAAATAGCCGGTGGTCGCGCTGCTTTGAGCGCTACCACCGGGTCACCGCCCAATTTCACGTCGCGCCCGGATGGGCGCTGGAAAAAATGTTGAGTTTTTTGCCAGGAAACAGGCTGGTGAAGTATGGTTTTTCTAAAGCGAGTCGTCATCGAGAATTTCAAAAGCATCGCCTTTTGCGATGTTGAGCTTGGCCCGTTGACTTACCTTGTCGGACCAAATGGAGCGGGAAAGACGAACTTTTTGCAAGCTTTGCGATTTGTTTCCGCTAGCTTGCAATATTCACTAAATGAGGTGGTTAAAAGAAGAGGTGGTTTTTCGAGTTTATTGTACTCATCTCATGGCCTCTACGAATCATTTCAAGCCCCACAACCCAACCGAATGCTTGGCATACGGTTGGAGTTTGCTTTTCCATCAGGCCAAACAGGACATTATGCTTTGCGTTTAAAATCAAAGGTTACTCCAACGGCTGATTTTCAGGTTCAGGATGAAGAGTTAGTACTGTCACCTTTTCCTAACCCACCTGGCCAAACAGAGATTTTCTTTCGCGCTCATAAAGGGAAGATAATTCAAACTAACCTTGAACCGCTTTTTCAATGGTCTCCTTCTCAGGTTACTTCCTGGACTCCGATTCCTCCCCAAACATCTTTATGTTTAATAGGTTTATCCGGATTTGAACCATTTCGCCAAGTTTATACGGCGCTCACTCAAATCAATCTATATGATTTTGATAACCTTTTTGAAATAAGGCAAATCCAACAATTAACCAACAGCTATCCGTTGAGTATGAACGGAGATAATCTTGCAAGCATCATCAATTTTCTTGCTCATGAATATCCACAAATAAAAGAACGTATTGAAAACTACCTCAAAGCTGTTGTCCCATCAGTTCATGGGATCAAAGTAATACCTTCAAGTACTCTTTTCCCCGGCACATCAGTTATACACGGCTTTCAGGAAGCATTACTGGTCTTTGAACAGATTCCACCAAATGGCCAAGCGGCTCAAAAGTCTGCCTTTGCAGCCTCAGCAATGTCAGATGGAACATTGCGAATCCTTGGAATCCTGACCGCTCTTTTTCAAACTGGCCCCCACCCAGTCAATGTCGTTTGCATTGAAGAACCTGAGCTTTACTTGCATCCAGCCGCTGCAGCAGTCCTGCGCGAGGCAATGGAAGAAGCTAGCCTCACGAAACAGGTCATCGTCACCTGCCACAGCCCTGACATTCTCGATGATCACACCGTGAATCCAGACTCAATCCTGGCGGTTATCTCTGACAAAGGTGCTTCTCAAATTGGTCACCTCTCACAGGCAGGGATGACTGTTCTGAAAGATCACCTCTTCACTCCGGGTGAACTCCTTCGAATGGACCAGCTTACCCCAATAATAGCGGTGGCTGACACCAGAACCAATCTTTTTGATCTCGGGGTCGAGGCACAATGATCTGTATCAGTTGCATTGTTGAAGGAAAAGGAGAAGTTGTCGCCTTACCGATTCTGATCCGCCGGATTCGAGAACGGATTGATCCTGAGTTGTGGGTTGATGTGCCGCAGCCAGTCCTAACTGATCGTTCGAAAATTGTTAGACAAGGTCAAATTGCTCAAAGTGGAGAATTTGAACGAGCACTCCGCCTGGCCATTGCCAAACTGAATGGTCCAGGTGCCATTCTCATTTTGCTTGATAGTGACGATGATTGCCCGGCTCAACTTGGTCCAGCATTGCTCCAAGAAGCCAAACGACTTCGGACTGATGTGCCAATCGTGACTATTTTTGCACACCGCGAATATGAAGCCTGGTTTCTGGCGGCGGCTGAATCATTGCGAGGTATCCGTGGACTTCCTGGCAATTTAGAAACACCGCCAGAACCTGAGTCCATCAGAGGGACCAAAGAATGGCTCACCAAACGCCTTCCCTCTGGTCAAAAATACAGCCCAACAGTTGATCAGGCAGCACTTACGGCGCAGTTCGACCTCGAATTAGCATTGGAGCGATCTGCTTCATTTCGAAAACTTTACCGTGATGTGGAATCTCTTTTGAACCAGCTTCGAAGCTAACTTTCAATTGAAGGTTATGATGAAGATCTCTGTTCCTGAAAAACCGTGGTTTCGTTTTTTGTTCGTCTGGAGTCTTCTCCTTACGCTCGGATGTGGAATATTTTCCAGTGATGGGTTTGGCCAAACTGCATCTCCCCCAGCTCTCTCGCGTGATGAGCAGTGGCGCCAGGATGTGCAGTTCCTGGCCAAAGAACTCCCGGCGCGTCACAAAAATCTCTTTTTTCACCTCAAAAAAGCCGATTTCAACCGATCTATTCAGCAACTGGACAAAACACTTCCAAAGCTGTCGGATGATGAAATCAAAGTTGAGCTGATGCGAATTGTGGCTTCAGTCAATGATGCGCACACGGATTTCAATCCGCAGTTTAAAAAAGTGCTTCCATTGGCGCATCTGTGGTTCAAAGATGGGTTGTATCTGTTGCGGTCCCCAGCAGAACATCAGGCATTGCTCGGCTGCAAACTAATCCGAATTGGAAATACACCGATTGATCAGGCGTTCAAACTGGTGAAACCATTGATTTCATATGAAAACGACCAGTGGCTCTTGACTGAAAGCCCTCAGTATTTGATGAATCCAGGAATTTTAAAGGTCCTCAAAATCATTCCGGATGACATCCGAGCCAGTTTGACCTATCAGGATCGTCAAGGACAAACGCACACCGTTGAAATCAATTCGGTTGAGAAACTTGACGGAATTTCCTGGGTTCAGGCGCTGGATCCTGAAAAACGTGGCGCCCCGCTTTATCGGCAGAAACAACAACTCAACTACTGGTTTGAATATCTAGCTGAGTCGAAAACGCTGTTTGTCAAATACAACCGCTGCCGGGATATGGATGACCTGCCCTTTGCCAAATTTAATCAGGATCTCTGGGCTTTTGCTGACCAGCACCAGGTAGATCGGCTGGTGATTGATTTGCGGCACAATGGCGGCGGGAATTCAGTGATTTTCCGGCCAATGCTGGAAGAAATCAAAAAACGAACTGCCATCAACCAGCCCGGACGGCTCTTTGCCATTATTGGTCGAGGAACGTTTTCATCCGGGTATTTAAATGCACTTGAGTTGCGACAACAAACCAAAGCCACGATCTTCGGAGAGCCAACCGGGCAAAAACCAAATGCCTTCGGTGAAGTCAAATCGTTCAAACTCCCCAATTCCGGCCTTGAAGTTTCCTATTCGACCAAATACTTCAAGACTTCGGACAAAGACGAACCTTCGATGCTGCCGGATGTTGATGTCCGAACCTCAATAGATGACTTTTTAAATGCCCGTGACCCGATCCTGGCGGCTATTTTAGCCAAATAATTGTGGAGTTTGGAGATAAGTCATCGTCAAGTCAGTACCACCTGCGTGAGCGGGTGGAAGTTGAAAGCAACCAGACCCACCCGCTCACGCAGGTGGTACTGACTTTATTCCTCTCTCAAATCCCGAGTCGGTCCCGCTTGATGTGCAGCCCTTTGCGAGTAATCCCCAATTCACGGGCGGTTTTGGAAATGTTGTTCTTATTGCGTGCCAGCGTTTCGGTAATGATCTGCTTTTCGACCGCGTCCATAATCTGAGCCAGTTCCAGACCAGGCGGAAACTCAACCCGGATGCTTCCATCTGAACGACTTGAACCAACGGTGGCCGATGTCACCGGTTTGAACGATGTAATTTCCGGAGATAACATTCGGGGCGTAATAAGCTGTTTATCTTCGGTATAGGCCACCATTCGCTCCATTTCATTGCGAAGTTGGCGAATGTTGCCCGGCCAGTTGTAATTCTGGAGCATAAAGGCAGCGCCTTCCGAGAGTTGCAGGTCTTTTTTGGCCCGGCTAGCCAGTTCTTTCAAGAACCGCTGGGCGAGCGGCAAAATCTCTTCGCGACGTTCACGAAGCGGTGGCACATCGAGCCGAATCACGTTGAGCCGGTGAAATAAATCTTCGCGAAAATTCCCTTCAGCGACCTGGGCCTCCAGATGGCGGTTGGTCGCGGCGACAATACGGACCTTCACTTTGATCGGACGGTCTTCGCCTAAGGGCTGGATTTCGCCTTCCTGAAGGAACCGAAGCAATTTCGGCTGGACCTCAAGCGGGAGTTCCCCAACTTCATCCAGAAACAAAGTTCCGCCTTCAGCCGCTCGAATCACGCCGCGCTGGTCGGTGACCGCACCCGTAAAGGCACCCCGGCGGTGGCCAAAGAGCCGGCTTTCAAGCAGTTCAGGAGCAACGGCAGCACAATTGAAGGGAATGTAGACGTTATCGCGCAGATCACTTTCGACGTGGATCGCTTTCGCCAGCAACTCTTTACCAACGCCAGATTCACCCGTGATGAGCACATTCATCCGGGTATGCCGGATGCGCACAATTTGATCAATGATGGCCCGCATTTCACGATTGACAATCATTAACTCGGGAATTGATGTCAGAAACCGTGGTTCATCTGAATTTTCCGAGACATCCGGGGCAAGCGAGCTTTCCGCAATTTCCTGATCAAGATATTGTTTGGCAAACTGCAGAACCCCCTGCATCACGGGCCATCGCTTCCAGACGGTCTCATCCGACCAATCAAGCGATAACACCTGGCCCACAGCTTCGTCGAGCAACGTCAGGGCCTGGGCTGAATCTCCAAATTCAAGGGCCGCCTGGCCAGAAATCACCTTTTCACGAATGCGGTCAAATGACTCGGAACGTGAAGGAAAACGCATAAATTTTTAAGGGTAGAAACAGACTTTTTTGAGGTTTAAAATCCAAGAAGGGAGCGCGTAAACATACCACACCCAATGAAACGTGTGCGATACTTTTCCCAACACCATTCCCCCTCTCAACAACCAGACGAATCATAAAAAGATCATTTCATTGAAAACAAAGCATTTACTCTCTTCATAATTCATAATTCATAACTCGTATATCAATGGTGACATCATGCGCAATCAACTGCGGCGACTTGCCTGCCTGATCCTTGTCTTTTTTTCAGGAATGACCGGAATGGTTGCTCCACTTTCAGCCCAAACAGCGAAGCTTTCAATTGCCTCCCACCATGCCCAAATCCAGGAAGCCATGGCGCGTCGCACCTACCAGGTTGCCATCCGCCTGCTTGATGAATTGAAAAAAGCCGAGCCGGAACTGTATCAGCTCAACAATTATGAGTATTTGCGCGCCCGACTGGCTGACTGGACAGGTGATGGGGCAACAGCGATTCAACTCTATCGCACCGTGGCTGAACAAAAGAATAAATTATCCCCGTTTGCCATGCGGCACCTGGCTGAACTCCAGCACGAGCGCAAAGACTTCAAAAACGAACAGGTGTACTGGCAATTGTTGCGGACCTCCTATCCGAATAGCCCGGCGGTGAAAGGGACGCTGGGGAAACTGGCTGAAAGTTATGAGCACAGCGGCAATTACCGCGCTGCCGCCAGCGTGTACCAGAATATTTCAACCACCGACCGCGAAATTTTGGGAAAAACGGCAATCGCACTGCGCAAAGCGGATAAAGCCGATGCTGCCCGATTGATTTTTCAACGCCTGCTTCAAACCGGGAAAGATGACCAGGCCCTGCTGGCGGCTGAAAACCTGGACGAACTCGGCGGCGAAACACTCACTGAAGCTGACCACCTCGCTCGCGGACGACTGTTTCTCAAAAATCGCCACGCGGAAGGGGCAATTCGCCACTTTCAGACCATCGTCCGACAATACCCGGCCTGCAAACAAATGCCCGAAGTCCTGTTTGGAATCGGACGCGCCCACTACATTTCAGAACGCTGGGATGAAGCCATTACCTGGTATGACCGCGCGCATCGTGAATTTCCCAAAACCCCGGATGGTGAACTGGCTTTTTACCAGCTTGGACACGCCCATCAAAACGCTGGCCGGGCGCGTGAAGCCGTTGCCCAGTATGAAGCCTTTATTGCGGAGTACCCAAAGAGTGAAACCCTGGGCGGTGCCCACTTAAATGCGATTGATACCCTTCGACTGGCCGGAGATACCACGGCGGCGCTTGACTGGTGCGCCCGCACGGAAACACGACTGTCAACCGAAGTAGCCGGAGTCACAGCCAAATTCCTGCGAGCCAAAATTCTGATGAATTTGAACCAGTTCCAGGCGGCGCTCAATGTCTTAAATCAACTCCAAAATGAGCCGCTTGGACGTCGGGCACCGGGTGCAACCAACCGGGGCGAAGTGAACTTTCTGCGCGGCTATTGCCTGGAGCAACTCAAGCAATATAGTCCGGCGATTGACGTTTACCTTGGGCTTCCAGACGAACGAAATCAATATTATGGCCAGCGGGCCACCGAACGCCTGATGAACTTGCGGGAAACACTCAAAGGCAGCGCGGCCAATGAATTCAGCAAACGATTGACGACCTTGCTGGCCACGGCCCGAACGGCGAGCACGGCAGGACGCTATGGGGAAGCGAAATACGCAGCCCACCAGGCGCTCCGGTTGACAACCGACCTGGCCACCCAGCGTGAATTGTTTCGGCTGCTTGAAACCTGCTATCGCAACCTGCCCGACTATGCCCGAGCCTGGAATTACCAGCTTGTTCCTGTTGGCCGGAATGTCATCACCAGTGCCAGCAACACTCCAGTCCAGCGTGATTTAGGTGATGAACTTTGCTTTTTGGGCCTGTTTGATGAAGGTATTTCCGAACTTCCAGCCCCACGGGTCAAAGCAGGTGGGAATGACAACTGGAATTATTCACTGGCGGTGTACTCTAATCGGGGAAATCGGGCCTGGCAGGCCATTGATTACGCCGAACGGGTTTTTGGGTCACTCCCGGCTGATTTTCGGCTCGAATTGATGCCTCGCGATGTGGCCGAATTGCTCTATCCCGCGCCGTACCGTCCGGCAATCCTCAAAGCTACTCGCCCACGGCAGGTTGATCCACGGCTCCTGCTGGCGATTGCCCGGCAGGAATCGCGCTTCCGTCCGTGGGTGAAATCAGCCGCCGCCGCACGCGGCCTGTTTCAATTTATTGATTCGACCGCCGATCAGATTGCCGCTCAACTGAAACTCGATACCTACTCGCGAGATGATTTGTATGAGCCCAAATATGCGGTGTTGTTTGGCGCCCAATACGTTTCAAACCTGTTTAAGCAGTTCCCTGGCCACCCACAGGCAGTCGTAGCCTCATACAATGGGGGTGAAGCCGGTGTCCGGCGATGGCTGCAACGGGCTGGAAGTGACGACGTAGACCGGTTTACCCCCGAAGTCGGGTTTGCTGAAACCAAGGATTACGTCTTTATTGTCATGAACAACTACGCCGCCTATCGCCAACTCTATCAACGTGATCTGACCGAGCCAGAAGCCAGCCAGTCGGCTTCGACAATCCCACAAACCCGGGATGAAACAGCCAGTTCCCAGCTTCACGAACTGGCGATGGCACTGGTCGAAGGCGGCGCAGTGGCGATCTTGAAAGAACACTAAAATAAAATCCAAGCCATTTCTAACCACGAAATACACGAAATACACGAAAAGAATCAAACACTTACAAAATTCAACCGCTCAGCAACCTTAGGGCACGGTACACGTCTGGAGTGCGGCGGCTTAACGCCACTTTGCACTCGAACAGCCTCCTTTTTATTTTTTTGAACACGTTCAAAAAAGTTATTGACACTGGTCTTCGAACGGCGTACTCTCTTTTTTGAACACGTTCAAAAACAATCTTCAAAGAGGTAGCTGTATGAACATCATTGTAATGACCTACCTGACCTATCTGGTCCTGAGTATTATTTTGACAATTTGGGTTGCACAAACGCTCCACAAAAACGGGCGGGTTTTTCTGGTGGATGTGTTTCACGGCAACACCGAACTGGCCGACTCAGTCAACCATTTGCTCGTGGTTGGGTTTTATTTGATCAATCTGGGTTATATCAGCCTGGCCCTTAAACTGGGGTATCAAGTTGACAGCACACAAGTTGGAATCGAAGCCTTATCGTCAAAGATTGGAACAGTGGCGATTGTCCTGGGTGGAATGCACTTCTTTAACCTCTACATTTTCAGCCGGTTGCGGCGACGGGCGATGCTCGACAACGTTCCTCCGCCAGTCATGCCAGATGCCTGCATCAACTGCCATGAGGTTTAACAGGACAACAAAAAGGACAAAAGGGACAAAAGGGACAAAAATTTGAAACCCTGAACCCTGAACCCTGAACCCTGAACCCTAAAATGGTGCTGCTATGAAAAATCTGACCGTGCTCTATGACATCAACTGTGAGTTGTGCACCAGCATTCGAACCTGGCTTGAGAAGCAGCCAAAATATATCGAAATGCTGTTTGTCCCGGCAGCATCGGAGTTTGCCCGGCGTCGGTTTCCGGATTTAAACCACCCGGCGACGCTTCAGGATTTAACTGTGGTGAGCGACAAAGGTGATGTTTACTACGGGGCGAAGGGCTGGCTGATGTGTTTGTGGGCGCTGCGTGAATATCGCCACTGGTCATTGAAACTTGCAGCGCCAGAGTATTTGCCAACCGTGCGCCGGTTTGTTTCAATGATCTCGCGCAATCGGCACCGGTTTCGCCGCTCATCACTTTTTTGATCCTGGAGGCAAGTAACCCGTGGGAACACCGGCTGAGTCAACACCGAAACTTTCGAAATCTGAACAAACCCGCTCATTGATTTTACAAACCGCGCTGGATCTGTTTCGTGAACGCGGTTACGAAGAAACCACGATGCGGGCCATCGCCGAACGCGCCAATATTTCCCTGGGCAATACCTATTATTACTTTAAATCGAAAGAAGTCCTGATCCAGGAATTTTACGCCCACACCCACAGCGAACACGTCGCTGCCAGCGCGCCGGTTTTGGCCCAGGAAAAAACGCTCAAAGGCCGACTGCTCGGGGTGATGAAAGCTAAATTGACGACCATTCAACCGTATCACACCTTCTCTGGAGTGCTCTTTAAAACAGCAGCGGATCCAAAAAGTCCGCTCAATCCGTTCAGTGAAGACTCAGCCCGCACCCGTGAAGAAAGCACCGAACTTTTTGCCGAAGTGCTGCGCGGCGCCAAGGGAAAAGTGCCGCTGGAATTACAATCCGAACTGGCGAACCTGCTCTGGGTCTATCACATGGGCGTGGTGCTTTTTTGGATTCACGACAATTCTCCAGGTTGTCGGCGGACACATCTGCTGATTGACCACACGGTTGATATCATTGTGAAACTGATTGCACTGGCCAGCACGCCGCTGTTGATTCCACTGCGAAAGAAAATTCTGCGAATGATGACTGACCTGCGCCAGACCGCCGTGGAGATCGGAACACCAGATACACTGCCAGTTGAGCTGGAAGAATCAGAAGAATTTGAGGAAACCGACTCAGTGGCTGAATAATGACTTAGTACAAGTCCCCATAAAAAAGGGATGAAATAAAATCAAATGTGGTTTCCGCCCGAAGGGCGATGGAGAGTAGCCGGTGGGAAGCTGGCTTTGCAGCGCACCCACCGGAATCCAGGCCGCAAACTGATTCGCGCCCGGATGGGCGCTGGATTCAGCCAGCGAGAACGGATGATGAACCGGGCCGATGACCGGTTCCAGCGCCCATCCGGGCGCAAGGCTGGGTGGGTTGAACTCCGGTGGTATGCCCAAAGCGGCAAACCACCGGCTACTTTCCGCCGCCCTGCGGGCGAAAACCGAGTTGATTCGATCAAAGAACCAAATTCCATCCCCAATTTATGGGGACTTGTACTTAGAGACTATCTCAAGACACCAAAATAAAACCTGTTTGCCTGGTACTCCGGCAAGGGATTGGTTAGTTCAAGTTGAAAAAAATCAATTTATCGATAGTAAGGTTTTCAAGATAGCAATTATCAATTTGCCGACCGTATAAGAAGCAACCACACTAAAAATAAGAAAATAAACCACTAATAAACCGCATGTAGCTTTTTCACTTTCACTCGCTGACTTAAGTTGAGGAGAATCAGCGGATCGCCTCACTCGATTAAACGGATCAAGAGGTTTTGAGGTATGTTCAGGTAAATTCCTATTTTCGATCTCAATTTGGGGAACTGGATACCCACAAATAGAATTCAAAGTTTCAATAGCAGTAGATGTTGAACAATGGAAAAACTCTTTTTTCTTATTAACCCTATATCCTTGCTTTGTCAGAATTTGATGTACCTCTGTTTCTACTTTGACGCAATCACTTACCCGGACTTGGTGAATAACTTTAAAGGGGGTTGGAACTGAAGTTGACTGAGACAGTGTTTTTACACGCCCCTCTACATCTTGTGTCCGTCCAATCTTAATAACACTAGGCATTGACTCATTTGTTAGTATATAAACAAAACCTTCATTTCCCATACAACTCATCCTCATCCAACACTTTATAGAAGGTTTATCAACTCAAACTAATCTTTGCAAATAAGCTCACAGCCCATCACTGTCCTTAAACAAATCCGGCAGCGAGACTGGCCAGCTCAGACTGAGCAAACAGGTCATCAAGACCACGGCATTGTCATAAATCCATTCGTTCAATTTGTCGTTTTCCGGATCGTCGTCAAGTTCGAGTTCCCGCTCGATCAAATGGCGCAGGGCAAACTCATACTTCTTCATGTATCCATAGAATAATGGAGAAGAAAGAATGACACCGGCAATGTAGACGATCCAAAAGAGCCGCATGGCTTTGGTACTCCGCGTGGAATGTTGAACGTGAACGAGTGCCGGTAGCTTACCAACTTTTGCGCTCCTTGCACAGCGATTCCCTCCAAATATGCGGAAATAAGTGAGTTTTACCTCTAAAAGAAACCTTTGCGTCTGGTCGCATATCAGGCCAAAATGAAATCTGTGTCAATTGGTGAAGTGACACAGATTCCACCAAATGCTGGTGGCTTGCTTGCCTACACTCGCGCTGTTCATTTAAGAATGAGCATCGGAGGGAACCCTATGACGCAAACCAGCTCTGAATCTTCGCATCCTGAACTGCCCGGATATCGCCAAACCTGTTGCAACTGTGGAAGCGCCCTTGAACCGCACTGGACGTTTTGTATCACCTGCGGCCTCAAGCTCGACACCCCGGCGCTGGAATTTATTTCGCATATTGACTTCCTGCTGGCTGAGATCAATACCTGGCCGCAACGCAATCTGACCAATCAGTTTCTGCAGGAAAAAATTGGCACCTATTATCGAGGGTATCGGCAGCAGATTGTAGACCGGTTGCTCCAGAAAGCCCCAGCCAGGACGGAAACGGTTCCACACGCCCCACCGGTGGTGCCCCAGGCCCCCGTGACACCAGCTCCCCCAGGTCGTGCCGAGCAATTTGCAGCCAAACTTAGTGAAACTCCTCCGAAAAGCACCTCCGCTGAGCCACCAAAGACAGCCTACCCAGTTCCACCTCGCCCAATTCCACAACCCGAACCAGTTCCCGAAGTCAGTTTGCTGGAACGGCTGTCTGACCCGCAAATGCTCCGCTGGATGGTCTATAGCGGCGCTATGATGTTTGTGATCGGGACGATTATTTACTTGCGCGACGTCATTAGCCTGCAATTACAACGACCTGTGGTTCAGGCGGGCTTGCTGGCACTCCTGACGATGGCCACGTTTGGCGCGGGCGTGTGGCTCTTGCGCCGAACCCAGGAAGAACTCGCCGGACGCGGTTTGCTGCTGCTTGGGTCGCTTTTAGTACCCGCCAATCCATGGTTTCTGGTGCATTCTGGATTGATTGCCCGTGGCAACCGGGCCTGGATGGTGGGACTCCTGTGCGCGGTGCTGTATGCGACAACGGCGATGGTGCTCCGCGAAACACTGATGCTGTATCTGGCAATTCCAGCCTTGCTGGCCAGTGTGTATGGATTTTTGGGCGCGGTGGTTCACGCTCCGCCTGATGTCTATGCCGCCGTCACGGTTCTTTTTGCTGGCGGGCTGCTCGTGTTGGAACAAAAACTCCCCCAACTTGAGTCAGATCAAGATTTTGCTCGTGAAGTCCAAAAACCGTTTTTCATTTCAGGTCACCTGATCCTGGCGGCAGGATTGTTTGTCTATACCGGATTGTTCCGCTGGCTTCCGTTCGAAGTGCTGGCGGCACTCAATGCGGTGGCTGGCAATCTGGTTGGGACGATTTCACATCCAGCCTTGATTGGGGTCACGCTCGTCGGCACCGCGCTCTATGGAATGACCGCCTACACCCGGCAAAACTCTGCCTGGAGCTATCTTTCGACTGGGTTACTCCTCACGGTTGCCGTCAACGAACTCATCTGGTTTCACGCTCCGTTTGTCATCACGCTGCTCACTTTCGCGTTATGCGCCCTGGGGCTCCTGCTCGCTTCACGAACCGAAGTCATTTTCTCGTCAAACCAACGGCTGCGAATTCTGACTGAGCCAAACCATCAGGCCGCCTGGGTTCTGGCCGTACTGACCACAGTTTCGCCACTCTTCCCCATCTTGCATGCCTTTTTCACCGAGGATTTCAGTCTGGTTCAAGGCTGGTTCCGCACACCACTTGATGCGCTCTGGTTTGCGCTGACGGCGCTGGTCTTAACCACTTTTTTTGCGATTGGGACACGCTGGGCCAGTCAATCTGAAGCATTTCTGCGCATTGGCATCCTCTTTGGCACCAGCACTGCGTTTTTGATGAGCCTTTCAGGGCTGGCCGCTTTGCGGATGGCCTGGCCAACCATCGTCACCATTCCTGGGCTGGTCGTGATGTTGCTGGCACTGCCAACCACCGGGTTGTTTGTGGTGCCGCGCTGTGGACGCTGGCTGATTGAACCTGACCTGGAAGCCTGGGAAGATCGGCTTGAAACAGCAACCGAATGGCTCCGAGGCTCACTCTGTGTTTGGGAATGTCTGTTTGCCTTCAAAGCGCTGTTGATTGCCGATCATCTGATGTGGGATCAACCCTTTTATGGGTCAATCGCCTTCCTGGCAATTGGGGCCTGGATTGCGGCCTGGGTGATCACGGCTCAAACTCGATTGATTCAAAGCTGGATTGGGTTGGGAATTGGCGTGGCGCTGACCGGAAGTTTTTGCACGGCTGTGATTGGTGTTCAGAATCGGCTGCACTTTTCAAATGACCTGCGAACTGCCTTGTGGATGCTCGCCGGGTTTGGCCTTGCCGGATGCGCCATTCGCTTTCATCGTGAACCACAACTCGAAGAAGACAAAGAACTTCACCCACTTTCACCAGTTCATTATGTAACCGAACTGACCTGGGTCGCCCAGCTTGTGGCGCTTGGGTCAGCCGTTCTGGTCGGGTATGCGATGTTGTTTTCACCACGAATGGCGGCGATTGGCCTCGGAGTTGAACTGGCGACCCTGACGCTGGTGACTTCGCGGATGGTGAAAACGGAAGTGGAACTTGGGTGGTTGTGCCTGACGGCCTGGATGTCGTTGCTTGGGTCGTGGTGGCACGCAGTTTCTTTCCTCAAATTTCCTGATCGCTGGAGCTACCTTCCACAAACCATCATTTGGGCAACGGCAGGATATATACTGCTCTGGGCTGCACTTGACCGATTCCGAAAAGCCACAGAGCAGGAAGTTCTGGTCGCCAACGGTTTGCCTGAATATCAGACCAAAGCCGTTCGGCAGCGAATCATTGGTCAAACACTCTGGGCAGTCAGTTATGTGGTCCTGGCAGTAGGGCTGGAAATGCTGTTTTACACCTGGCCAAACCGCTCACATCCATTTTACCTGATCTGGCCAAGCGTCCTTCTGACGATAGAACTCGCCGGCCTGCTGTTGATTTGCGGGCACTGGATTCGCCAGAGACACCTGGGCATCGTGCATTTAATCGGCGGAATGGGTCTGATTGCGTTCGGCTATGCGGCGTTGATTGATTACTTGCCATTGAAAAATCAGCGATGGGAAATGCCATTGATTGCGCTCTGGCTGCTTGTCCAGCATGGATTTGCGCGGGTAGCTGCTTCTCAAAGCTGGACGGAAGACGAACGGTGGGCAAAAGCCGCCCGATTGACCAATGACCTGTGTGCCTTCCCGGTGCTGGTCGTCAACTTTTTCATTCTCCCAATGGCCGTGGTGGAATCATTCCCGGCCAAAGAAGCTGAGTTACTCACTTTCACGCTGATTACCGTTATCTGGGCCGGATGGGTGTTGAGTTCACAAACGACCTGGTACCACAAGATCGGGTTGGGGGTGTCGCTTTCGTCAACCTGGGCGGTGGTGCTCAATTATTTAGGAATCAAGCCAGCCTATTTCCCAGCCGCCTACCTGTTCCTTGGATTCCTGTTGCTGGTGCTGAGCCTTCAGCTCCTGCCACGTCTGAACCGCAACCGTGAAACATCCCACGTTTTGGCCAACCCGCTTGAGCACATCGGCCATTTCATCAGTCTGGTCTCGCTGGCGGGGCTGGTGGGACAGGCGCTGGTCTGGCTACCGGATATTCGTCGCGATGAGCAATATTTGCTGGTGGCGTTGATGCTCGGATTGCTCGCAACGACATTGATCAGCATCATCACCCGTGGAACAGCCTGGCGAAAATTCTATGCCCCGGCGAGTTACCTGCTGGGAGGGCTGTTCTATGTTCGGATGGGGTTGTTTTTGGGCTATGGGTTGTTCAGAGACATCGAAGTATTCAGCTTGCCGATTGGGGCCGCGCTGTTACTGGTCGGCTATCTGGGTCTGCGTCGAAGCGACGAAAACGAACAACTCAATCTGTTCTGCATCTGGCAAGGGAGTCTGCTTTTGTGCGGTCCAATGTTGCTGCATGCCCTGCATCTGCGGTTTGTAGCGCAACAGTCATCCCTGTGGATTGACATCGGTCTTGACACGGTGGCGCTAGGAATGATCGTGGTTGGAATCCTGTTGCAGCTTCGGGCGCCGGTCTTGCTCGGATTGGCCACGGCAATCTTTCATTTGACAGTGGTAACGCTGCACAGCGTGCCGTGGGGACAGATTCACTACGCGGTGTATCTGGCGGTTGTTGGAGCGGTGTTGTTTGGCTCAGGGTGGGCCATCAGTCGAAAACGGCGTGAACTTGAGGAATTTCAGGCGAATCTCCAGCAACAATTCGAAAACAGCCGTCGAACCCTATCAGGCTGGAGATAAACACCTGAGCATCGAGTTTTGTCAGTACCACCTGTGTCAGCGGGTGGGGGGTCTTTGTCAGTACCACCTGCATCAGCGGGTGGGTTTAGTCCCGCAGGGACGACATACCAATCGCCGGTGCGTCAGCCTTTTCACGTGCAGGTTTTTTGTTTGGGTTCGATCAGTATTGAGCCCATTCGTTCTCATCCTGGAAGGATGGAGCAAGTTTAGCCGGACAGTCTATAGATCTTCAGAAAAAGGTTCAGAGTATCGTCTTTAGACGAGAGGTTTTTTCTTCCGTCCCACCCGGCACGTCTCACGCCTGAAGGCGTTACTCTGAACAGAAATATTTATCTGATTCGTTTTTTAACGCTCCCTTATTTGAATTCGACACCTGCGTACACATCACTCACCGCCAGAGTGCCCCCAATTGCCTTCAAGGTTAAAGTGGCGGTCAGGTCTGCCGTGTCAAACCGTTTCCACTCGTGATTTTCCTGTTTGACGTAATGAGTGATCAGTGGCGCATTTTGTGCAATCAAGAGATATTCCCGCACCGTTTCAATAGCTTTGTAGGCTTCAAATTTTTCTTTTCGGTCAACGGCTTCCGTATATGGCGACAGAACTTCAACCACCAGTACCGGATTGGTCAAAACATCAATTCCAAAGATTTTTTCAAAGTTCGGAGTCCCACAAGCCACGCTGGCATCCGGGTAACGATATGGTGGGAGTAATGGTGTTTTGATTGGAATTTCAGTGTTGAACGGGGTACAGGCACTCTTTTTTAATTGAGCATGTAACTCCGCATGCACATTGCCGGTGATGCGTCCGTAGGCTTCGCTCCCGCCACTCATGCACACAATATCGCCATCCCAATATTCATACCGGGAATTTCCCACCCGTTCTAAAGCAAAATATTCTTCCAGCGTGTAAAAATGTTTGGGATGGGACGACATGGATTTTTCCTTTTGTTACCTGGACGCCCAGGTCCGACATAACATTCTGGCCAAAAATGAAGTTGGGAACTGCCAAATCTCGAATTGGGTGTTTTTATATAGCATGGTGATACTCAATCTGGAAACCATTGAAATCGAGGGTAGGCAGTTTCCTGTTCTCCATCTTTCACCCTTCATTCCTTCCGGTAGGGGCGGCTTCGCTTCGCTCCTGCTCCTCGGCTTCGTTCTCGCTCGCCGCGCCCCAAACCCAGGCAAAGCGTAAAAGGGTAAAAGTGCAAAGCGTTACCGAGCCGTCCTCACAAGGCGGAAACCCAGGTCGTTGTTGCGGGTGCCCGGCGTGTTGCGGGCACGATTCGCCGACCGACAGTAGATGGCGGTGTAGAACCAACTGCCGCCCCGATACACCCGGGCCGAGCCATCACTGGGACCTTTCGGATCGCTCCCAGCGCTCTTCGCGGAGTATCCGTTGTCATACCAGTCTTGACACCATTCCCACACGTTCCCGTGCATGTCGTACAGCCCCCATCCATTTGGTTTCTTTTGACCTACTGGGTGAGTTTTACTTTCTGAATTACCCTCATACCAACACATTTCATCCAAATTTCCCGCATAATCTCCTGTCGTCCCCGCTCGACACGCGTATTCCCATTGCGCCTCTGTCGGCAACTGGTAGGGTCCATCCCCTCTCCCATTCAGCGCCTTGATAAACCTTTGCACCTTGTCCCATGACACATTTTCCACTGGCAGGTCTTCTCCCTTAAAATATGACGGATTGCTTCCCATCACCGCTTGCCACTGCGCTTGTGTCACCTGATATTTTCCCAGGTAAAACGGCTGGCAGATCTTCACTTTATGCACTGGCTTTTCATCACCAAACTGGGTTGATCCCATTTGGAATTCTCCGGCTGGAATCAACACAAATTCTATCCCCAGACTGTTCTTGAATTCACTGGGAAGCTGAACCCGTGGTTGCGGTTCAACTCGTTTTGGTGGCGGCGGTGGCGGTCCTGATTTTCGACTAAATCCCTCGAATAACTTTCTCATCCCACCCAAAATCGGGTTTTCTGGATTGGGAGTCACGATAACCGGTGGCGGTGGAATCACCACCGGTTCAACTCGACGTTGATCTAATTGAAACCGCGGTTGATCCAGTGCCGTGAGCATTTCCGATGCGGTTTCATAACGGTCTTGAGGATACCTCTCCGTCGCCCGATTTAAGACTTCACTCAATTCCAGGCTGATACCTGTGGCATGAGGTCTCCAATTCAGGGTTCCTTTCCGACGATCTTGCATCTCGCTCAATCTTTTTCCAGTTAGCAACTGAATGGCGGTCATTCCCAAGGCATACAAATCGCTGCTATACATCGGATGTCCTGCCGCCTGCTCCAGCGGCATAAACACCGGGGTTCCCGCCAGAACTGAACTGGTTGGATTCCCAAATGCATCCAACTGAGTGACTTCCTTGACAACGCCGAAGTCTATCAATACTGGAAGAGTATCTTTCGTTCGCAGAATGATGTTGTCCGGCTTGATGTCTCGATGGATGATGTCCTGGCTGTGGATAAACTCCAATACCGGCAGGAGTCCCACCAAAATTCCACGCACCGCCGCTTCGGACAAGGGGCCTTGACTCGCGAGCTTTTGCGTTAGCGTAGGTCCTTCGATCAGTTCTTGAACCAGATAAAACTCGTTGTTTTCCACAATATGGGCATACAACCGTGGAATCTGTCGGTTTTTTTCGCCAAGAGATTCCAGTACCACAGCTTCCCGGTCAAACCGTTCTTTGGCCAGTTGAAAATCGCACGCTCCCGTTGGATTCAACCGCTTCACAACGCACCTTCGCTGTGATGGACTCTGGGTATCTTCCGCCAAAAAAGTTTCCCCAAAAGCACCTGAACCCAATTTCTCAATCAACAGATACCGATTGCTCAGCAATTTTGGCAACATGTCATCGTCTCCAGGAAATTCGATACACCAAGGATGTGTATCACCACCACCTGCGTCCGCAAGTAGTTGATAGCAACGTTTGACTCCTCTCTATCGTCAACTTCGCCGGCTGAGATTCAGGTGACTTCATATCGGTTAATTAACAACCTGGAGTCATTTGATTGGAAATCAGGTGGTTATAGAATTTCAGATAAAGAAACCACGGAATACACGGAATACACGGAAAATAAATCCAATTTTTTCAATGGTTTATGAGATTTCAAAAAATAGAAACTCAGGAAATATTTATCTGAAAAGCTATAGCTCATTCATAACTCATCCTTCATAATGAGTACAGGTGTCACGAGGTTTCGTTCGTCACGAGGAGCAGCACCGTCCAGAATCACAATTCCGGTCTTTCGTGCTGGCGTGTCACGTCCAACTGTCACAATAATGTTGCCGATCAGGCGTGGTACAGCCGCCGGACCCCGCACCACAATCCCGTTTCCGGCATTGTCATGCAGATAATTCGCCCGCAATACGGAAGAAACATTGCCGGTCATTTCAATCGCAGATTGCCTGGTTTGTGAAATTTCAAGATCTTCAACCTCAAGTGACCCACCGTTGATAAACAATCCGACTGCCAGCGGGGTTGTTTCTTCGCCCAGGATTTTGAATCCCGCAAAGCGTGCATTGGAAACCTGTTCGGCAATCACCGCCGCACCGGGAGTTGTCGTAGGGAGAATCACTGCTTTTCCAAATTCTTCCGAAATGACTGTAACTCCATTCTTGAGTTTAACTTGCTCACGATATTCGCCTGGAGCAACGGAAATCGTATCGCCAGCGCGGGCAACCAGGAGTGCTTCTGAAATTGTGGCAAATTGACGATCTGGACCAACCAGAAGAATCTTTGACACGGGAACTGGTTTGGAAATCGGCTTTGGCGGCAACTCCACTGGAAATCGTTTCCAAAAAACAGTTGAAAGTGCAATTCCAACCACAACACCAAAGACAAACAGCAACCAGCCTGGAATGGAAAACCGGCGAGGCCGTTTCGGAACCGGTGGTGAGAGCGGCAACACTTCAGTTAGAGGTATCACCTGAGATCGCACCGCTTTGGAAAAGCTTTCGCCTTCGACCACCACGACGGTGATGTTGTCCTTGCCGCCTTCGGCATTGGCGGCGGTAATGAGAGCCAGTGCTGTTTCGTGCGGGTTTCCAGCCGATTCCTGGACACAACTTCGAATTTGATCGGAGGTCACCACATCACTCAACCCATCACTACACAAAACCAGCGCACTTGACGGAGGAAACACAATTTCCGTGATTTCAATGAATGCCTCGTCATCTGGAGTATGGTCCTCAATGCCGACCTGCCGGTTGACCTGGTTCCGATCCGGATGGAGCATGGCATCCTGCTCAGTGAGGTCTCCGGCGTCTTCAAGTTCACCCACCGGCGAATGATCGTGCGTTACTTTGTGAATAGTGGTGGTTTGAGTTTGCTCATCAGCCGTGATCAGGTACAACCGCGTGTCTCCGACTTGCCCAATCGTCAACCGCTCTTGCTCCAGTACCGCAACCGTCAACACACAGGCCATCCCTGACCATTCCGGGTTTTCACTGGCACGGGCAAAGATGTTGTTGTTGGCAATCGTGATCGCTTCGCGGACTCGTCGTTCAGGCGTACCGACCCGGCGGTGTAATCGAGCCGAAAGGGAATCAGCGGCAATCTGGGCGGCAATCTCTCCGGCAGCCTGGCCGCCAACCCCATCAACCACAAAAAAGTACCCGGCATCAGGGGTGGATCCAAATCGATCTTCGTTGTTGGCACGAATCAAGCCGGGGTCCGTCGCCCCAGCGGAGGCAACCGGACGGATACCTGAATTGAGCGCAGGGGGACTTAGGGTCATTGACACACCTCAAACTCCAGAAAAACGACATCCGCCAGCCCAATTCGGCAACTCTCAGGAAGCGGAACTTCGACATTGCGATCCCGTCGGGGGGTTCCATTATCTAAACTTGGTGGGATTCGTTGTCCATTGACGGTCGTTCCATTTGAACTGGTGTCTTTGATAAAGAACTTGCCTGTCGTTGGGTCACGCCTCAGCCGGATATGCTCGCTCGATACCATTTTGGTATCCGCTTCAAACGGGGCAATAATCCGGAAATCAACCCAGCAATTCGGACCGCCGCGACCAATTACAATATCGTCTTTGCGAATTGAAAGCACCTTCGGCCCAGTTTTGCTCTCATATCGAAGAACTGCAAATGGGCGGACACCAGATTGCGCAAACGGGACGCTGCCACCATCTCGGACATGAGTTTGTTCTTCAGCCAGCGCAGGACCAACCGGTTGGCGGCTTTTCGGAGACATAGCAGTCCGGGTAGTCCCTGTTCCCTGGCGCATTTCAGTCATGACGGTCTCCTGGCCACCACGATTGGTTTTTACATTGTGGGCAAACTGTGAGTGGATTTCGATTTCACCTGGGAGAAACTCGGCCTCGGTGGCGATGTGAAAAATGATTTGCCAGCCACTGACCGGTTTGCGATACGGGAGCGTTTCCCCTAATTTGTCAGTCCCGCCTCGAAACATCCCCTTCAATCGGTCAAGCGGCTTTGGCGTTTGCAACTGGTTTGACCGGTCGATTTCATTTTCCAACGCCTGTTTGGCATCGGTGGCGATATCTCCTTGAATCGCGGCCAGCCGGGTATGGTCTTCAATATGAAGGTAAACGTTATAAATCCCTGGGACCAGAACATCGCGGGTGAGGGGTTCGGCACTCTCACGCATATTTTTCAGAATCTCAAAAACGATATCACGTCCAGTTGCTCGCTCGGGCATTGGTCAGCTCCTTTTTTTCTGTCTATCACAACCTTCAACCATTTTCTTCAACAGACACTTACCGTCAAGGCAACCACCAGGCAAAATAAACAGCGGGCTATGCGGTTTCTTCAAGGATACTGAATTTGACTCGTGCCCGTCCAAAGTAGATTTCGTCCCCATTGTGGAGTGCCACACCCCGTGGGTCATTGGCAATCACCTGGATGGTTTGATTGTTCCGGAAAATGCTGGTTCTCTTACTACTTCCCTCATCACAGAGCCGAAAGTGATCTTCGCTTGATACATAGACAATCCGGGCATGCTCACGACTGACTGTTTTGTTTATATGCGTCCCATCATCTTCAAACGCCAGATCGTTTCTCCGAATAATCCGCCCAGCGGTATCTTTGACTTCGGGAGTGCGTCCAATGAAAAATGGAGATTTGGTAATATCTGAAGCCGAGACACCAGCCGTACCATCCATTACCTCAAGTCTGGCGGGGGGAACCTGGGGGCCAAGTCTTCCGGTTTTTGCTATCACCTGTGGGGTTGCCGATAACTCAATCACATACCCGTTCCGACCAATCTCAGCCGTATCTGGTGCCGCCCGAGCGACCAATACCTGGAGTTGGGTGGTGTCACACCCTGATTTTTGCAAGCGTTGCTTGATCGAAGTCTCCAGACGCTTTTCCTGGATAAAGGCAGCTTGCAGAACGGCCCAGTGGGCATCATCCGCTGCCGCCAGTTGAACCTGAATCACAGGATGGGGAAATATCTTGTGTCCATTGCCAATGGGCTGAATGTAGGACTCAACTTCGTATAAAATATCGTCCAGGATTTCGAGTGGCTGGCGGTGTCTGCCTCCAAATAGTTTATCAAAAATACCCATAATGCCTCACGTAATGAATTCTGGTGGTTTCGTGTTTTGTGATACCAATTCGGGTTCAAGATACCGGGTTCCGGTTGCGGGGAAATCCAATTTTTCCAGTTCTTTCGCTTCCTGGTCATATGAGGATGCCATTCCTAAACCAGAGTGTTTGGTTTCTCTGAATCTTTCTTTCTGATACTCAGAAAGAAAAAAAGCCAGGCACAGCCAAACGAAATCAAAAACAATCCAATCGCAACCCAAAAATGTGTATTTTCTTCTTTGGTATGTTGAAACCCGAAAAATTGCCAGCTCCCTAACAGAGCAAACAAAAGGGATACAATCAAAAAAACTGGACGCAGGACCGAACTTCCACCTGATTCGTTGGATATGTCCTCATCAAAAGCGGCAAAGAGCTGGATGGGCTGGCTTTTGGGTGACTCAAGTGAACCTGACAACGGTGCTGGAGGTTTGGCAATTCGGAATGTCTTTACCTCATTGGTGGCTTGAGCATCTTTCACACGTGGTGACAGCGCTGAATTGGCGACTATGGGACGTTGGACAGTTCGCTCATCTTCCGGGCGAGCCTGGTCCAAAGCTAAGCGCATTTCGGAAGCTGTGGCATATCGTTCTCGATAGTTTTCCCTCACCACTTTATCTAAGACACCTGCCAGTTGGGCGCTTACCCGTGGAGCGTATCGACGCCACACAAATTCTCCTGTCTCAAGATCGTGCAGTTCGGTTGGGGATTTACCGGTGAGTGCGAAAATAGCGGTCATCCCAAGCGCATACAAATCGCTGGCATAGATCGCTTTTCCTTTCCATTGTTCATCTGGTGTGTAGCCTTCGGTTCCCGTCGTGCTTCTTGATTGGGCGTATGCCTGCTGACCGCCGGCCAGCGTTGTCAACTGTCGTTTCACAATTCCATAGTCAATCAACACCGGAGTGCCGTCATTCCGAATAATGATGTTGGCTGGCTTAATATCTCGATGAATTACTTTTCGGGCGTGGACATATTCCAATGTCATCAATAATGCCCGCAAAATCCGCCCCCAGACTTCCGATTCATCCAAAGGCCCAGTTTGGCTTACCTTTCTGTCCAGAGCGATGCCGTTAACATATTCCATCGCCAGGTAAAAATCCTCCCCTTCATTAAAATACGCATAAAGTTCCGGCACCCGGCCCTGGGATCCTTTTCCCAATTCTTCCAAGATTTGTGCTTCCTGAGCAAAAAGCCGCTGCGCCTCTTCTAAAAGCATGCCCTCCACAGGCTTCAATCGCTTGATCACACACCGGCGCCGCGAAGGTAAATCGGTGTCTTCAGCTAAAAAGGTTTCCCCAAACCCACCGACCCCAAGCCGACTGATTACTTTGTACCGATTTTTTAGGAGCATAGTAACCATCCCAGTTTTGTTCCAATCCCTCTTTTTAGACCTGGCCCATCATTCTTGTGAAATGTACTGACGCTCACGAGCCACTTCGACGACTTGTTTGGCAACTGGCGCGGCATATTTGCTGCCATAGCCGCTATTTTCGATCAACACGCTAAAAGCAATCTGACGGGCTGGCGGTTCGCCGAAAGGCGCAAACCCGACAAACCAGGAATGTGATTTTCTGCCGCGCCCAGCTTCCGCCGTTCCCGTCTTGCCAGCAATCAGGATTGAGGAGTTTGCCAAAACTTTTCCGGTTCCTTCGGTGACAACACCGCGGAGTGCCCGTGCCAGCAGTTGCGCCGAAGCCATCGGGACAATTTCCCGTGGCTCATCGGTTCGCTGGTTGCTTTCATCAATGACCCATTTCCCAAACGGCATCTTGCCATGGTTGGCGACGGTGGATGCGACTTTTGCCATTTGAAATGGTGAAGCGGTGATTTCTCCCTGCCCATAAGCTGATTGTGGCAGGGTTTTGCCTAATTCCTCTGCCGTATTTGGGTTCCCGGCGCTGATGTTGAATTTGCTCATCGTGTCAAACAACCGTGGCGCTCCGATGCGAACTCCGAGTTGAGCAAAGTAGGCATTGCACGACACAACCATTCCACGTTCCAGGTTGACCGACCCGTGGGCTGACTTGTCTCCGATATCATCACGGGTCGGATCTCCCCAGCCCGGAATTTTGAACCCAACCCGGCCATCTCCAAGAGGAACACATTGAAAAACAGCCTTTTCATCATTGGGCATGGCGGCCATGGCCGTCACCAGCTTGAAGGTCGAGCCCGGCGGGAACGTCCCAAATCGCGCCCGGTCAATCAACATCGCCCCCAGATTTTTCAGATTTTCCGCTCGAATCTCTTCACGGCGTTTCTCACTGGCGTTTTTTGGCGTCTGTATCGGCTTAAGTTCACCAGGCCACGGATACCCGACCGAAGCCAGCAATTCACCAGTTTCCGGCGACATCACAACCACTGAACCACGCTTGAGCTTCTGGTCTTTGGCAATGGCTTCCCGAAGAATTACCGCGACTTTTTGCTGCAACCCAATATCAATTGACATCCGCACATCCCGCTTGCGGTTTAAAAACTCCTTCATCGCGGGATGGTCAGGCTGGTGGCGATGGTGTAAAACACCAATCAGGTCGTGAAAATCCTGGCGCGTGATCGGAACATGAGCTTCAATCCGCGAATCATACCGACGGATTCGTTCGGGGTAACTGCTGTAGCCCTGCAACCGGTCGTTGTAATCCTTTTCAATATAGTCTGTGTTGGCAGCCGCCCAGTTGGTCCGGGTTCGCCAGTTTCCAAGCAAATGAAACAGCAGATCACCAAATGGATAATGTCGCAGGTCGCTTCGCTGGCAAACATGGTCTACGGCAACACCTAACTCTTGATATTTCTTTCGGTTCCGTTCGATTTCCTCCCAGTTGCTGGTTGCTAATGGAATCCCATTCCGGTCATAAATCGCGCCCCGTGGCACCAACTGGGCAATGCTGGTCAGGCGTGGATTGTACACATAGTCGCGTTTGGCATAGGGACGACCACGCGAACCAAATCCATACTTTCGCAGAAAGTCATCTTTGAATTTGGCTTCAAAATCTTCATTTTTCTTGTCACCAGCATCGTCTTCATCAGTGGCGGAAGTATCTGGCAACCCGGCTTTTTTGCGGGCGGCGGCCAGTTCGTGTTTGTAAACTTCAGCTTTGTAGTCAGCCAATTCATCCGCCGAGTAGGGTTCGCTCCGAACAACCAGTGCTCCCGCGATCATGATTTCATCCGCATTGATGACCTGGACAGAAGCGGCTTTCCCAACAATAACCAGCAATGCCATGCCCAGAACCAATGTCACAACACCAGCTTGTCGGTGGAAAGGTTCGGTGTCTTCTGGTTTTCCAGTTCGTGACGAAATCAACAACAACAATCCGACGATGACACAATTGGCCAGCATCGAGGATTTCCCGTGGCTCAAAAACGGAGACACGACCCCGGAAAGCGGTATCAAACCCAGAATACCACCTGAGATCAGAATGATTTGATAGGCAGTGAGCAATGTCAGCCCAAGCGCCAAAAAGAAGTCATACTTTTCCGCCGCCGTCAGGGCAATGCGGATACCTCGCCAGAGCAAAACCGCATACAGTCCATAAACAATGAGAATACCTGCAAATCCTAGCTGCTCACCAACCACTGAAATAATCAAGTCGGTGTACCCGGCTGGGATCACCCGTGCGTCACCGTAGCCCACCCCACTTCCGGTCAATCCTCCCGTGGAAAAAGCCCAGAGCGCATGGGCGACCTGTTCGCCGCCACGCACATAGTTGTCAAACGGCGAGAGCATCATATTGACCCGATCCACCACGGTCGGAGGCGAGCCAAGTTTGTACCCTCCCCAAAATCCAAGCACAATCACCGCGAGTCCGAATATCGAAAGAACAGATCGTCCACGGGCGACAGCATACAGGGTCAAAAAGGTGCATGACACAATCAGTGCCGGTCCTAAATCCTTTTGAAAGAAGAAAAAGACCATGGCGACCCCAACTCCGGCCATCACGGGGAGTGAATCTTGGATTCGAGGAATATTGACCGCTCGCAATGCCCTGGGCAGTAAGGACGTGCGGTGTTGCAATTCGCGGAGTTTTTCCCAATTGCGTCCGAAGATTCCGGCCAGAAAGAACACCAGGGCAATTTTGATGGCTTCGACGGGTTGGAATCCCAGCAGGTTCACTTTGACATCCGGGCTTCCTTCCGGGCCTTGTCCAAACAAAAGCAGCGCTGCCGACAACCCTATGGCAACAGCCAGCCAACCCCAGGAAGCAGTTTTTGATCGGCGAAATTTGTCCAGGTCAATGAAGGAAACCGCTATGATTCCGATACACCCAGCCACAATCCCCAGGGCAAAGCCTTCAAATTCCATTCGATCCCGGAGTGGGTCTTTCAAGCTGACGCTCATCAGCAACCCAAGTCCGGTCAGCGTGTGCAAAATCGGGAACAACCAGACATCGGAGTTGCCTTTTTTCCACCACCAAAAGAGTTGTGTCACATACATACTAACCAGATACAGACCAATCATTTGCCAGTAGCCGGAGATAAATTGCCATGGAGCGCGGACCACGACGTCATCCTTGATCCGGGAAATGTCAGATAAGAGTCGAACTGAAACTTCTGGCTCTGGAGGCGCAACTTCTTCAGCCCGTGGCGAAACAATACCCAGGATTTCCAAAAGACGAATGTACCATTTGACCGGCTTCGGCTGTTTTGCGGCTTCG
This sequence comes from Acidobacteriota bacterium, assembly GCA_016208495.1. Taxonomy (NCBI): domain Bacteria; kingdom Pseudomonadati; phylum Acidobacteriota; species Acidobacteriota bacterium. Next base: position 111,011 of record JACQXX010000070.1, on the reverse strand, counting down.
TCACGTTTGAGTTTGGCTTCATCGGCAGCCTTTTTCGCCTCATCAAAGCGGCGACGAAACTCCGGAGCGTCTGGAGGCAGGTCGTTTTCCCGATAGCGAACTTTTGCGAGCTGACCGACATTGGCCAGCCGGTTGTTCCGGGTGTATTCATAAATGATTCCGGCGGCAAATTCACGGTCTTTATCACTTTCCAGAAAATCAAGAATCGGAAGGATTTCCTTGGAAGATGTCACCGCATTGAGGTTCACCGGAGTCTGCCGTTGTGGTTTGATCTTTTCCTGTTCTTTGAGGGTAGCCGAAACATCAGTGAAATTGTATTCCACTTCCTGAACAGCTTTGACCTTCCAGGCTCCATAGCCAAAGAGGAGAGAAACAATCAATGAAAGAACAAGATTGACGGGAATGAAAACTGGGGCTGGATGCTGGTTCAGTTGTCTTTGGGTGCGGTCTGCGGCGGTGCTGCGAGTAATGGCCATAGGAGATTACCGATTCAGGGTTGAGAGGATTCGGGCCAGATTCCCAGTCTACAAGGCAGGCTGGATGTGAAAAATGCGGCAGATCTCACTTCGCTTTGTCGCGGGCGGCTTCGCTTCGCCCCTGCTCCGTGCTCCGTTCTCGCTCGCCGCGCTCCAAATTCAGGCAAAGCGTAAAAGGGTAACAGTGCAAAGTGTTACCGATCCGCTATCCTCACGAGACGGAAGCCCAGGTAGCTGGCGCGGTAGCCGGGCAGGATGACGCCGCGAGCCGCTGACCGGCAGCCAACAGCGGTGCCCCTCCAACCGCCGCCCCGATTCACCCGGCGCGAGCCTCTGTCAGGACCTTTCGGATCCGTTACGTTCCCACTCGGGTACAATCCATACCAATCCTCACACCATTCCCACACGTTCCCGTGCATGTCGTATACCCCAAACTCGTTTGGTTTCTTCTTCCCCACTGGATGGGTTTTTCCTCCCGCATTTTCAGAATACCAACCCATTTCTTTCATCTTTCCTGTCCCTCCAAAGTCCCCCGTTGTGCCTGCTCGACACGCATATTCCCATTCCGCCTCTGTTGGCAACCGGTAGGCTCCTTCTCCTTTCCCATTTAACTTCTTTATGAAATCCTGGCAATCGTCCCACGACACCGTTTCAACCGGCAGGTTTTCTCCTTTGAAATATGACGGGTTGCTTCCCATCACCGCTTGCCACTGCGCTTGTGTCACCTGATATTTTCCCAGGTAAAACGGCTGGCTGATTTTCACTTTATGTACCGGTTTTTCAGGTGCAAATTGTTTTGCTCCCATCTGAAACTCTCCGGCTGGGATTAACACAAATTCCATTCCTAAATTATTTTTAATCAACTGAGGTAGAGCTGCCAGTTCTTGACGTGGTGGTTTCTTAATCGGCTCAACCGCTACCTTCGGTGTTAAAGGTGGTATTGCAATTGTCGGTGATAACGGTGAACTAACAGGTGCAGCAGCAATGGGTTTTGGCAGAATATGAGTTGTAACCGGTTTTGAGGGTGATGGCTCCTTCATTGGTTTGGATGCCACCATCGGTGTTAAAACTGGTGGTGGAAGTGTCTTAGTCGTCAGCGATACCAGTGGAGTCGCAGGTGCAGTCGGTTCTGGCAAAGATTTGGCTGGTACGGTATGAGCAGTTACAGGTCGGACAACTGGCACAATCAGGCTATTGAGCGCCCATTGCATTTCTTTAGCACCCAAATACCGATCCTGAGGGAGTTGTTTGGTGCTTCGATTGAGGATTTCAACCAGTTCGTGACTGATATTTCCAGCATGAGTTTCCCAATTTAAATTTCCAGTTCGAGGATCAGTCATTTTGCCTGGGTTTTTCCCGGTCAAAAGCGCAATGGCAGTTACCCCAAGAGCAAAAATATCACTGACAAACATTGGTCTTCCCGCTGCTTGCTCCAGCGGCATAAACCCGCTTGTTCCTCCAATCATTGAGCCGGTTGGATTCCCAACCGAATCCAGCCGCGTGACTTCTTTGACAGTTCCAAAATCAAGCAGGACTGGAAGATTGTCTCTGGTGCGCAGGATGATGTTGTCTGGTTTGATGTCCCGATGAATGATGTTCTGGCTGTGAATGTACTCAACCACGTCCAGCAACTTGATGATGATCTCACGGACAACCGGTTCTGAGAGACGACCTTGCCGTTCAACCAGTTGCGCCAATGTTGGACCGTCTACAAACTCCTGAACCAGGTAAAACTGCCCGCCTTCAACCACGTAGGCATACAAATTCGGTATCTGGCGGCTTTCTTCGGCTAAGTGTTCCAGGACGGCAGCTTCGCGTTCAAAGCGTTCCCGCGCCAACTGAAAATCACATTTCCCATCTGGTCTGAGCTGTTTCACCACGCATTTGCGCCGTGATGGGCTGTTGCGGTCCTCCGCCAGAAAGGTTTTGCCAAACGCTCCCTGACTTAATTCCTTAAGAACCTCATACCGATTGTTGAGCAGCATTCGTCTCTGTCTCCTTGTTTCTGAACCGGATAAAAGGTGCAACCAGCTAGATTTTTCGTGGATGAATCATTATGCACACCGCTGCTGGATTTGTCAGTACTACCTGTATCAACGAGTGAGCTTTGTCAGTACCACCTGCGTGAGCGGATGGGTTGTCAATGAGAGGATGACGTCAAGTCAGTACCACCTGCGTGAGCGGGTGGGTCAGTCTGACAGACTCTCTCCTTGCCCATGCACGACATATTCAATTGCCTGATCAACACTTCGCTCATTCCAGAGATACCGGCAGCTTCCTTTGTCCGACCAGGGACTGTGCTCAAATGCAGAAAAAGAAAACAGACTGGGAACGCTGGCATCCTGCCGGCAACTGATCGAAAATCAACTACTTGGTGCCGGCAGGATGCCAGCGCTCCCAGGAAATATGTATCTGAAATGTTATAGCAAGCCGAAACCTTTGGAATGAGGATTGCTTGCTATTGAACTATTTGATTGAAATTGAATTTATATTTTGAATACCCACCCGCTGACGCAGGTGGTACTGACTACTTATGCTCAACTCAGGAACTCGTACCCGACAGCCCAAAATTGCTCCCAACGCACCACATGGTGGTGGTGGCCCCGGCGGATTTAAATCAGCCTATTCAACCGGATTGAATTCCAGCCCAAACAACTTATTTCAGGAATCAAAAAATGCTTCGCTGTCCCCAGTCGGAAGAAATACACGAGCCGATCTCCCCAAAAAACCTGATAAGCCTTCCAACCAGCAAATCAGAGCCGAATGGGACAAACACGACGGCATTATCCAAAAGATTGTTGCTGAAATGAACCAGACCTTTCAGGCAAAACATTATGATCTGTTGCCATTCATTCCGTTGGATTGGAAAATCATCAAAGCCATGATCTGGGTTGAAAGTAGCGGGCCAAGCTGGCAATCACGATATACGGGAGTGAAACCGGCGCCGGCGTTTTATGGACCACGGCCAATACAATTTGGGAATTCAGGTGATCCTGGCCTGAGCGTCATCCGTGACGGAGCAGAGCATTCGCACTTGATTAGTTCAACAGAATTGCGGAATGAGCTCAAAAAACCAATGAATGCTGAATTGTGCATCAGAGGCGGCGTGGCACTGGTATTCCACTATGCGGCGATTTATGAAAATACCAGGATTATTGATAGTCAGGAGGTTCGACAAGATACGGTGCGAAAAAAGGATACATTGTCAAAAATTGCGGCACGAAATCGAACACTGGTCGAAGAAATTACCCAAACCAGCAAAATATCTGAAAACACAACCCTGCAGCAGGGGCAAACCGTATGGTTTCGCCCAGCTCACAGAGAATGGATCTTAAATGGATGGAAAGCGTGGTGGGTGGCTGTCACCAAATATAATGGCGGGGGTGATCCATACTATCTGTCAAAAGTAAAAGCCGCTTATCAGGCAATTGTCAGCGAGTCGTAAGCTTTCAACCGAACCTGGTCAGGCAAAAATCAACTGCTCATCTTTCGGCTCTGGAATGGGATCGCCAAATTCATTGGCAGTGTCAATCCAGAGCTGAACTGCTTCTTGAACATTTACCAGCGCTTCGGCCTGACTCTTTTCATGAGCCAGACAACCAGGCAACTCAGGAACTTCAGCGACATAGATGCCCTCTTCATTGCTCCAATAAATGATCACTCCATATTTATTCACCTGAGATACCTCCAACTTTTCTAAACTCCAGTGATTGGACTTTCACGCCGTGGCTAGGGTAAAGTTGGCGCCAATTTTATCAGGCAAGCCGTGCCCCCACCTCATACAGAATGAAGAATGAAGAATGAAGAAACCTATTGGTTCTTTGTTTCTGGTTCTTCGTTCCTGGTTCTTCGTTCTTGATTTTTTCTTAGAAGATATTGGCTCCCAAGCACCAGGCACCAGGCACATTCTTCATTCAAAAGGCCACGCACTCATATGTCATCAGTTGCAGGGGCTTCGCCGTGTGAGCTGCTTTTTCTCATACCTTTTCTCCCGTGTTCCCACCCCGAAGGTCCGGCAACTGAGTCTGAACTCTAATCCAAGTGGAGAGACTCTATGTATCTTGATGATTTTAAGCGGCAGCTTCCCGATAGTGATCCGCAAGAGACGCAAGAATGGCTTGACGCGCTTGAGCAGATTACCGTGACGCAGGGTAAAGAACGTGCCCAGTTTCTGCTGCGCAAGCTTTTGAAAAAGGCGCGAATGATGGATTTGGGCGGACCGATTCCGGTCCAAACACCCTATATCAACACCATTTCTCCGGAACAGGAACCGCCGTTTCCCGGCGATGAACAAATGGAGTTGCGCATTCGCCGGATGATTCGGTGGAATGCCGTCGCCATGGTGGTTCGCGCCAACAACCTCAATCCAGGGATTGGCGGACATCTTTCGACCTATGCTTCATCGGCCAGCCTGTATGAAGTGGGATTCAATCACTTTTTCCGTGGCAAAGATGACGGTCAATCCGGCGATCAGGTGTTCTATCAAGGACACGCGGCACCCGGCATCTATGCGCGGGCTTTTCTTGAAGGCCGCTTGTCGGAAAGTCAGCTTGATCATTTCCGCCGTGAAGCGATTCCCGGCACCGGGCTTTCTTCTTATCCACACCCGCGCCTGATGCCTGAGTTTTGGGAATTCCCAACCGTTTCGATGGGCATCGGTCCACTCACTGCCATTTATCAAGCCCGGTTCAATCGCTATCTGCACGCCCGAGGACTCAAAGATACCTCCCAGAGCAAAGTGTGGGCGTTCCTGGGTGATGGTGAAATGGATGAACCCGAATCAACCGGCGCCTTGTCAGTTGCCGGACGTGAAAAACTCGACAACCTGATCTTTGTCGTCAACTGTAACCTGCAGCGCCTGGATGGGCCGGTTCGTGGCAATGGCAAGGTCATTCAGGAATTTGAATCCATCTTCCGCGGCGCGGGCTGGAATGTTATCAAGGTTATCTGGTCGCGCGATTGGGATCCGATCTGGGCAAAGGATGTAGACGGTCTCTTCCTGTCGCGCGCCCAGGCAATGTTGGACGGTGACTTCCAGAAACTTTCGGTTGAGTCCGGCGCCTATATCCGCCGCCACCTGTTCGGAATGGACGAACGCTTGCTCAAACTGGTCGAGCACCTGTCGGACGATCAGCTTGAAAAACTGCGCCGTGGCGGTCACGACTACAACAAACTGTATGCGGCCTACCAGGCGGCGGTGAATTACAAAGGTCGGCCAACCGTCATTTTGGCGAAGACAATTAAGGGCTGGACCCTGGGCGAAGGGCTTGAAGGTCGAAATGCCACCCACCAGATTAAGAAGATGAATGAAAAGGAATTGCAGATTTTCCGTGACTTGCTTGATCTGCCGATTCCAGACGCCAAATTGAAAGACGCGCCGTTCTACCATCCGGGACCGAAGAGTCCGGAAGTTCAGTACCTGCTTGACCGCCGACAACAACTTGGCGGGTGTGTTCCCAAACGTGTCGTCAGATCCAAACCGCTGAATCTGCCAAAGAAAATCGAATACACCGAGTTTCTCCAAAAGGTTGATCAGGAAGTTTCCACCACCATGACCTTTGTGCGGTTGCTGCGCAAATTGATTGATGATCCGGAAATCGGCAGACGGGTCGTGCTCATTATTCCTGATGAAGCCCGCACCTTTGGGATGGACTTTTTGTTCAAGAAAATCGGCATTTATGCGCCGTTTGGACAGCTTTATGATCCAGTTGATTCCAACCTGCTCTTCAGCTATCGCGAATTAAAAGACGGTCAGATTCTCGAAGAAGGGATCACCGAAGCTGGTTCAATGGCTTCGTTTACCGCTGCCGGGACCTGTTACTCAACCCACGGCGAGAACCTGATTCCGTTTTATATGTACTACTCAATGTTTGGTTTCCAGCGAACCGGCGACCAGTCGTGGGCGTTTGCCGATGCCCGTGGACGCGGCTTTCTCATCGGCGGAACATCAGGTCGGACGACACTCAACGGCGAAGGCTTGCAACACGAAGATGGTCACAGCCATATTCAGGCGTCAGTCATTCCAAACATTCTTTCTTATGATCCTGGATTTCACTTTGAGATCGCGGTGATTGTCCGTGAGGGATTGCGACGGATGATGGAAGCGCAGGAAGATGTCTTCTATTACATCACCGTCCACAACGAAAACTATGCCATGCCGGCCATGCCAGATCGCGAAGGGGTTGAGGAAGGCATTATTAAAGGGTTGTATCTGTTCCGCCCAAGCCCGGTTGAACGCACACATCGGGTTCAACTTCTTGGAAGCAGTTCGATCATCATGCAGGTCCTGCGAGCGCAGGAGATTCTGGCCGAAAAATATGATGTTGCGGCTGATGTCTGGTCAGCCACAAGTTATCAGCAATTGCGAATGGAGGCCCTCGAAGTTGATCGGTGGAACCTGCATCACCCCGAAGAACCCAAACGCAAGCCCTACGTCACCCAATTGCTTGAAAAAGCCTCTGGACCAATCGTCGCCGCCAGCGACTTTGTCAAAGCCTGGCCGGATATGATTGCCCCATGGGTGCCACAAGGATTTTCGGTGTTGGGAACCGACGGCTTTGGAATGAGCGATACCCGCGAAGTTCTGCGCCGTCACTTTGAAGTTGATGCTGAATCAATCGCCGCGTATGCACTGTATCAACTGGTTCGTCAGGGCAGCATTCCCGCCAGTGTCCTGGCCCAGGCCAAAAATGACCTCGGCATTACTGAAACAGACGAAAAAGGCATCGGCCACGGTGCCGACTAGAAAAGAGCGAAAGAGCGAGTCGTGAGTAGCGAAGAAAAGCGAGTAGCGAGTAGCGAGTAGCGAGTAGCGAGATAGTCAATCCACGTACAGCCTGAACTGTGTTTTGAACCAGTGAATTTTTCGTCATCCGAAAAGATATTTCTGAATCTCTGGAATCAAAAGGCAAGAACCGTGGCTACTCTCTGCTCACGTTTTGATTGACTACTCACGACTCGCTACTCACGACTCGCTTTTCTTCTCGCGACTTCACTCAATGCTGCCAGACTGTCGTGACCGGAGCATTTGAGCTTTCAAGGCAAATTCATCCGCACTTTCCTTGCGGTTGGTCTGGCGCAGGATTCGGGAATAAATTTCCAAGTCATTGGCCAGATTCGGATGTTCCGGGCCAAATTTCTTTTCCCAAATCGTCATGGCCCGACGAACAGCTTTCTCCGCATCCTCATATCTCACTTCAAGCTGATACACTTCGGCAAGTTTTTCCAGACTGGCGGCCACACTTGGATGATCAGGCCCAAACGCTTTTTCCTGAATCTGGAGTGCGCGTTTGTATAAGGCTTCGGCTTTTTCAAGCTTGCGCTGTGAGGCATAGGCAAAGGCCAGGTTGACCATCGCCGTTGCTGTATTGGGATGATCTTCACCAACCAGCTTTGTCCACAGTTTGATTGCCCGGTTGGAATAGTTTTCGGAATCTTTAAATCGTGCCTGGGCATTGCATAACACCGCCAGATTATTGAGTGTCGCGGCGATATTGGGGTGCTCCGGACCAATTGTTTTCTCCCAGGTGACCAGCGCACGGTTATAATACTCTTCCGCCAACGTTGTCTTTCCACGTACTTTATAGCAGGCAGCCAGATTATTGAGCGTGGTGGCGACCATCGGATGGTCTGGTCCAAATGCCTTTTCCCGAATCGCCAGTGCCCGTTTGCAGTGCTTTTCGGCTTCGAGCGTTTCACTCATCTCAATATACATGGTGCCCAAATTGTTGAGTGGTGTGGAAACCTTTGGATCTTCCGGGCCAAATTTCTCTTCAAGGAGTCGAATGGCTCGATTGTAAAGTGGCTCGGCCTGGGTGTACTTGCTCTGGGTGCGATAGAGCTCGGCCAGATTGTTCATGGTGTTGGCCAAATTGGCAATGTCCGGCTTGTCGCTGGATTCAAGACCCGCCAGAGCCTGCGAGTACATTTTTTCAGCTTCACTGTATTTTCCGCGCGTGCTGTACAAACTGGCCAGATTGCTTGACACGGCTGCCACTGTTGAATGCCCCGCCCCACGCCGTTCTTTCCACAACGTCAAAGCTCGTTCATATGCAATTTCCGCTTCTGGAAATTTCCCTCTGGCCTGATAACACTGGGCCAGACAGGTCAGGCTTTGGGCCAGTCGGGTATCAGGTGCCGGAAAAGGTTCACTTTCTTTCACGGCAATCAGAAGCGCTTTTTCAGCTTCATCAAACTGATTTTGTTCAAATGCTTTTTTTCCGATTTGGTGGTATTTTTCCCAGGAATTTTCCTGAGCAAACCCAGGCATTATAGTCAAGGCAAGACACACAAATCCCGCCAGAAGAGAGAGTCTTCCGTGGTACATCATCTTGGAATATCCTCCAGAAACCTAGATTTTATTACAGTTTCCAAGAGAGCTTGGTTGTGACCTGGATTTGAAAAACGATTGTGGGAGTGGATGTCGCGTTAAACTGACTGAGCCCGATCAAAGTTCCAATTATTTCTGAATTCTTTTACCTTTTCTTAATATCTTTTTTCTTGAATATCCAGAGATATCATTGAAATTAATTTCATTTTTTTGAAGAATAAAAACTGACATCAGATTCATCTTTTCAGCTTTTTGGTTGTCACAGACGATCTGGACATGGATAGTGTGGCGGCATTTTGATACCACCACGGCTCTCGCTCTGGAGCCAGACTTTTTTGAATTCACACGAGGAACGCATGCACGTCAAACTGGCACTCATTGGACTTGGAAATATTGGGCGACGCTTTTTGGAGTTGCTCGAACGCAAACAGGAACTGCTGTCAACGCGGTTTGGACTTGAACTTTCAGTGGTCAGCGTGGCTGATAGCAGCGGGGCCAGGCATTACCCGGATGGCGCCAACCTGCGCCAGTTGATTGAGATGAAACTGGCTGGCCAGCGACTCAAAGATCAGAATGAAGCACTCATTGACCCGCTCGATATGGTTCGGCAAACCGAAGCCAGCGTGTTGATTGAACTGTCACCCACCAATTTGCAGACCGGCGGGACAGGGCTTTCTGCGATTCGGATCGCCCTTGAACGAAAACTGCATGTCGTGACCGCCAACAAAGGTCCGCTGGTGCTGGCCTTTCAAGAACTGGTCACAAAAGCCCACCAGCAACAGGTCCGACTGCTCTTTAGTGCGACGGTCACGGGTGGTTTGCCAACCCTGAATGTGGGACGGCGGGATCTAAGTGCCTGTCAAATTAAAAAATTTGAAGGCATCGTCAACTCAACCACGGATTTTATTCTGACCTGTATGTCCGAGGGCGAAACCTTTGACCAGGGGTTGAAACGGGCTCAAGACGCCGGCTTTGCCGAAGCTGACCCAACGCTGGACGTGGATGGCTGGGATGCCGCCAATAAACTGGTCATCATCGCCAACACGGTTTTGCGGCGACCAACCACGTTGGATGATCTGGAAGTAGTGGGCATTCGTGGTGTGACCCAGGACGAGGTTCGCGCCGCTCAGGAACGAGGTGAAGTCATTAAACTGATTGCTCTGGCCGAGCACACCGGTTCAGATTACCGCTTTTCGGTCAAACCAACCTCGCTCAAAAAGGATCATCCGCTGGTTCAATTGGGAAATGACTGGCAGGGAGTGATTTACTACACTGATATCAACGGCAAAATTTTAGCGGCGATTGATTCGGAAGATCCGACACCAACCGCCGCCGCTGTTTTGGAAGATTTGATTGAGATTTGCCAAAGTTAGTAGTCAGTAGTCAGTAGTCAGTAAGTCAAATCGAGAACCTTTCAGCCAAGTGGCTACCCTCACAGGAATTGTCAATAAACCGCACAAATAGAAAGAAATACCCTTGACAAAAATTCTCAATTCCCAACACTCAACTACTGACTACTGACTACTGACTACTGACTACTGACTACTGACTACTGACTTAAGCCCCATGACACTGCTTGTATTTCTTGCCTGAGCCGCACGGACAGGGCTCGTTACGGCCAACCTTCGGCAGTTTAACCACTGGCTGGGCTTTGGCTTCCGCCGTTTCCCCAGCTCGGGAGGCGCCAGCGTTGGCTTTGGTGTAGACCATTTGTGGTTGTCGGCGGACTGGTCGCCGCATCGGAACTGGCGTTGGCGCCGGTGCTTCTTCGTCCGGAACCTCAATGTTTTCAGCCGCCTGTTCGGCGACTTCGATGCGCATATTGAACATAAACCGCACTGATTCTTCATCAATCCGGTCAATCATTTCGTCAAAGAGCACCCGTGATTCTTTCTTATATTCCACGAGTGGATCTTTTTGACCATAGGCGCGCAGGCTGATGCCTTCCTTCAGGTGGTCAAGTTGGGCCAGATGGTCTTTCCACTGGGCATCAACCACATTGAGCATAATGTAGCGCTCAAGTTCCCGCATGCGGTCTGAACCAACCGCCGCTTCTTTCTCGGCATACATTTCCTTCAGTAATTTCCAGATTTCATCCCGCAGTTCAGCGGCTGAAAGCGCATCAAAATCCAGCTCATGCGCTTCAAGGTCAAACCCATAAATATCTTGCAGTTTGATCTTGAGACCATCCAGATTCCATTCATCCGGATGGACATCCTCACTGGCAAATTCCTCAACGATGTCGGTGAGCAAGTCTTCCGCGACATTGATAAATTCCCGTCGGTCTTCAACCCCTTCTGAGATCAACTCGCGCCGCAAACCATAAATTGTTTCACGCTGCTTGTTCATGACGTCGTCATATTCAAGCAAGTGCTTGCGGATTGAGAAGTTATGACCTTCAACTGATTTCTGGGCACGTTCGACCTGTTTGGAAACCATCTTGCTTTCAATCGCCACGCCTTCTTCCATTCCCAGGCGAAGCATCAGGTTTTTGACCCGTTCGCCACCGAAGATGCGCATCAGATCATCTTCGAGCGAGAGGTAAAATCGTGACGAACCAGGATCTCCCTGACGCCCGGCACGACCACGGAGCTGATTGTCAATTCGACGTGATTCGTGGCGTTCGGTGCCGAGAATGTGGAGGCCGCCGAGGCTGACAACTTCCTCATGTTCTTTGGCGACAATGGCTTGAGCTTCAATGAGTGCGGGTTCAAGTTGCTCTGGAGTGGCTTCGTCTGGATTGATTTCCTGACGTTTCAGAATTTCTTTGGCCAGGAATTCTGGATTTCCACCCAGCAGAATGTCTGTTCCACGACCGGCCATGTTGGTGGCAATCGTGACCATCCCCTTCCGGCCAGCCTGGGCCACGATTTCGGCTTCGCGTTCGTGGTATTTGGCGTTGAGCACATTGTGGGGCACGTTGACTTTTTTGAGCAGGGCTGACAGATGCTCTGAATTTTCCACCGATGCCGTCCCAACCAGAACTGGCTGCCCCTTGGCATACAACTCCTTAATTTCTTCCACCGCAGCATCCCATTTTTCGGCCTCCGTGCGATACACCAGATCTGGATTATCCACACGGACCATCGCCCGATTGGTCGGAATAATTGTCACGTCAAGGTTGTAAATCTTTGCAAATTCAGGAGCTTCTGTTTCGGCGGTACCTGTCATTCCAGCAAGTTTGTCATACATGCGGAAATAGTTTTGCAGCGTGACGGTGGCCAGTGTCTGGGTTTCTTTTTCAATCTTCACCCCTTCTTTGGCTTCAACGGCCTGGTGCAATCCATCTGACCAGCGACGACCGGTCATCATGCGTCCAGTATGTTCGTCAACAATCACGACTTCGCCATCTTTGACGATGTAATCTTTATCAACTTTATAGAGGGTATGCGCGCGCAGGGCCTGGTTGACGCAATGCAGAATTTCACGATTGGCCGGATCATAGAGGTTGCCGCAGGCGAGCAATTTTTCGGCGTGTTCGATTCCCTCTTCCGTCAGTGTGGCCGTATGTGTTTTTTCATCAACCAGAAAATCGGTTTCACCATTCAGCCGCGGGATAATGTCATTAGCGATATAGTACTTCTCAGTCGAATCGTCTGAGGCGCCGGCGATGATCAACGGAGTACGGGCTTCATCAATCAGAATCGAGTCCACTTCGTCCACGATGGCGAAATTGTATTCGCGCTGGACGCACTGGGCGATACTGAACTTCATGTTATCGCGCAGGTAATCGAAGCCGAATTCGTTGTTGGTCCCATAGGTGATGTCAGCCCCATAGGCTTCGCGCCGGGTGAAGTCATCAATATTGCTCTGGATGACACCGACCGAGAGCCCCAGAAATTTATGGATTCGGCCCATCCATTCGGCGTCACGGCGAGCCAGGTAATCGTTCACCGTCACGACATGGACGCCTTTCCCAGTGAGGGCATTGAGGTAGGAAGGAAGTGTGGCAACCAGGGTTTTTCCTTCACCGGTTCGCATTTCCGCAATCCGCCCCTGGTGCAACACCATGCCACCAATCATCTGGACATCGAAATGCCGCATGGTGGTGGTTCGGCGGGAGGCTTCGCGCACGGTGGCAAAGGCTTCTGGAAGCAGATCGTCAAGCGATTCACCCGCATCGAGACGTTCTTTAAACTTCACAGTTTGCGCCCGGAGCTGGTCATCCGTGAGTTTTTGGATGTCAGGTTCGAGGTCGTTGATTACAGTGACAAGCGGACGAATTCGTTTCAGATACCGTTCGTTTGCGCTGCCAAAAATTCGAGTCAAAAGCTTATCAATGATCATGAAACAACAAAATGTCGCGCAAGCGCGCCGGGACTGTTTTTCGCCGGCCTGAGCGAGCCCTGCACGACACCCTCTTTAAATCTTTAAATCTCCACAGGTTAGTTTCATTCTCGCTGGAAATCCCGGCGAGGTCTTCGTCCCAGACCGCATTGGTGGGAAGTGAACAAATTGATGATGACGAATGAAAGGGATTGTAGGAGAAGCTCCTAAGACACGTCAAGGAGCGAGAAAGACCTTGAAAGCGTTTGCCCCGCTATGCTATAAGAGACTCCGATTCATAATAACTCCAATAATCACAAAGGGCTACACAGCCGCAAAGATTTTCCATCCAAAACCTGCAGGAATCCTTCTGTACGGTGAGCCTGTTCGTCCCTTTTAAAGCTTCGAGGTCAAAATAGCGATGTCAAACCCCGCGATGGTGCTCTACGGCGAGGAATACCAACTAATCAAAACCATCATCGCCAAACTGTGCGAAGATGCGAACGCCAAGATGGTATTTCTTGTTGATAAGAATGGACAACAAATAGCTTCACATGGGGAACTTGGCGATATTGATACGACCAGTTTGGCTTCATTGACGGCAGGAAACGTCGCGGCAACTGACGGATTGGCCCGCCTCATTGGAGAGAAAGAATTTCCAGTCCTTTCTCATGAAGGCGAACGCGACAATATCCACATCTCAATCGTGGCTCAGCGTGTCATTCTGGTCGTCATCTTTGATGAACGATCCAGTCTCGGACTTGTCCGGTTGCGTGTCAGACGGGCATCGAGCGAACTCACTGAGGTGTTTGAATTAATTGTGCGCAAAGTTGAGCAGGAAAAAGAAAAGGGCAACTCACTGGAAACCCCGTTTGCTGAAATTACGGATGAGGATATTGACAACCTCTTTCGTGAGTGAGTAACAATGCCTGTGTTGGATTCGGTGGGCCAGTTGTTCCCGCCGTGACGATTAACCATCTCTTAACTACTCGTAAGGGTTGCAGCCTTGACATTCATTAACTACGCATCGCGAGAAATCAACTGTAAGATCGTGTACTACGGCCCGGGTTTGGGCGGGAAGACGACCAATTTGCAGTACATTTACGACTCGACGGCACCCCAGGCCAAAGGGAAACTGATCAGCCTGGCGACTGAGACGGACCGTACGCTGTTTTTCGACTTTCTTCCATTGGAACTTGGGACGGTGCGCGGGTTCAAAACCCGTTTTCACCTCTACACTGTGCCTGGGCAGGTTTTTTACGATGCCAGTCGCAAACTCATTTTGAAGGGTGTAGATGGTGTGGTTTTTGTGGCCGACAGCCAGTACGAACGCATGGACGCTAACATTGAGTCACTGTGGAACCTTGAAAACAACCTCAAGGCCCAGGGTTATGATTTGATGAAGATTCCCTATGTCCTCCAGCTCAACAAACGCGACCTTCCCGGCGTCATGCCGATTGAAGAGTTGAAAAAAGAGCTGATGCGCAAAGGCGAGCCCGTCTTTGAAGGGGTTGCCTTCAAAGGGGTTGGGGTGTTTGACACCTTGAAAGCGGTCGCCAAGCAGGTACTGGTTGAACTGAAAAAAGGCGGCGGCTAAACCACCGAACGCAGGTCTTATTCAAAAGGCGAAGGGGGAGACTCAACAGATCCTGCCCCGTTCGCCTTTTTGTGTTTTATTGATTTCCTGGCGCTGGCTTGACGCTGGCGCCAGGAGACTGATATTTTCGCGCTCCATTTCATTCTCATCCTCATTCCTAGAAAGTACCAACTCCCATGCTCACAGGTAAAAAAGGATTAATTTTAGGCGTTGCCAACAAACGAAGTCTGGCCTGGGGAATTGCCCAGGCGACAGCCACGGCTGGTGCCCGGCTGGCACTCACCTATCAGGGTGACCGACTTGAAGAAAACGTCCGCGAACTGGCGGCAAAACTTGAGAATCCACTCGTGCTTCCCTGCGACGTGACCAACGATGCAGACGTCGCCACCCTGTTTGAAACCCTCAAAGAACAGTTTGGCACGCTCGATTTTCTGGTTCACGCCATTGCGTTCGCTCAAAAAGAAG
Organism: Acidobacteriota bacterium; assembly: GCA_016208495.1. Classification (NCBI taxonomy): domain Bacteria; kingdom Pseudomonadati; phylum Acidobacteriota; species Acidobacteriota bacterium. The sequence continues at coordinate 95,878 of JACQXX010000070.1, read as the reverse complement.
ACCTGGAAGGCACCTTCCTGGGGACATCTCGGGATGGATTTCGAGTCGCCCACGATATCAGCGCCTACTCCCTCACCGCCCTGGCTCGGGCTGCGTTTCCGTTGATGAAGGACAAGGGTGGCAGCATTTTGACCCTCTCCTACCTTGGCGCTGAACGGGCAATGCCCCACTACAACGTGATGGGCGTTGCCAAAGCAGCACTCGAAGCCAGTGTACGCTATCTGGCAACGGATTTAGGCCCCTCCAACATTCGAGTCAATGCCATTTCCGCCGGTCCAATCAGCACCCTGGCCGCGCGCGGCATCGGTGGCTTTACCAAGATGCTGCAGTATCACCGCGAAACCGCCCCCCTGCGCCGCAACACCGAAGTCAGCGAAGTGGCCGACACAGCGCTGTTTCTGGTTTCACATATGGGCCGTGGCATCACGGGCGAAGTCATTTATGTGGATGGCGGCTTCCATATTGTTGGCATGCCTCCGCTCTAAAACTATTGAGCGGTCTGAGTTTGAGGAAAGACAATTCTTTCAATAATTGAACTTTATGAATTCCATTCGAAAAGTCGGCGTTTTAGGAGCTGGCACCATGGGGCGTGGAATTGCCCAGGTGTGTGTCCAAAGTGGCTGTGACGTTGTCTTACACGATGTGTCAGGGGCGGTTCTTGAGCAGGCACGTTCAGCGATCCATTCTGGGTTGGCAAAGGCGGTCGAAAAAGGTCGGTTGACACCTGAAGCCAAAACGGCGGCCTGTGATCGGCTCCGCATCACCTCTGACCTGGCTCTGGTCTACCCGGCAGACTGTATTATTGAAGCAGTGCCTGAAAAACTGGCCTTAAAACAGGAACTGTTTGCTGAACTGGATCAACATCTTGCCCCACAAGCCATTCTGGCCACCAATACCTCTTCGCTGAGTATCACGGCGATTGCCGAGGCAACTTCACGACCAGAACGGGTGATTGGCCTGCATTTTTTTAACCCGGTGCCGGTCATGAAACTGCTGGAAATCATTCGTGGAAAACAGACTTCTGAGACAGTGCTCCAACAGACCCTTGAATTTGGCAAACAACTTGGCAAAGAAACTATTGTCGTTCAAGACTCACCGGGGTTTGCCACCAGCCGGCTTGGGCTGGCACTTGGCCTGGAAGCAATGCGCATGATGGAAACCGGCGTGGCATCGGCACAGGACATTGATCGCGCAATGGAGTTGGGCTACAACCACCCGATTGGTCCGCTCAAACTGACCGATATGGTTGGGCTAGATGTGCGGCTCAGTATTGCAGAATACCTCTTTGAAAAACTCGGTTCCGAGTCGTTTCGTCCACCTCAAATCCTTCGCAACCTGGTGGCCGAAGGGAAACTTGGAAAGAAATCTGGCCAGGGTTTCTATTCCTGGAATGAAGAATGAAGAAATCATCTAGTGGTTAGTGATTAGTGGTTAGTTCTTGGTTCTTCTTCGAAAGTATTGATTTCTAACCACTAACCACTAACCACTAAGTACTTTGTCATAAGTTTCCTGAGATATTGAATTTGGTAAGTGTTTGATTCTTTTCGTGTATTTCGTGTGTTTCGTGGTTCAAAATGTCTTGGAATTTTCGGTAAGGTACTTAACCACTAACCACTAACCACTAACCACTAACCACTAACCACTTTCTTCATTCCCTATCACCTCATCCCAAAACTTTTTCTTTATTTGGAGTGTAACCCGTGTACGAAAATCTCTTAATTGAAAAGCAAGGTGCGATTGCCTTCTTAAAAATTAACCGTCCTGACAAGCTGAACGCCCTCAACATTCCAACCCGGAATGAGATTTTGAAGGCGCTCGAAGAACTGCATGATGATGCGGAAGTTCGAGTTCTGATTGTGACCGGTGTGGGCGAAAAAGCTTTTATTGCTGGTGCCGACATCAGTGAATTTGCCGGAATGACCGCCATCACCCAACGCGAAGTGATGACCCGCCGCCGGGCATTTGACGCAATGGAAAACTTCCCCAAACCAGTCATTGCCATGATCAACGGCTTTTGTCTGGGTGGCGGCTGCGAACTGGCACTTGCCTGCGACATCCGTGTCGCGAGCGAAAATGCCAAACTCGGCCAGCCTGAAATTAAACTGGGTGTCATTCCCGGTGGTGGAGGAACACAACGCATGGCCCGGCTGATTGGTGAAGGCAAAGCCATGGAACTCATTCTGACTGGCGATATGGTTGATGCTCAGGAAGCCCTCAAACTTGGCCTTGTCAACCACGTCTTTCCACACGCTGAACTTGAAGCCAAAACCCTCGAACTGGCCAAAAAGATTGCCGACAAGAGCCCGGTTGCCCTTCGCTTTGCGAAAGAAGCGGTGAAATCAGCCGCCAAAGCCAATCTGCGCGAAGGTCTTGAACGCGAAGTTGACCTGTTTGCCCTGTGTTTTGCCAGTGAAGACAAAGAAGAAGGCGTCAAAGCGTTCCTCGAAAAGCGGAAACCGGAATTTAAGGGCAAGTAGTTCTCTGAGGCTCGGGATGAAGATTTTCGGGATGAAGACGACAGGCTGGGGGCAACCAAAGGGATGAAGGATGAGGGATGAAAGAAAACCAATTCTCCAACCCGACACCTTCAGCCTGAGGTCTTCAACCCTCGACCCCTCGACCCACAAGCCCTCACCAAATGAAAAGGATTTCCTGCCTTGTGTTTAAAGGTTTAAATCATTGCTGCTATTTGACTTTCAAGGCACGGTTGTTTCTGATGCTGGTTACACTGGCTGTCGGCCTCACTGCTTCGTGTACTAACCAGCCTCAGAAGGTATCGGATTCAGAACTTCCTAAAATTCCCCAAAAACAGACGTCACCAGTTGGGTCTCCGACTGAAACCGATCCCTTGACCAACCCGAAAGCCTCGCCTGAATCAATTCAGAAGGCACTCGAAGAACTTCGACAGGCAAAAGATTATTCATTGAAGAACCTGGATGGATCGCCAATCCCTGAAAGTGAACGGGCGGCGTTTAAAGGCTTGACCTATTTTCCGGTTGATCTGAACTATCGAATTGTGTGCCAGCTCACACCTTCAAAGTCAGGGGAAACACTGAAAATGCCAGCCACGAATGGTGAAGATCGCCTCTACACAGTAGTTGGCTCATTTCACTTTGAAATATCCGGCACGAAATGTTCCCTGCTTGCCTTGAAAAGTGTGCAAAACGCTTCGCCGCTGGCCTTGCGAACGCTTTTTGTGCCGTTCAAAGACGCGACATCCGGTGTGGAAACGTATGGTGCTGGCCGCTATCTGGAGCTTGAAGAAAATGAAACTGGCACCTATGTCCTTGATTTTAATCGGGCATTTAGTCCTTTCTGCGCTTATAATTCCAGCTACAGTTGCCCGATTCCTCCTCAACAAAATGTCTTAACCGTCGCCATCAAAGCCGGTGAGAAATATGCTCACCAGTAGCGAGATAGCGAGTAGCGAGATAGCGAGTAGCGAGTAGTAAGACAAATTCTATAGTCTGATAGTTCAGCAACTCTTTGTTTGAATGTTTTTTCGATTTCAACCCCAAAAATTTGCTGCTTATGAACAGGTTATATAATTTGTGACTTGTTATCCCGTCTTTCTGACTACTCGTTTCTCGCTATCTCGCTATCTCGCTCTTTTGGATTGACTCCTCGCTACTCGCTATCTCGCTACTCGCTCCTTTTATAAATCTATGTCCCACATCTATGGAGTTTCCCCAGTTTTAGAGGCGTTGCGGGCTGGTAAACGCAACATCCATCGCATCATTTTTGCCCGTGGCGGGCAACCGGCTCGACTGGAAGAAATCCGGCAACTGGCGCGTCGCAATGGAGTTACCTGTGTCGAAGAACCCCGCGAACGCCTGAACCAGCTCGCGGCCAATGCCAACCATCAGGGGGTTATCGCCGTGGTAGCAGCAGCGAACTATGCCGACCCGGATGACCTGCTCGAAGCGGTGACAGGTATTCCGCTCCTGGTTTTGCTTGATCAGGTTGAAGACCCACATAATCTGGGGGCGATTGTCCGAACGGCTGAATGTTCTGGAGCACAAGGTGTTTTTGTGACGGAACATCACGCGGCGGGTCTGACTGAAACGGTGGTCAAAGCATCAGCCGGCGCAACCGAACACCTGCCGGTGGCACGAGTCACGAACCTGTCTTATTTCATTGAACGGCTCAAAGGACGTGGAATCTGGGTGGTCGGGGTTGAAAAAGGTGGATCTAAACGATACACCGAATGGGATTTTACAACTCCGACGGCGATTGTTCTGGGAAGCGAAGGCAAAGGCATGCGGCGGCTGGTTCGGGAACATTGCGACTTAATCGTGTCAATTCCCCTGGCAGGTCAGATTTCATCCCTCAATGTTTCGGTGGCGGCAGGTGTTGTGCTCTATGAAGCATTCCGACAACGGAGTTTTCGCCGGAATGAAGAGAATTGAGAATGAAGAAAGTGGTTAGTGGTTAGTGGTTAGTGGTTGGTTCTTCTTCGAAAGTATTGATTTCTAACCACTAATGCCAGTTAAGAGTTGAAAAAATGAGCGGATTTGAACCCGCGAAGCGGGTGGCAGGCTCGTAGCCCAGGGTGCAACCCTGGGAAAAAGTTGGCTACTCACCCCCGCCTGGCCAGCCGCCGCCTACGGCGGCGGCTGGCCAGGCGGGGAAAAGGTGAAGAATGACCAGGTTCCCAGGGCTCGAAGACTCGCCCTGGGCTACGAGCCGTCACCTACTTCGTAGGTTAAGAACCAAAACTGCTTCAATCCTTCATTTGCACCACTAACCACTAACCTCATTCTTCATTCAGTTCCGCGGTCAGTACCTGAAAACCCCTGCCGACGAAAGCGTTCACGAAGTTCGCGAACGGCATGGCCAATCACCCGATTCAACTGGTCCACCTCGTCTTCAGTCGGTTCGCGTTTGAGCTGAACCTGGACGTCCATATCTTCACCCAGCGAAATTTCATCGAGCAAATCAGGCGGCAGATTGGGTTCAACCAGGGCTTTTAAGGTTACGGCAATCGCATCGGACATATCGCCACACCCGCAGCTCTGGTTCGTTCGAATGGCATCCAGATGGCTTCGGGCATAGAGGGTGTCAGGATGAGCAACGGGCAAAATCCCAAGGGCCTGTTCCAGAAGTTCTTGAGCCTCAGCCAGTTTATGGTCGTGTTGAAGGAAAATACCCAGGGCAATCAGGGCACGCCCGGTCTGTAGTTGATCAAGTCCGGCCTGGGCAATCACAACTGATTTTCGGAGCACCGCTTCAGCCTCGGCGCGGCGCTCCAGATCTGCCAGAAACAACCCATAGTTGCGTAGTACCCCTGAATACAACCCAGGGTCGCCCAACGAACGAGCCAGTTCCCCAGCCCGCTGATAGGCATAATCGGCTTTTTCTGATTCATTTAGTTCACTGAGTGCCAGCCCAAGTGCCATTTCAACATCAATTTCCTGTCGAAAATCACCTACCTTCTGGCTGACTTCCAGCAATGCCTTGAGCGCTCCAAGCCGAACCGAATGTTCCCCAGTCGTTCGGGCGATGGTTGATAATTGCGCCAACACCTGTTGTTTAAACTCAAGTGTCGCCTCAGGCAACGAATCAACCCATCGCAAGGCGTCCTGGAGCACCATCAAGACCAGCCCAGGATCGGCCACATCCTGACGGCGAAAGACTTGCTGCAAAATATCCTCAATCAACTCAAGGGGAACGTCACGAATCAGCTCAAATCCTGAATCAAACCCGTTGCTGGCCAGAATAAATGCTTGCAGTGCAATCGCCTGAGCTACTCGCGGATTGCCTTCAACCCAGAGAATTTGAACGGCTTGCAGAATGAGTTCCTGGGCTTCCTCCTGATTACCAGTCAACCAGACAACTTCGGCGAGTGGAATCAGAGCAAAGGCATACCCGGCGTGCTGCCGGCCATAAAAAGCTTCACGATCAGTCACGTTGGTTCTCAAAACCGTCTCGGCTTCTTCAAATTGTTCAACGTGAATCAATAACTCACCCAGATTCAACACATAGGTCAGATGGTCACGTTGCCCGGATTCACCCAGATAAGGAACTTTGGTGGCCTCACGCATGGTGTCAACTGCCCGTTCAAAACTTTCAATCGCCACAAAAAAACTTCCCAGGTCAAACAAGGCAGCGGCATATTTGGAGCTCTCAGGTCCATACTGGGTGAAGATAGCTTCGGTCGCATTCACAATCAGCGCCTCTGCCTGGGCGCCGTTACCTGACCGAAGTTGCTCGATGGCTGCAGCCAGCGCGCTTTGGGGTGGAAGATTTGACATTCGATGCTCCTGGTAAAGAAATGATCCAAAACAATTTGAGGCCGAAACCTACTCAGTGGAAAAAAAGATGTGCTACACTGGCCGGGCTCGCGGCGTCAAGGCGGGCATTCTGAAACGGATCACCTCTCAATTTCAATCCTGAAGTCTATTTCCCAAAATCCCACTGCAAGCCAGTGTCAGCCGCACCGGCCTGACAGGGTTAGCCGAGAGCCTTCACGCTCATGAGATACTGCCCAATCTGTAAGCGATGTTATGAAGATACTGAACTGCGTTGTGCCCAGGATGGGCTTTTTTTAGTCGAAGCCTTTCCGGGTCCACGCGCGGTTGACGGCAAATACCGAATTGACATGCTCCTGGGTCAAGGCGGGATGGGATCTGTCTTTAAAGCAACCCATCTTGAACTGGACCGGACCATTGCCCTCAAAATCGTGCTGCCTGATTTTGTATCCAGTAATGAAACCCTCGAACGCTTTCGCCAGGAAGCACGCGCCGCTGCCCGACTCAACCACCCAAATGTCATCGGCGTGTATGACTTTGGCGTATTGCCAACCGGTCAGGCGTATCTGGCCATGGAACTTCTCCGGGGTCGGTCACTGCGTGATGAGATCGAAGATTTAGGTCAGTTGACACCGCAACGTGTTCTGGAAATTATGCGTCCAGTGTGCGAGGCGGTTCATGCGGCACACTGTGCCGGCGTCATCCACCGTGATTTGAAGCCTGACAATATCGTGGTTGAAGCCAGTGAAGGCGGCCTGGAACAGGTCAAAGTGGTTGATTTTGGAATTGCCAAACTCAAAGAACGATCCGGCATTCATTCCCTGAATCTGACCGAGCCGGGGCTGGTGATGGGAACGCCACACTATATGTCACCGGAACAGTGCCGGGGCGAAGAACTCGACGCCCGGTCTGATGTCTACAGCCTGGGCGTAACGGTTTATGAAATGCTCTCTGGACGCGTGCCGTTTGACGCACCAACCCCTTCAGCGGTCATTATTCAGCACGCAATTGACCCGCCGCGCCGGTTGCGATTGCTCCGAAGCGACATCAGCGAAGCCCTTGAAAATGTCGTGATGCGCTCGCTTTCAAAAAATCGTGAACTCCGTCAACAATCAGCCATGGAGCTGTACACGGATCTGTCACAAGCCGTGAACCCACCCGTCACGGTTGAAAAATCCGCCAGTTTTGCCCCGCCGAAATCCAAACCGATTACCGGCCAGTTTACCCGGTTTGAACCGGAAGACACGGCGATTCCATCTATTTCGCCATTGTTTACAACTGGCAAATCCCACGTCGCCCAGGTCATTAAACTCTCGGAAAAGTCAGCGCTTCAGGGTCACGAACACGTGATCAAATCACTGGACTTTTCACCTGACGGCACCTCCCTGCTCTCTGCGAGCGGAGACGGTACGATCCGGTTATGGGATATGACCACCAACCAGGAGCGTTCGGTGCTGCGTGGGCACGAATATTCAGTCAATTCCGCCATTTTTTCACCGGACGGCACTCGCATTGCCTCAGCCGGAGCCGATGGAACGGTCCGCCTGTGGCTGGTGAAAGGCGAGCGCGAAATCATTGCCCTGGGTCATAAAGCTTCGGTGCGTTCATTAAGCTTTGCACCGGATGGTCGCTGGCTGGCTTCGGCCTGTGATACGGAAATCAAACTGTGGGACACCATCCGCTATCGGCAAATTACCTCGCTTGAAGGCCATACCAAAACCGTTGAATCGGTTGCCTTTTCACCGGATGGAAATCTTCTGGCTTCGGGAAGCGCCGATGACACGGTCCGCTTGTGGGATATGGTGACCAAAACTGAACAGGAATCGCTCTTGCGGGCAGGTCATGCGGTGACGGCAGTTGCCTACTCACCACAAGGGCATCTGCTGGCTTCGGCAGGACGTGACCAGGTGGTTTGCCTCTGGGACCTCGACAATTTGCCCGAAGGCTGCAAAGTCCTCTGGGGACACGATGAAGCAGTGCGGGCGATTGCCTTTTCAGCCGATGGATTGTGGATGGCTTCTGGCGATTGGAATGGCGAGCTACGAATCTGGAACCTGGAAAATCAGGAAATCATTGCCTCTGAAGAAGCCCATGACGGGTCAATTTTTGCGCTACGCTTTTCCCCAAAAAGCAATCTCCTGGTTTCAGGCGGCTACGATACAATGATCAAAGTCTGGCAGGTTGGGTAGGGCTGAAGACATCGGGCTAAGGGCTTGGGGCTGAAAAACCAGGGCTAAAGGCTTGGGGCTTAGGGTAAAAACTAATTGAATTCAAATGATTTGTAAGCCCCAAGCCCTTAGCCCGATGTCTTCAGCCCGGTTTCTTCAGCCCCATTTTACAGTTCTGGCAGCGTGTGTTTCCGCCCCTGGTTTTCTTTCTTTAAATACTCCATCAACGGTTCAAAATAGCGCAGCATGGCTTTGGCACTGAGGTCTTCGCCAGTGGCTTCGCGCAGAACCACGCGCCAGTCACGTGAACTACCAGGTGTCATAATTTTGCGCAGAAAATCGCCGACTTCTTTGCTGCCATAGTAGTTTGTTGCGTGCGGATCCTGCTTCAGGATGTTGCGGGCAATATGATCATGAAGCTGCATCAAGAGCACGTAGGACAAGGCGTAGTCATAATACTGGGCCGCATCGTCATTGATGTGGGTCTTGGTGGCGGCATCACAGAATGCCTCGCCGCGTTTCGATGGTGGCGCAATTCCCTGATACTTTGCGGCTAATTCCCACCAGCGCTGGTTCAGTTTATTTTTGGGCAGGTTTTTTTCATACACATCATATTCAAATCCGGGCATCACTCCGGCGGAAAACGGGATGAACACCACATAATTGAGTGCTTCTTTGAGCAGTGCCTGAGTCTGATCCACTTTGACATCTTTTGGCGCCAGACCGCGACCTTCCAGGAAAGGTTTTTGCATTGACGCCAGCCCAATCATGCTGCCGATGGCTTCGTGATACGCCCGATTGGCACCACTGCGGAGCAAGGGCGGAACATCTGGATTGGTGTAACTGACATAATAGTAAATATGACCCAACTCATGATGGGTGGTTTCATACCACTCAGCGTTTGGCTCAACACTCATCAGCGAGCGCAGGTCGTTTTTGTAATCCAGGTGCCAGGCGCTGGCATGGTTGTTTTTTTTGTATTTGGCATCGGGCGGAGGCGGGTAGAGCGACGATTTTTCCCAGAATACGGGTGGCAATGCCGGCCAGCCAAGACTGATGTAAAACTGCTCGGCCTGTTTGACAATCCATTCTGGAGACTTGTCTTTGAGGGCTGAATCAACATCCATGCCTTCAACATTGACCATTGAACTCCAGTCCTGGCCCCAGCGGTTTGGGAGCCAATCTGCCGGAAGCGTGTCAGGAACGGGGGCATTGTACTTTTTCGCCAGTTCATAGCGGGCATAAGTGTGGAGTTCGCGATACAACGGACGAAGCTGACGGTTGATTTCATCCATCAGCTTCATCATTTCCGCCGAAGTCATCCCATATTCAGATACCTGATAGTCAAAATATGATTTATAGCCAAGCGGTTTGACTGACTGGTTGCGGAGTTGTCGCAAATTGACCAGTCCATCTTTGAGTGTTTTACCAACTTCTTTGGAGGCTTCCCAGGCTTTGCGGCGTTCAGGCAGACTGGTCGAAGTGCGCAAAATATCGTCAATCTGGTTTGTGGTCACCGACTTGCCGTCAATTTTGTAATCAAAGCCATATAGTTTCTCAACCTGGGTGGTTTGAGCGGCAATTCGTTTTGAAACGACATCTTTGGCGATTTCAGGGGTATCAGCCGCCAGATAGAGAATGCGTTCCAACTGCAGTTTTTGAACTGGTGTCAACTGGTCTTTTTGCTTGAGGAACGCCTGTGCTTTTTCAATATTGCCTTTGCTACCACAAAAGGCTGAGAGTTTTTCAAGTGCCGCGTTCGTGGCTTTGGCATTGGTTGTATCACCTTCGATGATTCGGGTGTTTGACTCCCATTCGGCCAGGTTATAGCTATATAACAGCTTGAGCCAGGTATCGGTATATTCATCAATAAACGCCTGAGCTTCAGCACCTGGACGGCTATCTGCTTTGACTGCAATATTTTGGATAAATGCTGGTGTTATCACCAGCAACCCGAGCAGCACAAGACAGACAAATCGCCGGGCGGAAAAAACGGGTTTTCGCATGGGTTGATCAGTCTCCTGTTTTGGAAAATTGTGATGAGTGCGAACTGAGATGGAAGGAACGGGTTGTGGGTTGCGAACGCACATCCCTGGTTGGTGGTTATATCAAACTCAGCACTCAAAACCCAGTGTGGGAAGCTTTTGCACGTGCGTCAATTCAGACAGATTCAGGGCAAAAAAAATGCCCACTCAAAAGTTGAGCGGGCCAAATCACCAGATGCAGTGTGTGTACAATGAAAACGGATGAAGAAGGTATAAGAGCTATTTCTTTTCGCGGAGCATGGTTAAATACAGTGTCGAACCAACCAGCGGGAAGGCAACCACAAATACAATTAACATGACTTTTTCCGCCAGGGTGCGGCTGCCGCCTAAAATGTCAAAAACGGCAACTGTTGACAAAGCAATCGCTAACCAACCGAGCAATGTCCACATAATGAATAACCTTTCGAACGGGATTTTGAAGAAGGAGTGAAAAGATGTTGCCTGATACGTGACTCAGGAGAATGAAGTTCGCATCAATCTTACAACTTTTTTACGTTTGTCTTCTCCGTACCAATTCCCCGTATATCAGGATTGTCATTTCATGGCCATTACCCGGCAATGGTTAATCCCTGCAAATTATTGAAAGAAAATAGCTTTCTCAATCGTCTTCATAAGGTCAGCGTCTCTATATTTGATTGCACTCCGCCAACCCCAATCACCTGAATTGTATTTTCACCTTTGCGCAAACTGAGTTTTTTCTTCCCACCTTTGGCCGTTACGCTTGTGTCGCTGCCGCCGGGTTGAATCACGCTTGCCGGTAAAGGGGTGCCATTGACGATGATTGTTGGACTGGTGCCAAACCCGGTGCCAGTGATGGAAAGCAGTTTTTTCGAATAGCTGGCACTGGTAATTTGTACTGCCGGACTTACAGTCAAGGAGAAAATTCGGGTCACGGCTTCCCCGCAGGTATCGGCAATGCGAACAGTCACCGTGAAGGTGCCAACTGGTCCGGCGTTGCTCACCGTCACAACACCCGTCTGTGGATCAACCGCAAAGGTTCCAGTGAATCCTTCAGCCATCGCCGTGATGGTTGCCGAACCATCGTCTGCGGGAGGTGCTGACGGGGAAACCGTCACGGAACTGTTTTGGGTCACGGTTGCCGCCTGATACTCGCCAATGGTTGGAGGTGTGTTGGCGGTGACATTGACCGTTAACCTGGCCGTTGCTTTTAATCCTTCAGAATCAGTTACCTGCAATGTGAAATTATTGGCGCCGGTGGTTGCCCGGCACCCAGTTGACAGGGTGGCGGTGATCATCCCATTGGAGTTGGCAATCTGCGAAATTACCAGACCCGCCGGAATCTGGATCGCCTGGACAATCAAATTTCCAACTGGTGTTTCTTTATCGGTGACGGTGGCAACGGTAACGCCGGTTGCTGATCCGCCTTGCGCCTGGGTAATCGCGGGAACAGCCGTAATGGTTGGCGGAGTGTTACTGGCAGACTGAGCGATTTGGAAATTGGCGTTTGAAATATCAAAGAAAATATTTCCCACGGCTTCAACCTTAATCCGGGCGGTATTGGTCAAATTATTGGGCACGGTAATGGCTTCGGTGCCGTCATTTGGAGTTTCAGCCGCCAGGGTGATCGGAAACGATTGTCCACCATCGGTCGAAAGCAGGATCCGAACACTGGCACAGTTCACGGGTGATTGTGCGGTACTGGCCACATCCCACACGACATTTTGTGTTGAGCCAACCACCCATTGAACTGCGGTGTTTGGCTCTCTGACCAGAAATGGCCCGCTTTGACTGCTCACCGTAACCCTGGTTGAATCAAAGTTTGTACCGCCTCCGGTGGCGCGGTTATCACGGACAGTCACCCGAAAATTCAGGGTCCGGCTCGTTGTCGGCAAAGATTCGCCGAAGGTCGCCCGGTTATTCAAAATGTCTGACAGTTGGGGGAAGGTTCGTGATGGACTGGTCGTCGGCTTGAATGAGCGAAAAATTGGGCGACTGCCATCGTCGGTATTTGGTGGTCCTTGCGTACCAAGGTCAAACTGTTCCCAACAATAGGTTAGTGCATCGCCATCTGGATCATTCCCAGAAGCTGTCAGGATAAACGGAGTGCTTCGTGGAATAGTAAAACTTGCCCCGGCTTCAACTGCTGGAGGTTGATTGTTGGTGGCGCTGGGGGTGGCGCATCCATTCCCATTGCCAGTAATAAAACTGATGATTTCATCCATGCTATGACCGTGAAAATAATCATCACTGTTGCGCTGGATATTTTCGCCGCCGCAAATTCCGGCATACGCCATAATGGTTGACCCGCTACCGGGTTCATAGGCGGAACCTGGCGCCCGATTTCCACCACCACAATTTCCGGTTGTCCCATTAAATGGGTGGTTTGCCCCAAACTGATGGCCCATCTCATGCGCCACAAAATCCACGTCAAAGCTGTCTCCCACCGGGGCGGGCAAACCTGTTACCCCACGAGCCTTGGCATTGCTGTTACAGATTCCACCACGGGAGGCAATGCCTCCACCACCGGTGCTAAACACATGCCCGATGTCATAATTGGCCGAGCCAATCACCTGATCCAGATTGGACTGATTTTGGCCAAGCATCTGTCCGCCGTCATCATTGGTGTATGGGTCACTTCCGGAACTGGTGTAGATAATCGAGCTTTCCTGGGCAATCAGCACCATGCGGATGGCCAGTTCGCGCCCATAAATCGCATTCACCCGATTGACGCTGGTGGTAATGGCCGCCAGCGCCCCAGCCACCGTGCCACCATGGAAAGCCGTGTATTCGCCGGTTGCGGCCAGCGCCAGCCGATAGGTTCGCAATGTTGTCCCAAACGGCGCTCGTTGGCTGCTTGAACTCAGTTCTCCGTCAGGCAAATGGCTGAACTCGTCTGACGGTACCAGGCAGCGCAAGGCTTCGGTATCTTTCTGGTAGTCCCGTTTGAAATAACTGATACAGGTTTCAGTATCGCCTTTTTGATAAGGATCAACGTAGACGGTGTCTTCGGTTGAAAGCACCATGGCATGAAACCCGGCTGGCGTTCGATCAAACCGGACAATCGCCGTCGGATCGTCAATTCCCTGCCCGCAATAGGTTTTGATCTCTGGAAACTGAGCAGCTAGTTTGGGCTCCATCACCGGTGATTCTTCAATCCGAAACCGGGAGAAAGTTCCATCCGGCATCGGAAGGGTCATCACGGTTGAGGTGGTTTGAGCCGCTCGTGAAAACTCCATCGGAGCTTGCTTGAGCACATTGGTGAGTCTTGCCTGATTGAGCAACACCACTCGATACGCTGATGGGATAATCTGGCGCTCAGCTTGAGAGCGATTCAGTGATGATTCTTCAACCGCTTGCCAGAGTCCATCTTCAGAAACCTGGGATATCTGTGATGCATGCGAATCAGGCGTCACCGTGTAACGGGCCTGGGTAGGACGAAGGGATATTCCCCCAACACACACCATCAAACCAAGGGTCAGGAAGAAAAAGAACAGAGATCGGGTCATAAGTCGGCGCTTCTTTCTACAAAAGGGAATCAGGTTGCTTCAAGGTGAGGCAATTCTTTGAGTTGGTGGGAGAGGCTGAACTGAATTTGAATAAACCCAGCGAACATCATTGTTATTGACCGACGCGGCTGAAACAAGTTTGTTCTCCTGTGTTCCCGTGCTTTTTTGTAACTATTCTCAAAATCATATGGAGCTGAAAGAAAAATCTGTTCCTGTCTTTTAGACCTCAAAAGCTGTGTTTTTGTTCAAATTTCAGAGATATTGTCTGACTCCGATCAATGGCTTGCTCACTTAAATACTTTTATTAGATGACTTTACAACCTTATTCCTTGTGATTGAAAAGAACGTACTGTCAGGTGGCGTTCGCCGTTCTGGATTGCAACCCTATCCTGGGATTGGTACGATTTGCCCTTTTACCTACCGCTGGACTTGAGGATTTATAGGGTGTTCATCTTCTTCAAACCCACAACCGCTGACCTCCTGTTCAACCGGCGCCCAGCCGTTTCACAGGACTTTTCCCCACTCCGTGTGTGATCGTGACTTATGTTACAACCAGATTTGCAGGAAGCTTTGACCTTTGATGACGTGCTGTTGTTACCTGCCAAAAGCGACGTCATTCCAACTGAAACCGACACCACCACCTTTTTTTCACGCACTATCAAACTGAATATTCCTATCGTTAGCGCCGCAATGGATACTGTCACTGAAAGTGGCATGGCCATCGCCATGGCTCAACAGGGCGGCATCGGCGTCGTTCACAAAAATCTTTCCATTAGTCAGCAATATGACGAAGTTGATAAAGTCAAACGCTCTGAAAGTGGAATGATTGTTGATCCGGTGACCATGACTCCGGATCGTCCACTGTCAGAGGCGCTCCAGGTTATGGCCCGGTTTCATATCTCTGGCGTCCCCATCGTTGATGTTCAGGGCAAACTGGTTGGAATTTTGACCAACCGCGACCTGCGTTTTGAAACCCGCCTCCACCTTCCGGTTTCGGAAGTCATGACCAAAGACAACCTGATCACGGTTCCGATTGGAACCACGCTGCAAGAAGCCCGTGGCATTTTGCAGAAGCATCGGGTTGAAAAACTCCTCGTGGTTGATGAAGCCTTTCGCCTCAAAGGCTTAATCACGGTCAAAGACATTCAAAAAGCAATTCGCTACCCGTTGGCAACCAAAGATAGCCTGGGACGACTGCGCGTCGCTGCCGCTATCGGAGCAACTGGTGATTATCTGGAACGAGCCGAAGAATTGCTTCGGGCCCGAGTTGACGCTCTGGTTGTGGATACGGCTCACGGTCATTCGTCCCGGGTCCTCGACGCTGTGCGTCAGGTGAAAAAGAAATTCCCCGAAGTTGATGTTGTGGCTGGAAACGTGGCTACGTTTGAAGGCGCCCGTGATTTGATCAAAGCCGGAGTTGATGCCGTCAAAACTGGTGTTGGACCAGGAAGTATTTGTACCACGCGGGTGGTGGCTGGCATTGGCGTACCACAAATCACTGCCGTTTCTGAAACCGCGAAAGCGGCTCTGGAAGCTGGCGTTCCACTCATTAGCGACGGTGGGATCAAATATTCTGGTGATGTCACCAAAGCCCTGGCTTCCGGCGCTGATACCGTGATGATTGGTTCGCTCTTTGCCGGTACGGATGAAAGCCCCGGTGAAATCATTCTCTATCAAGGTCGGAGTTTTAAATCGTACCGGGGAATGGGTTCAATTGCGGCGATGAAAGAGGGCAGCAAAGACCGCTATGCGCAGGAAGGCGAAACGGTCGAATCCAAACTGGTGCCGGAAGGGATTGAAGGCCGGGTACCCTATAAAGGCCCGCTTGAAGGGATGATTCGCCAACTCGTCGGTGGGGTGAGAGCCGGGATGGGGTACACAGGGTGCCAAACGATTGCACAACTCAAAGCCGACGCCCGATTCATCAAAATCACAGCAGCGGGACTTCGCGAAAGCCATGTCCACGACGTGATCATTACCAAAGAAGCGCCAAACTATCGGATGGAATAGGACGGGAATGAAGAAAGTGGTTAGTGGTTAGTGGTTAGTGGTTAGAAATCAATACTTTCGAAGAAAAACCAGCCATCGGGTTCCGGGTCTTCGAAACTAACCACTAACCACTAACCACTAACCACTAACCACTAACCACTAACCACTAACCACTTTCTTCATCTTCTTAAAGGTAGCGCGACGAAAGCACGTTTCCATCTTCGTTGAGTTCATAGAGCAAAGGCGCACCAGTTGGGATATTGAGTTCAATCACCTGCTCTCGGGTCAATTGATCCAGGTGCATCACCAGTGAGCGCAGACTGTTGCCGTGTGCGACAATCAAAACATCCTTGCCCTGCTTTAAGAGCGGGAAGATTTCAGCTTCGTAGTAAGGCAGTACCCGAGCGGCGGTATCAGCCAGGCTTTCGCCATTTGGAGGCTGGACATCATAACTTCGACGCCAGATTTTCACCTGGGCATCTCCAAATTTTTCAGCCGTTTCCGCTTTATTGAGCCCCTGTAAGTCACCGTAATGGCGTTCATTGAGCGCTTGATCCCGTTTGACGGGCAAATCCTGGTGGCCAGAAACTCCGGTGGCAATGGTCGCGGTATCAATCGCCCGCTTGAGCACCGAAGTAAACAGGTAGTCAAAGTGCATGCCTTTGATTTTTTCGCCCGCCGCGAGGGCTTCCGCTTCCCCTTTTGGTGACAGCGGCACATCCACCCAGCCCGTAAAGCGATTTTCCAAATTCCACTGCGATTCACCGTGACGAATCAGTACTAAATTAGCCATAAGTGCTCCCCTTGAGTTAAAAACTATTATGATTCAATAAGATAAGAATTTGCCAGGAATTGAATCCCACACTGCACCCCACCCGCTCACGCAGGTGGGACTGACTTCATTCCCCCTAACTGACGCATCCAGACACGGTCGGTTTGCACGTCCTCTCCCAACATAAAGACTTTTTCCCCAACGTCTTCAAACCCCCATTTGCGGTAAAAAGCTTTTGCCCGGTGGTTTTCTTCCCAGACGCCAAGCCACAGCGTTTGATAGCCACCAGCTTTGGCTTCATCAACATAGGTTTGCATCAATGCTTGAGCGACACCTTTTCCAAACCATTCCTGGCGGACATAAAGCCGGACCAGTTCAAAGGGTTTAGGGCCGGTTACACAAGGCGGGGCTTCGCCAGCACTGACTTTGGCATATCCAGCCAGTGTCTCCCCCGTATCAGCCACAAAAAATGTGGCATCGGGGTCGGCCAGTTCAGCCGCAAGCTGATTGACGCTAAAGGCCGTTGCCATATAGGCATCCATATCTTCTTTGGAATTAAATTCAGCAAAGGTGTCGTGGAAAGTTTTGGCGGCGACGTCTGCCAGAGCAGGTGCATCCGCCAGCGTTGCCCGACGGATGATATAAGAGGAAGGTTGAACCATTGGAAATGAAATAACTTGCCCGCACGATCCTCGCGAAGTCCCAGGCGGGGCTTCCTGGAGGTAAGGCAGGAGAATGTTGAATTGGTGAAGGATGCCGAGGGCGGGACTCGAACCCGCACGCCGCGTAAGCAGCAACGGATTTTCTTACCACTGCAGTTTTCACTGCCTGAAGTCATTCAGTTTGTGGTCTGGACGATGCCTTCTCCATACACAATACAGCTTGAATTTGCGCACAGGAGGGAGCCGTCTCGTCTCTACACTTTGCGATTGCAACCGACCTGCAATCGCTTTAGCT
Organism: Acidobacteriota bacterium; assembly: GCA_016208495.1. Lineage (NCBI taxonomy): Bacteria > Pseudomonadati > Acidobacteriota > Acidobacteriota bacterium. The sequence goes on along the minus strand of JACQXX010000070.1, from coordinate 78,229 downwards.
CGGCGTTGCCATCAGCTTGACCTGAAAGGGTTCACCGAATTTGGCTCCATTCACGCTGGTGTTTCCATCCAACGTGCTCAATTGACTGACTTAAGTCCGTTGTGTCTACCTATTCCACCACCCCGGCAGGATTAGAATTAAGAATTAAGAATTAAGAATTAAGAATTAAGCTGAAGAGTTTCTTCATTCTTCATTCTTCATTTTCCGACGCGGATGAGCTGTGTTCCAGAGAGGTGCTCGTGAAGCCCGCGTTGATTGGGGTCAAAAATAGCCCAAACAAATCCAATCATCAATGTAAAAAAGGAGGCAACATAACCAATTGCCCGTAAAAATGCCTGTTTTAAGGTTGGAATCTGCCGCGTTTGGGTGCAAACCACACATAACCCGCCAAATTGCATGCCAAAGGTTTGGCCAGCAACCGCCATCGTTCCAAACAGGTACACGCCCGCAATCAAAATACCAGCTACGGTCAGGAGCACGGCAACCCGAGCGTCAGTAAATTCCGCCCCAACTGCCTGAACCGCAATCCATAGCGGCACATTCGAAATCAGTATCGTAGCCACATCAATGGCGCCGGCACGCAAGCGCTCCACAATTTCAGGGCGAACAACCTCGCCGGAGGCAGTAAAGACAGCATCCAGCTCTGCATCCAGTTCTGAAAAGGCAAACTCATCCGTTTCCGGCACACCCATAAAGGATTCTGAGCCAACAAATGCGGAGAGGGATTGTCCTTCACTTAGCTGGCTGACTGGAGATTGGACAGGTTCAGCCACAACTGATGGCGATGGAACCGCGTGTAGGGAAACATCGGGCATCGCGGGTTCCGAAACAGGTGAGAGCAACGTCGCTGGCGCCGTGGCCGTGGTCAAAATCGGCTGGGTGGTCGCCATCCGATGAATCCCAGTTGACCGAGGCTTCGGTGGGGTTGGCGCGTCAATCGAACGACTGTGTTCAGATGCCCGGCGTACCCGGTCCAGCATGGCTTTCACAATCGGGTTTTCAGATTTTTCATCGGTGTGAATCTCTTCAAATTTCAGCACTTCGACCACAGGTGGGGGAGGCTCTGGTACCGGCGCAATCGCGACCGGTTCCGCCGTCACCGTAATCACATTGGGCTGAGCGACCAGAGCGGCCAATTTTTGCTGCTCCTGAATCGCGGCTTCAAGTTCGGCTTCCATCGAACGCCGGGCTTTAATCTGTCGCACGCGAGCGCTCAATTCGGCTCGCCACGCCGGGACATTGGGAGCACTATGAACCTCCATCGGAGGGCGCTGGGATGACATTTTGAATACTCCTCCCCGAGTATTGCCGGGAAAATCTAAAACACTTCCAACTGATGAACGCTGTGACGTAGAATGGACCGCTTGTCCGCACCGACGACAGGGAATCCGGTCGTCTGATTGCAGGTATCCGCACTGAGGACAAATCATAGGTAAACTTTTGCTCCGTTTACGCGAGTAACAAAAAGTGATCCCCCCTGGTCAAATTTGATGAACACGATATGAATCCTGGTCTGGAAAGCGTGACGGCTTCTGAATAGAACCGTTGGTGATGATGCGCAATGCTAGCAGAGAGCAATTCTTCAGGTCAATGAAAAAGAGTTCATATTTTGGTTTATGCCGGAGAGTTTATACAGTTCAGAGTAGGAAAGTTAGAAGCCAGTCATCTCAGGGTTCAGGGTTCAGGGTTCAGTCGCCGTAACGGAAAAAGTATCCTGGAATCGAGGGTTTTTCAGAACTTTGACCGGAACCTTGATGCGGGCTCAAGCGACCACAGATTCAACAATTCTCAATCAAACAGAATTTCATTTTTTGCACCGGAGAACAATTTTTATGATGACTCAGGGGTTTCGTCGCTGCTGGCAACCTGGAGGAATTTTCTTCCATGTGTTTTTGCTTCTGGTTGTGGTTGGACTCACCTCCCTCACCGCTCAGGCACAGGGAATTTTGATTCCCCAAGAGCCGAACCGCCCACGCCCACCTGTCCCGCGCCCGGTTCCAATTCCACGAACTTTAAAAATTAAAAGCATCCGCATCACGACCACCATCAAAAATCAGGTCGCCCGAACACACATTGAACAAATTTTTTTAAATGAGACGCCCTATACGCTGGAAGGGACCTACTGCTTCCCGATCCCGGAAAGTGCTTCCCTGTCTGAGTTTGCCATCTGGGAAGGCAATCGGCGACTGGTCGGCGAAGTGGTGGAACGCGCCAAAGCCCGCCAGATTTACGATAGCATCGTGCGCACCATGCGGGATCCTGGGTTGCTCGAATATTCCGGAAAAGACCTCTTTCAAGCGAGCGTGTTTCCAATTCCCGGCAATAGTGAGAAAAAAATCGAACTGGCCTATTCCCAGGTGCTGACGGGCGAAAACGGCATTGTCCGGTATCGCTACCCGCTCGGAAGCGGCCAGCGCGCCCAGGGCGAACCGCCCCAAAGCGTCGTGGGTCAGGTGGAAATTGATTCCCCAACCGCTATCAAGACGATTTACTCCCCGAGTCATTCGATTGACACCAAACGTGACGGCGAAAAGAAAGCCCGCCTGAGCTTTGAAGTCTCTGGACAAAAAGGACTTGACGACTTTCAACTCTATTATGGCCTGAGTGAAAAAGACTTTGGTGTGAGCCTCGTCACACATCGCGAACCAGGCAAAGATGGCTACTTTCTGCTCCTCATCGCCCCAAAAGTGGCCATTTCCGAGCGCGACCGATTGGCCAAAGACATCGTGTTTATCTTTGACACGTCGGGGTCAATGAGCGGCGAGAAAATCGAGAAAGCCAAAAATGCGCTCAAGTTTGGCTTACAGTCACTTTCACCAGTGGACCGGTTCAATGTGATCCGCTTTTCAGGCGAAGAACATCTGTTTGAACATGGCCTGGTTGAAGCTTCACCCGACACCATCAAACGCGCCGTCCAATATGTAGATGACTTCCGGGCTGAAGGTGGCACCAATATCAATGATTCCCTGCTGGCTGGTTTGAAATTGTTTTCCGAGAGTGCAGCCCGTCCACGGATGGTGGTGTTTGTGACCGATGGTCTCCCAACAGTCGGAACGACCGACACGGCGACAATCATCAAAAATGTCACCGCCGCCAATCAGACCCAGGCCCGAATTTTCACCTTTGGCGTTGGCTATGACGTCAATACTCAATTGCTTGACAAAATCGCCGAGCAAAATCGGGCGGTGAGTGACTACATCGAACCCAATGAAGACCTTGAAGTGAAAGTCTCGAATTTCTTTGGCCGGATCAACTATCCGGTGTTGTCGGATGTGAAGCTCGATTTTGGCGGCGTGCAGGTTGACTATGTCTATCCGAAGGCACTAACCGACCTGTTCCGAGGTGGACAATTCACGCTGGTTGGGCGCTACCGAAACAACGATGATCAGCGGGTCACAATTCGGCTCTCAGGAATGGTTCAAAATAAAGAGCAAAGCTTTGCGTATGAAGGCAACCTCTTTGCTCGAACTGTTCCAGCCAATGACTTTCTTCCCAAGCTTTGGGCCACTCGTCGGGTTGGCGCCTTGATGGATCAAATCCGACTCAACGGCGAAAACAAAGAACTGGTTGACGAAATCGTGGCACTTGGCACCCGCCATGGCATTGTGACGCCGTACACGTCATATCTTGCCACTGAAACCAATCAACCGCCGCCGCCAGCCCCGATGATCGGCGGTGGTCGCCAAAATGCAGCCACCAAACCTGGGTATCAAGCACCACGGAAGGATCCTTTTGCAGACCAGGCCATTGTTCGCCAATCAAATAATGAAGCTGGTGCCGGAAAGAAAAAGGCGGGCCAGGAACCAAATGATCCATTTGCCAGCGCACCGAAGTCTCAGGCGGTTTCCGGTGCTGAAGCGGTTCGTGAAAGCAAGGACGTCGCCAAACTCCGCGATGCGGACAAGGCTGAAAATATTCAATCCGATACCGTGCGAACGATTAAAAATAAACGGTTCTATCTGGTTGATCAGGTTTGGGTTGATGCGGATGTCAAGGCGGATGACAAGATCCCAACCGTTGAGTTGAAGTTTGGCAGCGATGAGTACTTTGCCTTGCTCAAGCAAAAACCGGAACTGGCCGACTACTTTGCCCTTGGAACACGTGTTACGGTCTTTTTCGAAGGAAAAATCTATCGCGTTACGGATTGAGTTGAGCACGAATATTTTCCGCAACTTACTCTTTTCAAATGCTTTCTACTGGCCTCCAGAACAACTGGAGGCCATTTTTTTGCTCGACAGGTTCGTCTGGTCACTCTGACATGGCTTGCTTTTTCGAACAAGCGTTCGATAAAATTATCACATTCACACCAGCCTCAGATTCTCACGAAATTTTAACCATTTATTTTGTTTCACATTGCAAGAGGAGTTCACGTTCATGGCCGCTTATAGCACCACCACGCTACGCACCCGCTACCACGATGCCCTAGTTGACTGGCAAAAGAAGAATTTTCCCGAAATGGAAATCCTGATGAAGTACTGGGATAAATACTTCCCTGGGCAAACGCCATTTCAACTGGTCGCCAAGGTCGGCAACCTCAAATCAGACACAATTGAATTTGGAAAGTTCGCTGGCCAGAAACGCTTTGAGCATGCGGGCGATATGGTCGGCAATATGTTTTACAGCGCCCGCGATATCATCAAGGCCCAGTGCAGCACCGAGTTAGGCTCAATCCAACAACATCGAATGACACTGGAAAACGCCATTTCGGATGAAGCCAAATTCGCCATGTTACGCGTCCAGGCCGAAGAGCTGCGTCACGCCTATCAGATGTTTTGGGTGCTCGAACACGACCAGAGCTGGAAAAAACCTGGTCACGGCGACGTGGCCGAAGAAACCATCGAGCAATTGCTTTCAATGGAACTTGGCTCGCACGTCCTGGATGCCTTCAATATTGAATTCAACCGGTTTCTCGACAACGTGATGTTTACTGCCGTGATTGATCTGGTTGGCAAATATCAACTTGATATGCAGAAAGTCTTTAGCTATGGCCCGGTTGCCCGATCAATGGGACCGATGTTTAGCGAAGAAGGCTTCCATCTGGGAACTGGTCGCAAGTTCCTGAAAGAAATTGCCATCAACGCCACCCGAGGTGAAGGCGAATACAGCATCACCGACATCCAGCAAGTCATCAATCAGTGGTATCCGCGCGGCCTTGAAATGTTTGGCAACGAGCACGGTGGTGAAACCTCAGTTACCTTTGGATTTAAAGATCGCACCAACGGCCAGGCACAGAGTGAATACATCCGCGAAGTCAAAGGAATCATTGACAACACCAACGTGGCAATTCTGCAGGTACTCTCACCTGGCATTGCGGCTGACGAAGCCATTAAACTGGCTGATGAAGCCACCTCCACCGGATCAACCGTTCGAGGAATTAAGCCGGAACAACTGGTCTTTCTGCCCGCCCGGAATTTCTTCCGCAAACGTGGCCCGGAAGAAGTTATTTTCAAGCCAGTTGACCTGCAAGGCACAACCATTACCCAGAATGGAAAACCACTGGACGCCGATGCCTATTTGAATTACCTGCGAACAGTACTTCCGACTGGCTTTACCCAAAGTCGTGAGTTTAGCAAGTACGCCGACCAGCTCTATAATGCGCATTCAACCGTGATGAGTTATGGGTACGGGTTGAATTGAGATGTGGGTGAAGCAGCAACCCATAGCGAGTAGCGAGTAGTCAGAAAAATCCTTTTCAGTTAAGGTGGTCCCAGATTTTACCCTGGTGACTGAAGAATATTCACAGTGAAAAAGTGAACTCACAGAGCAATAGATTGACTACTCGCTATCTCGCTATCTCACTACTCGCTTTGGTTCGCTATCTCGCTATCTCGCTACTTCACTACTTCACTACTTCGCTACCTTGCTCCAGATTCGCGACAGTTGCTTTCTTAACATTTGTGTAATACAGTGGAAACACTCCAACGGGGTAACAGTTCCTCTTCCGTTGGGACTCACCAAATCTTTCTAAATGCAAGGAGGAAAAACCTTTATGAGCACCGAAACTGTCGAAGCGCTCAAGGCTGAATTACTCTCAAGCCACTCTGAATACCGCGAGCTGGCACGTGAACACAAACGTTGTGAAACCCGCATCAGTGAACTCCTCGCCCTCCCCTTCCCCAGCCAGGATGAACAAACCGAAGCCGCTTTTCTCAAGAAAAAAAAGCTTGGATTGAAAGACCGCATGGAAGAGATTATGCAATCCTATAGCAAGTCTCGCACAAATCACTGAACCTCCTCTTGCAAGTAACATATTCAATTGGTTTTCAACGCCATTTCAGAAAGAAGTGTGGGGTCTCTCCACCAAATCTGACTGGTTTCACTTCTCGATTGTTGTAAAGGAGAGCGTCTCTATCCGGCGCTCTCTTTTTCTATGGGCGGTTCCCTGATATAGTGTCCGCCTGAACGTCGCCCACTCAGCGGCTTTATCCCCATCTTATCTTCAACAAAATCAAGGAATTTTGATTTATTCTGGCATACAGTGTCAGAGTTGTTCGGCCTCTGGGCTGGGACGACTGACAAGGTAGAAGCCATCTGTATTTATGGCTAAGGAAGGTTACCCATTTGTTCTTTTCTTTTTGATTCCCACCATTGTGTTTGCGGTTCTGCAGTGGTGGATTCTGGCGGGCATATGCCTGGTCTTGACGCTGTTCATGATGCACTTTTTTCGTGATCCGGAACGCACAATTCCGACTGACACCAATACCGTTGTGGCGCCGGCGGATGGAAAAATCACGCGGGTCATCAAGGTCGAGCCCGACAATCCCAATTCACCCACCCTGATCAGCATTTTTATGTCACCGCTCAATGTCCACGTCAACCGGTCACCAATTCCGGGGGTGATTCGCGAGGTCAAACACACCAAAGGACGCTTTGTAAACGCCATGAGCGATGAAGCGTCCCTGGTCAACGAGCAAAACACAATCACGCTTGAAAATGACCGGATGACCGTCGTCATGAAACAAATTGCGGGGTTTATTGCCCGGCGATGCGTGTTTTTCAAACAACCTGGCGACCGGGTTGGCCTTGGTGAGCGCGTAGGTCTCATCAAGTTCAGTTCACGAACTGACCTAATCCTCCCGGCTGAAGTCCAGGTCATCGTCCACCCTGGCGAGCGTGTCTATGGCGGCACAACCATCATTGGAAGGATTGAACAAAAGTGAACACTGACGAAGACCGCAACGAACGTGTGATTCGGGCACGCCAGCAGATGCGCAAAGGCGTCTACATTCTGCCGAGCCTGATTACGATCACCAACATTTATGCCGGGTTCTATTCGGTGGTTGAAGCCTTGAAAGGCTACAAATACATGGGCCTGCATAATATTGATATGGCAGCCCATCATTTTAATATTGCGGCCATGTGCATTGGCTGGGCTGTGCTGTGTGATTTTCTGGACGGACGTGTTGCCCGGATGATGAACGCCACCAGCGACTTTGGGGTCGAACTCGACAGTCTGGCTGACGTGTTGAGCTTTGGGATTGCTCCAGCGGTGCTGGCCTATACCTGGGGATTTGGCGGTGCGCTTCCCGGCTTTGAAAAACTGGCCTGGGGCGTCTCATTTATGTACCTGATTTGCGGCGCGCTCCGGTTAGCCCGGTTTAATGTCCAGGCTCACAAACCCTCGCCGCCGCCTGACCCGACTGGTGCTCCAACGAAGAAGTACTTTGTGGGGCTTCCCATTCCGGCTGCCGCAGGTTTGATTGCCGCAATTATCCACTTCGCTCCCTGGCCGATTCCCTACAAGCTGACCAACACCTCGGTTATGAACCTCAAGCTATCACTGTCAGGTGATATCTATGCTGTGCTCCTGCTAACCCTGGTTGCAACCCTCTCCCTGCTGATGGTCAGCACCTTCAAGTTCCAAAGTCTGAAGAGCAACAATCCGAGCCCTGGCCGAAGCCCAATCCTCACGATTGTCGCTATTGCCATGCTCATCTTCTTAATTTCTTCCTATTCCGAATGGACGCTCCTGATCATTGCAACGCTCTATGCCGTGCAGGGTCCGCTTGGAAAAGTCTTGAGTCTGTTTCGCCGTAAATCCAGCATGGCGGCTGAAGACCCTCTTTTAAAACTGAACCCCAACCAACCGAATTAACGATGACTCTGGATTACCACTCTTTCTTGTCGGCTGAAGCCCTCAGCATGAAACCCAATGCCATCCGGGCACTGGCTCACCTTGTCAACCGTCCAGGAATCACCAGTTTCGCGGGAGGCGTCCCAAGCCCCGAAACATTTCCCTTTGAAGAGCTTGGCGACATTACCGCCCACCTGATCCGCGACCGTGGCACAACCAGCCTCCAGTATCAACCAACTCGTGGCAATCGTGACCTGATCAACTATCTGGTTGAGTACCTGCGCCGTAAAGGTGTTGCTGATGCAGCGCCAGAACAGGTGCTCATTACGGCTGGGGCCCAGCAAGGACTGGACCTGGTCGCCAGAATTTTGCTCAATCCAGGCGATGTGGCCCTGGTGGTCATTCCAAGCTACATTGGCGGACTGGCCGCACTCAATAATGCCCAGGCGCAGATTTTTGGCTCACGTGAAGAAGCCGACGGCCTCAATCTGGCGGCCTTTGAAGCCGAACTCACCCGGCTCAAGACCGCGGGAACACCGGTGAAACTGGTCTATTCGATTCCCAATTTCCAGAACCCTTCGGGCGTGACGATGTCTGATGCCAAACGGGATGGACTGATTGAACTGGCGTCGAAATACAATTTTCTGATCGTGGAAGATGACCCGTACGGCGAGCTGTATTTTGATGCCGAAGCTCCGCCACCAGCTTCACTCAAGAGCCGGGATCGCGAAGGCCGTGTGATCTATCTCGGTAGCTTTTCCAAGGTTCTCACCCCTGGCCTGCGGGTCGCCTGGATGGTGGCGCCGGCTGCCCTGACGGCCAAATTCGAATTGTGTCTGGAAACAGCAGCCCTGTGTGGCGGCGTCCTCGACCAATCAATCGTGGCCGAAGTTTGCCAGCGAGGACTGGTCGAATCACGCCTGCCTCAGTTGCGTGAATTTTACGGAACTCGTTGTCGGGCCATGCTTGAATCCCTTGATGCCTTTGCAACTCCGGACATGCACTGGACACGCCCCACTGGCGGCCTCTTTGTGTGGGTTGAAGCCGCGCTCCACGTTGATGCCGAAGCCCTTCTCCCACACATGGTTGAGCGGGGGGTTGCCTATGTTCCGGGTCGTCCGTTCTGTATTGATGGCTCGGGAAAAAACACGCTCCGACTGGCTTTTTCTAAAGAATCTCCGGAAAAAATCCGTGCTGGAATGGAGACGTTACTCAAAGGCATTTCAGCATTGACCTCACTGGCACCAGCTATGGGCGACTGAAACAAAATGAAGAACAGAGAATAAAGAAACCTGGTGATTAGTGGTTAGTGATTAGTGATTAGTTCCTGGCTCTTGGTTTTTAGTTCTTGGTTCTTGGAAGCTATTGATTTCTAACCACTAACCACATTCTTCATTCTTCATTCTTCTTATGTTTCGACTTGATGGACAGGTAGTACTCATCACAGGTGGGGCAACTGGAATTGGACGCGCCATCGCCGAAGTGTTTTGTGAAGCCGGTGCGAAACTGGCGATTGCTTCACGGCGAATGGTAGAAGGTGAAGAAATCGTTCGCCTTATTCAGCAAATCGGCGGCGAAGCCATTCACATTGGCGCAGACATCTCACTTGAATCAGACGTCAAACGCGCCGTTCAGGCAACATTGGCGCACTACAACCAGATTGATGTACTCATCAACAACGCGGGCATTATGCGGCGCGGGGCCGTGACCGAACTCACCGAGGAAGATTGGGATGAAGTCCTTGAAACTGATCTCAAAGGTGTGTTTTTGTGCGCGAAACACGCCCTGCCACCCATGATTGACCGCCAATACGGCGCCATCGTCAATATTGCTGCAATCCACGGACTCAAAGGCGGAGCCGGCACCACGGCGGCATATACGGCTGCGAAAGGTGGCCTGGTGAGCCTGAGCAAATCAATGGCGGTTCGCTATGGTCCGCAAGGCGTGCGAGTCAATTGTATTTGCCCAGGATTTATCCCCACGGATATGAATCGCCATCTGATTGAAGATGCACCTGACCCGGTCCAACGTCGTCGTGAGTATGAAGCTGGCTATCCACTGCGCCGGCTTGGGACGCCGCATGATGTGGCCTATGCAGCGCTCTTTTTGGCCTCATCTGAAGCCAGTTGGATTACTGGTGCCACACTCGTGGTTGATGGTGGATTGATTGCCAAATAATACCAGTTTGTAGTCAGTAGTCCGTAGTCAGTAGTCCACTAAGTCTATTTGATTAAATTACTTGACTATTTCCCAACGCGAGAATTCCATTCCCAAATGGTATAAGTTCGTGACTCCAAACATTTCACATTTTTCCAATTGATTGAAAGACAGATCATGAAAGAAAAAGTTGTCAAAAGTGACACTGAGTGGAAACAAACCCTGACACCAGAACAATTTGCCGTTTGTCGTCAGAAAGGAACCGAGCGTCCGTTCACCGGCAAATATTATGACACCAAAGAAGCTGGAATTTACCGGTGTGCCTGTTGTGGTCAGGAGTTGTTTAGTTCTGAAACCAAGTTTGATTCCGGTACCGGGTGGCCCAGTTTCTGGTCGCCGGTTTCGCCTGACAATGTCTGTAATGAAGCGGATGAAAGCTGGCTGATGCCTCGCACTGAAGTCCTGTGCAGTCAATGTGATGCCCACCTGGGCCATGTCTTCCCTGATGGCCCTGCACCGACAAACCTGCGATACTGTATCAACTCGGTGGCACTGACCTTCGAGAAAAAAGAAATCCCAGCCAAACCACCCCGCCCGCCAGAAAACGGAGTGGTCTTTCACGAATTCAAAGACATTCGTCATCTGATCCCCTGGTTTATTTTTCAGGAATATGGCCAACTCACCGGCAACTATGTCTATGCCGACCAGATTGTGTGTCTTTCAGAAAATGGCCGCCTGAAAATCTGGCTCAATGAAGAAGCCCGGCTCGCTCGTGACCCAGAACGGTTGATTTGCGACTATGACGAAAACGTGCTCCGTGGCCAATTGAGTCAGAAGTAAAGACCGAATGAAGAATGAAGAAAGTGGTTAGTGGTTAGTGGTTAGAAATCGCTAGCCTCCAAGAACCAAGAACTAACCACTAACCACTAACCACTAAAAGCTTTCTTCATCCTGCTTCCATTCCTGTGTTGCCCCGACCAACTCCAATTGAGTGAGGACTTTCCCCGATGTCATCTGTGAAACCAACAGCAGATATTGATAAATACCTTGATCTTCTCCGTGATAAAGATAAACAGGCGCTGGCTGGCGGCGGTGCCGAGCGAGTCGAAAAACTTCATGCGGCTGGGAAAATGACGGCCCGTGAACGCATCCTGGCGTTTGTAGACGAAGGTTCCTTTGAAGAATTTGATCGCTTTAAAAAACACCGCTGCACTGATTTTGATATGGCAGACCAGCAATTTCTGGGCGATGGTGTTGTGGCGGGCTATGGGCGGGTTGATGGACGGGTGGTGCTGATTTTTGCCCAGGATTTCTCAGTGTTTGGCGGTTCGCTTTCTGAAACCAATGCCGAAAAAATTTGCAAAGTCATGGATATGGCGATGAAAGTTGGCGCCCCGGTCATTGGTCTCAATGACTCTGGCGGCGCTCGCATTCAGGAAGGTGTTGCCAGTCTGGGCGGATATGCCGAAATTTTCCTGCGCAACACCCTGGCCTCCGGGGTGGTCCCGCAAATTTCAGCGATTCTCGGCCCCTGTGCCGGGGGCGCGGTCTATAGCCCGGCCATTACGGATTTTAACGTGATGGTCAAAAAAACCAGTTACATGTTCATTACCGGGCCGGACGTCATCAAAGCTGTCACCAATGAAGAGGTCACCAAAGAAGAACTCGGTGGTGCCATGACCCACAATATGAAAAGCGGGGTCGCGCACTTTGCCGCCGAAGATGAAACCGACTGTCTGGCAATCATCCGCGAACTGCTTTCATTTATCCCATCCAATAATCTGGAATCGCCACCACGTCGGATTCCAAGCGACAAACCTGATCGCCGGGATGACAAACTCAACACGCTGGTCCCCGTAAACCCCAATCAGCCCTATGACATGCACCACGTGATCAAACATCTGGTGGATGACAGGCATTTCTTTGAAGTTCACGAACACTATGCCCGCAACATCATCGTCGGGTTTGCCCGCTTTGATGGTATGCCGGTTGGGATTGTCGCCAATCAACCCAATGTGCTGGCCGGGGTTTTAGATATTGACGCCTCAGTCAAAGCCGCCCGGTTTGTGCGCTTCTGTGATTGCTTTAACATCCCGCTGGTCACGCTAGTTGACGTGCCAGGATTTATGCCGGGAACTGAGCAGGAATATGGTGGCATCATCCGTCACGGTGCCAAACTGCTCTATGCCTTTGCTGAAGCAACAGTTCCAAAGGTCACGGTAATCACCCGCAAAGCCTATGGCGGCGCCTATGACGTGATGTCGTCAAAACACATCCGGGCTGATGTCAACTTTGCCTGGCCAACGGCTGAAATTGCCGTGATGGGTGCTGAAGGCGCGGTCAATATTTTGTACCGTAAAGAAATTGCCTTGGCTGAAAATCCAGAGGCCAAACGAGCGGAAATCATTACGGAATATCGCGATAAGTTCGCCAACCCATACATTGCGGCGGAACGGGGCTACATTGATGAAGTCATCGAACCACGCCACACCCGGCCCAAGATCATCAATGCGCTAAAAATGCTTGAAAACAAACGCCAGACAAACCCACCGAAGAAACACGGGAATATTCCGCTTTAGTCAGTAGTCAGTAGTTGATAAGTCAGTAGTCAGTAGACAAAACCTGGATCGTTGAATCCGTGAATTTCTTGACGAGCATGGTTCATAAATGACTCAAATCGAACAAAATACACTTGACATGAACTCCTAAACCCCAACACTCGACTACTGACTACTGACTACTGACTACTGACTACAACCTGATATTACTCCTATGATCCTCACCGAACATCAAGGCAAAGTCCTCACCATCACCCTGAATAATCCGGCGAAGAGCAATTCCCTCCATCCGGATCTGGTCAAATCACTTCTGGTTGTTTTGAAAGAGGCCGCAACAGATCAGGCGGTAAATGCCATTGTCCTGACTGGTGCCGGGAAAAACTTCTGTGCCGGGCTGGATCTGGCGTTGCTGCTGACCTGGACCCCAGATGAAAAGCTGGCGTATCTGGAGACGGTTTCATCACTCTTTGTTCAGATTTGGGAGCAACCGCAACCAGTGATTGCCGCCGTTCGCGGTGCGGCCCTGGCTGGCGGATTTGACCTGGCCGCCTTTTGCGACCTGCGCATTGCCTCTGAAACGGCTCAGTTTGGTCAGGCAGAAATCAATATTGGGCTAACGCAGATCATTCACCCGCTTTATAAATCCATTGGGCTGGCTCGCGCCAAAGAGCTTTCGCTGACTGGACTTCCGATTTCAGCCGAAGAAGCCTATCGCATTGGGCTGGTCAACCACGTCCATCCAGAAGACGAAGTCCTTCCAAAAGCATTAAAAATGGCTGAGTTGATGGCTTCAAGATCACGGTATGCGCTGTTTGAAACCAAGCGCCTCACCCGTGAATTGATTGATCTCGACACCAAAGCCGCCCTGGCCGAAATCAATCGGACCTTCATCGGGTGTCTTGACTCACCGGAACACAAAGCAGACCTCCAGAGGGTCTATTCAAAAATCAGCAAGTCAAAGTCAAGCTAGCATTTCATTTGTGACAAGCACCAAGTACTACATTCCATGCTCAAAGATGTAAAAAAAGCCACCCCGTGGATTTTTCAGCGGCTGCTTGATCGGCTGGAAAACGAAACGGACCTTGAGACTTATGAATATGACGAACTGGAAACCTATCCGGAACTTGAGTCTCTCTTAATCCAAATTGCCGCATTACCACCCAAAGAACAAATCGAAGCCTGCTGGCACTTTCTCAAAACCGGGAATGACCAGTTTCGTGAATTTCCACTGGGAACGGTTCAGTTTGAGCGGGCGATTGCCGGGTATGTGCAGGCCGTTCAAAACGCCCGATCCAGTGAGTCTCAGGATCAATATCTGGACCACCTGCTGGAAGCCTGTGAATGGGACATGTGTGCATTTGGGTCCGTGCTGTCAAAACTGAAAGCTGGGATTGATACACTGGCCACGACCGAAGCCGAATACCGCTACCTGATTGAACGACTGGTCGAAAGCAACCTTCCAGGTGCATTTGACTGGATGGCTGAGTATTACTTGAAACTCGGCGAAGAAGACGAGTTTCTCAACATCCGCGAATCTCATCTGGAAACCGAAGCCAACTTTCTCCAACTGGCTGATTACTGGCAGTCAAAGGGAAATGCCCGGCGATCTGTTGAAATCCTGGAACGGTTTGTCACTGAGTTGCCGGTTCGGATCCAGATTGCCCACTATGCGTTTGCCGCTGAGGTTGAAGCACCCGAGACCAGCCCGGTGTTGCTTCGACTGGCAGAGCACTATACGGCGAAGGCTGATAGCCACAATCTCTGCCGGATTTTGATGGCCACCGCCCACTATAGCCGGTTTACGCCTGAGCTGTACCAGCAAATCGAAACACTGGCTACCCAACTGGGAAACTGGCCGGATCAGCGGCGAATCCTGCACGAACTGGCCCGGGGCAATGCTCAACTCCTGGCTGAAATCCTGCTGTATGAACAACAGTGGGATGAAGTTATCGCCTTTGCCAGACAGGATATCACCGAACGCGCCCAGATGCTGATTGCTGAAAAGATCAAAGACCTGTTCCCAGTTGAAGCAATTGTGATTTACCAGAAACTGGTCATTGATTACCTTGAACTTGGTGAAGATCAACACCTGGAACGAGCCTGGCAGCACGTGTCAGCCATTCGTAACATTTTTCTTTCCCAGACAAAGGATGAACCTGGCTGGAATGCCTATGTCACACATCTGAAAGAAACCTATGCCTACCATATCGAGTTGCACGAAGTTTTGAATCAACTGGTGACTTCCCCTTTGGAAAAGGAGTTTTTGTGTTAGCTGAACGAGTCAAATTTTTCACCGAATCGGTCATTCGCGAAATGACCCGTCAGGCCAATCTCTACAGCGCGGTCAATCTGGCCCAGGGCATGCCTGATTTCGAAGCACCCCAGGAGTTAAAAGACGCGGCCTGTCGTGCCATCCAGGAAGGATTCAACCAGTATGCGATTACCTGGGGCGCTCCGGTCCTGCGCAAAGCGATTGCGGAAAAAGCCAAACAATTCAATGGGATTGACTGCCTGCCGGATGAAAACATCACGGTGTGCTGTGGTGCCACCGAGGCCATGATGGCTGCCATGCTGGCGCTGGTGAACCCCGGCGATGAAGTGATTGCCTTTCAGCCATTTTATGAAAATTACGGTCCAGATGGGTTACTTTCAGGCGCCAAGCCGGTGTGGGTGCCGATGTATGCGCCGGACTGGAAATTTGACCCTGACGAACTCCGCCGGGCGTTCGGGCCAAAAACCAAAGCTATCATCATCAACACGCCAAACAACCCAACCGGACGTGTTTTCACCCGCGAAGAACTGACCCTGATTGCTGAACTGTGCCAGGAACACGATGTCTATGCACTGACGGATGAAATTTATGAGCACATCATCTACAACGATCAGCCGCACATCAGCATTGCGACCCTGCCAGGAATGGCCGAACGAACGGTGACCATCAGCGGGCTCTCTAAAACTTACAGTGTGACGGGTTGGCGACTCGGGTACTGCATCGCGCCGCGTGAAGTCACCAACGGCATTCGGAAAGTGCATGATTTTCTGACGGTTGGCGCTCCGCATCCACTTCAAGTGGCCGGGGCCATCGCAATGGCGTTTCCAGACAGTTACTATCAGAAAATGCTGGCCGAATACCGCGAACGTCGCGAAGTGTTGCTTGGCTATCTGGAACAGGCCGGGTTTGTCTTCTCGGCACCGGAGGGCGCCTACTATGTGATGACCGACATTGCCGGCCTGGGATGGAATCACGATCTGGAATTCACCAACTGGCTGGTCAAAGATATTGGCGTGGCGGTGGTTCCAGGCAGCAGTTTTTATGCTCCGCCCGAAGATGGCCGCACCAAAGTCCGCTTTATGTTTGCCAAAAAAACCGAGACGCTCCATCAGGCCGGGGAGCGATTGCTGAAACTTCGAAAATAGATGTGGCGAAGTACCTTGTCACCAGGTTACTGAGAGGTTGAATTTTGTAAGTGTTTGATTTTTTTCGTGTTTTTCGTGGTTTTCGTGGTTAAAAATGTCTTGGAATTTTCGGTAAGATACTTATGAGTGTGAATCCAATCCGAGTCATGGTGGTTGACGATCACGAAGTGGTCCGTGAAGGGCTGTCAGTGATTATCCAGCGCGAAGCGGACATGGAGATTGTGGCACAGGCCAAAAATGGTCAGGAAGCGATTGACCAGTACCGCCGTCATCAACCGGATGTGGTCGTGATGGACCTCAACATGCCGATCAAAGACGGCGTCGAAGCCACGGCGGCCATTCATGCGGAATTCCCCGCCTGCCGCATTCTGGTCTTGAGCGTTGCCAACGGCGACGAAGACATCTTTCGGGCACTCCAGGCTGGTGCCAAAGGCTATTTATTAAAGGACACGCTCGGAAAAGATTTACTAAATGCGATTCGAGCCGCCCATCAGGGCCAGAGCTGTATTCCCGCCGAAGTCGCCCAACAACTGGCCAAACGCTTTACGGTCACTGAATTGACCCCACGCGAGCTTGACGTCCTGCGCCTGATGACGCGTGGCAAGAGCAACCGGGAGATTGCAAACATGCTCGGGCTGACCGAAGGCACGGTCAAAGGCTATGTGAGCATTATTTTGAGCAAGCTCAACGTCAATGACCGCACCCAGGCGGTGACGACGGCGCTCCAACGTGGGCTGGTCCGGTTGGACTAAAGTCAGGGTTCGGGGTTCAGGGGTCAGGGAGATGAAATTCTTTCAACATCTTGAAGCGTACTCCAGCTCGGAGTACATTGATCATTCAATCAAGGTGAAAGAAGGAGGTAACAATGGCACTCAAGACACCAACCAAACAGGAACGACTGCAAATCCGCGTGGATGATCGTACCAAACGCAAACTTGAACGGGCGGCGGCATTACTGCATGTCCCGCTTGGTGATTTTGTATTGTCACAGGCGATACCGGCTGCAGAGAAAGTGATTGCGGATTATGAAACCATCACGTTGTCAGAACCGGATTGGAATCTTTTTTATGAAGCACTCATTCATCCGCCAGCACCAAACGATGCCTTGCGAGCTGCCTGGCTCCACTACCAGGAAATGCAGGAGGCTGAATGAGCCAACCTGGCCGCTGGCGTGTCGAGCATTTTGATACGAAGAAGCATCAACGCGAGCATTTCCGTTGTGGATACAAAGCGCTGGACACCTACATTCGCCACTATGCCAGTCAGGATGAAACCCGCAATATTGCTCGGGTGTTTGTTGCCTGTCCCTTTGGAGAAATTTCAGTAAAAGGCTATTACACCCTGAGTGCGGCAAGTTTTGAACGAGATGGCCTGCCAGTGGAAGTTCTCAGGAAACTCCCTCGTTACCCGGTACCAGCAACCCTCATCGGACGACTGGCAGTGGATCAGTCCACTCAAGGTCAACGGCTTGGTGAGTATTTATTGATGGATATTTTCAATCGGGTGCTCAAAGCAAGTCAGGCCCTGGCTGTTTATGCCATTATCGCCGATGCCAAGGACGACCGGGCCAAAACATTCTATGAAAAATATGGCTTCCAACCATTTATTGATCAACCATTCCGACTGTTTATCCAGATGAAGACGATTGCCCGCCTGTTGAATCCCTAACCCAACCTTCCTGTCATTCATCTCCTGGAAAAAACCCCTATCGAAAGTTAGGGGAAAAGCCCCAACTTTCCCCACTACCTGCTTTTTCAATCCTCGCTAGACTCTCCAGCAAAGAATCCCCAAACAACACGGCTTCACAGATACAAGACAGATTCTCCCAGAAATCTGCACGTCCCCGTTCGCTCCAGAAATGTTCGTTGAAGGAGGGTTGACTCCCATGATTGCGACCACGGCTCTCTTAAAAAACCGCTATCGAATTTTGCAGGCCCTTGGGTCAGGCGCTTTTGGACACACGTTTGTGGCCGAAGACCTCGACCTCCCATCCCGACGCTGTTGTGTCCTCAAACAGCTCAAACCAATTGCCGATTCACAACAATATCAATTGATTCAGGAACGCTTTGACCGCGAAGCTGCCATTTTGGAACGCCTCAGCGAAGGCTCAAATGGCCAGATTCCAAAGCTGTATGCCTACTTTACCGAATCCAATATGTTTTATCTGGTTCAGGAATGGATTGATGGCCTGACCTTGACTCAAAAGGTCTCACAGCAAGGTTCGATGAGCGAAGATGAAGTCCAGACCATGCTGCTCAATCTCCTGCCAGTCCTCGACTACATTCATTCCCAGGGAATCATTCATCGCGACATCAAGCCGGACAACATTATCGCCCGTCGTCAGACCAACAGCTATGTGCTGATTGATTTTGGCATCGTCAAAGAAGTCATGGGGCAAGGCACGATGGCTGCCAACCCGACCAGCTCGATTGTGGCTGGAACCCCAGCGTTTATGCCGCTTGAGCAAGCCGCCGGAAAGCCGCTCTTTTCAAGTGATCTCTACAGTTTAAGCCTGACTGCCATAAGTGCATTGACCGGGAAATGTCCGACGGCGCTCCATGACCCGTTAACCGGCGAGATTAAATGGCGCGAATATGCCCGTCAGGTCAGCCCACATCTGGCCGCTGTTTTAAATAAAGGGATTGAATCGCACTACCGTGACCGATTTAAAACTGCCCGGGAAATGCAGGAAGCAATCCTGGCGGTTTCTTCAACCGTGGCCTTTGCCAGACCTTCCAATGGCAATGTGCTAAGACAAACCGGCAAGTTCCCATTTCAGCTTCCAAAAGTTGAACTCTCCCCAACCCCGCCGCAATCGGCATCGCTGGCCCAATTTTCAACCGTGATGCCGCAACGACAGTCCCCCCAGCCAGTTCAACCCGTCAGCCCGCTTATTCCGCCAGCAGCGCCCGCGGCATTCGCTCGGGAAGACACCCCGCAAAATCAAAATTCCCAGCCTGGAGCGCTCAGCAGTACCAATTCCGATGCGATGGATCTGGCGTTTTGGGATTCCATCAAAGGCAGCACCAATCCCAAGAGTTTTGAAGCCTATCTGGCGAAATTTCCCAGCGGGCAATTTGTCGAGCTGGCCAAAATTCGACTGGAAGAAATGACGTCGGTGGCCCAACAACCCGTCATTCAAACCTTCGTCTTTGACACGGTCACGCTCGATGCCGCCGGAAATATCATTGATTTTAAAAATAAGAAAGTTCAGGGCCTCGTCGAAGATCTTGGGCAAGGTGTGGCACTGGAAATGGTGGCATTGCCCGCGGGGGTCTTTCAAATGGGGTCCACTGACCAGGAATCTGAAAAACCAATCCATCAGGTTCGGGTATCAGCTTTTCACATTGGACGGTTTCCAGTAACCCAGGCTCAATGGCGAGCCGTGGCCAGTTATCCGAAAGTAACTCGCGATATAAAACCTGAACCATCATTTCGTAAGGACGATCACCGTCCGGTTGAGCAGATTTCCTGGGAAGACGCGGTTGAGTTCTGTGAGCGACTGTCGCGGAAAACCGGCAAACAGTACCGCCTCCCGTCCGAAGCCGAATGGGAATATGCCGCGCGCGCCAATACCAGCACTCCTTTTGCGTTTGGTGACACGGTGACGGCAGATTTGGTGAATTATGATGGAAATTTCCCGTTTGCCTCCGCCCCGAAAGGGAAATACTGGAATGAAACCACGCGGGTCGGAAGTCTCGGGGCCGCCAACCTGTTTGGGTTGTTTGACATGCACGGTAATGTCAACGAGTGGTGTCTCGACACCTGGAATCCGAATTACAAGGGTGCCCCGGCCAATGGTGTTCCCTGGGTCAATCCAAGTGAATCCAAACGAGTCGTCAGAGGAGGGTCCTGGATTACCGGTGCCGTCAACTGTCGCTCAGCCAGTCGTGCCAGTCGCCCAATGGATGCCCGCAATGGATACACCGGCTTTCGGGTCATTCTGGTCGAAGGAAGCAGTGCAGCTCAAAAATCAGGTTCCTTCCAGGCAGTCAGCCATCCAACACCGTCACGAGTCGCCCCAATGAGCCCTTCCCTTCCAGCGACAAGTATGATTTCCACGCCAACCGCCACACTGGCGCGGGGTTCAGGCAGTCGCCAACTGTCTGATCTTCCTCGGACACGCGCGCTGGATATCGGTCGTGGGATCAAAATTGAAGTGGCACTAATTCCAGCCGGCGAATTTCAAATGGGTTCGAATGACTATGAAAACGAGCGGCCCATTCACACGGTGACTATTCCGCAACCTTTTTACATGGGGAAATTCCCAGTTACCCAGGAACAGTGGAAAGTGGTTATGGGTACCAACCCAAGCAATTTCAAACGGAATGATAACCCGGTTGAAAATGTGTCGTGGCTCGATATTCAGGAGTTTCTGAAAAAACTCAATGAGCGGAAGGAAGGGTTTTATTATCGCCTGCCGTCTGAGGCCGAATGGGAATATGCCTGCCGGGCTGGATCAGATTCCAATTTCTGTTTTGGCGGTGGCAAGCAAATGCTCATTGAATATGCCTGGTACAACGAAAATTCGAATGACACCACGCATCCAGTCGGGAAAAAACGGGCGAATGCGTTTGGTCTGCACGATGTCCACGGCAATGTGTATGAATGGTGTGAAGACTGGTATCACGATACCTATGCCGGCGCCCCCACCGACGGCAGCGTTTGGGATGACGGTAAAGACTATGAATACCGGGTTTTGCGCGGTGGATCGTGGTCCTACTATGCCAGCTACTGCCGCTCTTCGTTTCGGTATCGGGCCACACCTGATAGCCGCCGGAGCAATCAGGGATTTCGAGTTGTGGTGATTCCGATGTGAGAATTCCGGGTTCCGGGTTCCGGGTTCCGGGTTCCGGGTTCCGGGTTCCGGGTTCCGGGTTCCGGGTTCCGGGTTCCGGGTTCCGGGTTTTCGAATTTGAACCTTTTAAGTCCTTTAAGTCCTTTAAGTCCTTTTGGTCTTTTCCGGAACTCAGAACCCTGCAATCTCCCCGCACAAAACCCCTAGACTCCCTTCGCACTGGAGCGAAGATTGTCCACCACGTGGAAGCAGCACCCTCTGCGGCTTTCACGTGGTGTTTTTTTGTTGACAGTAGTTTCTGAAGCGGTCTAAATGCAGGTTCTTTTTTCGCCTTTAACATCTCATATCATTTTGGAAGTATACCTTTGATCTATTTGAGGGTTAAATCATTGAAATAATTACACTTCCCTGAACCCTGAACGGTATTCGCTATGCACAAACGCAATTCACATTGTTCCTTTTGCGGCGCCCCATTTGCCGACGATCAGCCCTGGCCACGTGTCTGTGGCAATTGCCAAAACATCACGTTTCGTAATCCGATTCCGGTCGCCGTGGTCCTGGTTCCAGTTGAAAGCGGGTTGCTGATGATCCGGCGTGGCATCGAACCACGCAAAGGAATGCTGGCATTGCCGGGCGGATATGTGAACTTCGGCGAATCCTGGCAACAGGCTGCAGCCCGTGAAGTCTTTGAAGAGACAGGTCTTCCGCTTGACCCGGCTGAAATTTCCCTCTTTGATGTGATCAGTGCCCCCGACAGCACCGTGTTGATTTTTGGTCAGGCCGGGCCACAGACAAGGGCCGAACTCCCTAACTTCGTTCCAACTGATGAGACGATGGAAATGGTTGTGTTAGAGGTACTTGAAGAACTGGCGTTCCCGCTCCATACCCGGGTGGCCCAGACTTATTTTCATCAGCAACGTTCAGGAAAATAGGACATGTATACCTTTACAGCTATTCAGGTCTTAACACTTTCCACGACTGTTTTCCATATCAAGACTTTCCTAAACCACACTCAAATTTGACACTTATCACATTCCTGCATACTATTCATATCATTTTTGATTTGGACCAGGGTGTTTGCATATGAAAATCACAAACCAGATTTTTACTGGTGATTGCAGACAGGTATTATTGGAATTTCCGGCTGATTCGATTTCCGCCTGTATCACGGACCCACCTTATAACTATGAATTTATTGGTCATAACTGGGATAGCAAAGAAATCGAACGGCGTTTACAAAAAGTGAAAGATAGCAGCAGTAAAACACTTATCAAGAATATTCCCTATGGGAGCGGTCTGGCAGGAGGCGTCCGGAATGCCCAGTGGTACAAACGAGTGAGAGAAAACATTCTAAGTTATGAGCAATGGTGTTTTGAGTGGGCGGAAGAGGTTTTTCGGGTGTGTAAACCTGGAGCGATTGTTGCCGCATTCAACAGTACTCGAACAATGGCCCATGTCCAAATTGCCATGGAACGAGCTGGTTTTTATGCCCGAGACTGTCTGGTTTACAGGAGGGCAAGTGGGATTCCCAAAGGGCTTAATATTCAATCCAAGCTCAAAGAAAAAGGCATGCCTGAGTATCAGCAATGGGAAGGCTGGCATA
The DNA here is from genome assembly GCA_016208495.1 of Acidobacteriota bacterium. NCBI lineage: Bacteria > Pseudomonadati > Acidobacteriota > Acidobacteriota bacterium. The sequence continues at coordinate 55,622 of JACQXX010000070.1, read as the reverse complement.
GTTGTTTACGAAATGAATGGGAAGCAATCGTGGTTGTCCAAAAGCCACTTGTAAACAACTATTTTGAAACCCTGGTTGAATTTGGAGTCGGATTATTTCACGCAATCAATGAGGATGGGTCGTTCCAATCCAATATTTTAGAAAACATCCCACGAGATAAAAACAACCACTACAATGTCCATTGCACAGTCAAACCTGTGGCACTCATGGAAAAACTCATTGACATTTTTGTACCTCCTTCAAGTGAGCATATCGTCTTGGACCCATTTGCAGGGTCAGGAACAACCCTTGTGGCGGCCAAGCGCCTTGGGAGGAGTTATGTTGGCATTGAAATTGTGCCAGAGTATGTGGAGATTATTGAAAGTCGGTTATCAGAAACAGAATTAAAAGACCTGCTACCAAAATCTACGACCGATCAATCTTATACCCCGACGTTGTGGCCATCAGATAAGCTCTGATATCAAAACCAGTGAGTTGATGGATAAAACTGAAGGTTGCGTTACCGGTTAGAACACTCCATCCACCAATCTGGCAGGCGTTGATTGCCGCTGGTAGATTATCATCACGAACAATCAGCAAAATGGGTTCATACCCGGCGTTTCGTAATAATGAAGCATAGGTTTTAAACTTTTTGAGCGTTCCAGAGTCACCTGAGCCAATTCGATATTTGGTATCAATTGCCTGATTCCCAACCAGTAAGTCACATGGCTCATCAGCATTGAACTTCAAGGGTGGTGCAAAGTCAGGGCGGGTTTGGCGGCATACTTCAACAATAAGTCGCTGCCAGCACATCCCCAATTCTCTTCCCCAGTATTGACGGTTTTCACGCTTCAACTCAGGTGTAATCCCAAATACATCCATAAGCGGATCAATCTCATTGTTTTCTTCTTCATATACTTTGCTCGAAAAAGAATCTCGATAGTGTTGAAGAACCCCATCTAACGCTTTTTGAAGTGGGAGTTGGTTGGTCATGGTTTTTCACTTAAACAATCGCTCAAACTGACGTCCAAGGCTTTAGCAATTCGATTGGCATTGACGAGAGTGATATTCCGCTCCCCTCGTTCAACGGCACCAATATAAGTTCGATGAAGCCCAGCTTTATCGGCTAAAGCTTCTTGCGAAAGTCCTTTTATTCGCCTGAATTTCTTAATGTTCTCAGCAAAGATACGGGTAACGTCCATATCTTTTTTTAACACTCAAGATAACCAATGAGCGACAGTCTATAAGTAGCAAGTATTCGTCAATCGCGATATGGCTTTGCCTTTGGCTCGTTGGTCAACGAATCATATTATCACTCTTCCCTTGCTCACTTTGGGCTTCCTCTCTAAAGTCTCTGGTTTCGGTTTTGAAACCCTGAACCCTGAACCCTGAACCCTGAACCCGAGACTTATGAGCAGCCCAAATACGCCGATGCTTCGGCAGTATCACGAAATTCGCAAACAATATCCTGGCACCCTGTTATTTTTCCGGCTTGGCGACTTTTATGAAATGTTTTATGAAGACGCTGAAATCGGCGCGCGTGAACTTTCAATCACCCTCACCGCCCGCCATAAAGAAACCGACAACCCGGTGCCGATGTGCGGCGTGCCCCACCATGCCCTTAAACATTATCTTTCGCGATTGATCAAAAAAGGGTATCGCGTCGCGCTGTGCGAACAGGTCGAAGAAGCCTCTGCCGCCGTGAAGCTGGTAAAACGCAAAGTCGTGCGCGTGATTACCCCAGGAACAGCCATTGACGAACAGCTTCTGGAAGGTACTGACAATCAGTATCTGGCCGCCGTTTTTGGCGCCGGAGACCACATGGCCGCTGCGTTTCTCGATCTTTCCACCGGTGAATTTCAAGCGACAGAATTTGCCGGGCCCGATCATTTCACCAATACACTCTTACAACTTGAGCAGTTCAATCCACGTGAAATCCTCTGTCCACGGAGTTTGGAGCCACTCTTTGCCCCACATATTGCGCCACGTTCAACTGAAGCTCTTCCGACACCAGCCGAAGATGAAGAATCAGCCGACCAGCGCCTTCGGCTCAGTACGGTGCTGACACTGCTGGACGACTGGTCGTTTGCCCCGGAGCAGGGAACCGACTTTCTCACGCAACATTTTGAAGTCACAACACTCGATGGATTTGGCCTGAGTGATAAAAAATGGGCGATTGGTGCATCAGCCGCGATTGTGCGGTATGTGCGCGATACGCAAATGTGTGATGCCAAACACATTACGGAGCTTTCCTACTTTGAGCCACAAGAGTACATGCAGCTTGATGCCGCGACGGTTCGCAATCTGGAACTCATCGAAGCCATCCAGGGCGGAAAACGTGAAACGCTCTTTGGAACGATTGACCTGACCCAAACCGGAATGGGCGCCCGGCTGCTCAAATCGTGGTTGCTCCGACCATCGCTTAAACTGGGTGAACTCAATGCCCGACTTGATGCAGTTGGGGAACTTCACCGACAAACCATGAATCGGGATAAACTCCGGCAGTGGCTGACCCAGGTGTATGACGTCGAGCGCTTGCTGGGCCGGGTTTCGCTGGGGACAGCCAACCCGCGTGATCTGGTCGCGCTTGGGTCGAGTCTGGAACCGCTTCCGGCCCTGAAACAATTGCTGGGAACGATGAAGAGTTCACTGCTCCAGGTCCTGTATGAATCACTGGATGAATTGACCGATGTTCGGAGCTGGATCGGTGAGGCATTGACGGAAAGCCCGCCCATGAAAATTGACGAGGGCAATGTCATCCGGGCCGGATTTCATGCTGAACTGGATAGCCTTCGGGAACTTCGGAGCAATACCCAAAGCTTTATTGCCGAGGTTGAACGTCGCGAACGCGAACGCACCGGAATTGCTTCGCTCAAGGTCAAGTCAAATAATGTGTTTGGCTACTTTATCGAAATCACCAAATCCAATTTGAAAAATGTCCCTGGTGATTATCAACGCAAACAAACCATTGCCACCGGCGAGCGCTTTATCACACCTGAACTCAAGGACTATGAAGAAAAAATTCTGAGCGCCGAGCAAAATATTCTCCAGCTTGAAACAACGCTCTTTACTGAACTGAAACAACGGATTGCCGCTCAAATCGGACGAATTCAAATCACCGCCCGAATCCTGGCAACGCTCGATGTCCTCGGGTCTTTTGCGCAACTGGCGGCCATGCGCAACTATGTCAGACCTGAACTCCACGAAGATGACGAACTGACCATTATCAATGGGCGCCATCCAGTGGTTGAAACTCACACGACACGATTTGTCCCCAATGATGTGCATCTCAACAACACCACAGACCGGCTGGTGATTATCACTGGACCGAACATGGGCGGGAAAAGCGTCTATTTGCGGCAAACGGCATTGATTGTGATTTTGGCGCAGATTGGATGTTTTGTTCCGGCCTCGCAAGCACGGCTTCCACTGTTGGATCGAGTCTTTACCCGCGTTGGTGCGTCTGACAATCTGGCGCGTGGGCGGTCAACCTTTATGGTCGAAATGACCGAAGCTGCCAATATTTTGAACACCGCCACGCCACGCAGCCTGGTGCTGCTTGATGAAATTGGCCGTGGAACCGCCACTTTTGATGGACTCTCGCTGGCCTGGGCCATTGCTGAACACCTTCACAACAGCCCACAACACGCGGCGAAAACACTTTTTGCCACGCATTATCACGAAATGGTGGAGCTTGAAAAATTACTTCCTGGCGTTCACAACGTGCAACTTGCCGTTACCGCCAAAGATGGCCATCTGATCTTTCTCCACAAGGTCGTGCAAGGAAGCGCCAGTAAATCCTATGGAATCGAAGTCGCCAAACTCGCTGGACTCCCGGCAGCCGTGCTGGGTCGCGCACGGGAAATCCTGGAAAACCTTGAAGCCAATGAACTTGATGTTTTGGGGAAACCAAAACTTGCCCGGCATATGCCGTCTCGCAAAGACTGGAAGAAAAATCAGCCGACGCTCTTTGATAAAGCCAACGAGTCGGTCATTGACGACCTGCGGGTACTCGATGTTGAACACCTTACGCCGGAAGAAGCGAAAAAAGCCCTGATTGCACTGCAAAGCCAGTTGGTGTGAGGTCGGGCTGAAGACATTGGGCTTGGGGCTGAAGACGTCGGGCTGATTTATCCGACTTCTTCAGCCCCAAAAAAATGGCTACGATTTGTTTTTCTCAAACCAGCCAGTGAGTTCCTCGATAGAAGTAAAATCCAACAAAATGTCGGTTAACTCATCGAGCTGATTGAGCGGAAGTTGCTCTAATTGGGTGTGAATTTCCGGAGGAAGATTGCCCAACCGACGATTCAGAAGTCGCCAAACAACCGTCGCTTCCCCTTGTTGCAACCCTTGTTGCAACCCTTGTTGCAACCCTTGTTGCAACCCTTGTTGCAACCCTTGCTGCAACCCTTTTTCTCGACCTTCTTGCAAACCTTCTTCTAAAATTTCCTGGTAAATGACAGATTCACGCATCGTTTTTTCCCTCAGCAAAGCTCGAATGAGATTTTGATCAAAGCGAAGCCCAGCCAAAATCTGAGTACAGGTACTGATGTCACGACGGACATCACCATTGTTAATTGATTGAATTTGAGTTGCAATTTGTTTTAGCAACCTGCCGGGGTCAGTGGTTCTGGTTAAAGCGGCCAACGGTAACAACGCCGGGTTGTTTAAAAACACTTCTGGTGGTTGTTCCCATAATCGGATAACGTGAAACGGGTGAACAGTACCGCCAAGTCGAAATTCGCTCGGTAAATCACGTCCAGACTGAGTTTCGACCAAAAGAATTACAACCTGGATGATTGGGACCCGGTACTGGCGATAGAGTCGCACAAAATAATCGAGCACCCGTAATGGCAATGGGGGGTCACTCTCAGCCGTGGTTTGGAATTCGAGGTGAAGAATACATCCATCCGCACGAAGAAATGTTACAAAATCAGCCCGAATTGGCTCAATACTGAGTTCGGTTTTTAAAACTTCAATGTGGGTGGGTCGTTGCCCTAAAACCCAGGCAGCAAAATCCTGGGGATACTTTTCAGCTAAATATTTACATAAGTTGTCTGTTTGCATTGAGTTGCACTTTCTTTTCAAAATTGAATCGTCTCTCTCAATGCAACTTGAGCAAGGCACGTTCCAGTCAATCACACTTTAATTGGCTGGCTTGTACCATAAACTGTGAGGAAAAGTCGGACCCGGTGGGTTTGGAATTTGGACCCGCTCGATTTCAGTTTGAGCACGACGGCGGGCGAGTTCCAGCTTGAGACTTTCTTCACCACGGGCCATTGCCCACTGGTGATTGGCTGAAAAAATTGGTTTGAGCACCGCTGACAGCATTTTCAAAAGTGGTTTTTCCGCCTGGATTTTCCAGTCATACTGAATATCAACCTGATCGCCATTTTGGGTAAACGTCCAGATTCCACGTCCGACAAAATCGCCGATGGCTTCCAGAGAAAAACCATACGGCTTGCGTGATTCGGTCACTCGAAATCGCCAGCGGAGCGTATAGGGCAACCAACCTTTGGTATACAACTCAACCAGTTTGCCAACCCCTTCAGAATTACCTGGTTCCAAAACAGTTACATCCAGATATACTGAGGGCCACCAGCGCACCAGTCCAGTGACATCTCCAATCACATCCGAAACTTCCTGAATAGTCCCGTCCACACACCACCGGGTGATAAAATGATATTCATTCGACGACATATCTAATTTCCTCTGATTGTTTGAGTTTGAAATGATGCGTCGTCTTTCCGAAGATAACTGGCACAATAGATGTCACCAGTTGGGGATTGCAGTTGGATTCTCTGATTGGTGCTCATACAATCAAAGCAGGTAGCGAAGTAGCGAAGTAGTGAAGTAGTCCAGGTTGACTTCTGCTATGCACCTGCCAGTCACTAAATATCTGAAGAGATCGGGGGTTCCTATCTCACTATTTCACTCTTTCACTATTTCAGTTTCTTTTGACCGGAGCACCATCCATATGACCTCAATTGATAAGTTTTTCAAGACCGTTTCCTACACATTGATCACTTCCGGGTTTGCCACGCTGGCACTGACCGGGAAGGTTGATGGGTTTTCAATTGTGGTCTATCTGGTCGCCATCATTCTCAGTTGGCGGGCTGATACACCTGATTCCGGACTCCAGATTCAGGCAACAACCGCCAATCGCCTGGTATTGGGATTTCTGCCTTTTTTGTGGATTGATTACCGTTATTTAAGTAATTCCTGGATACTGGTGCTGATTCACTTTTTCTTGTTTGTCTCGATTTTCAAGCTCTTTCAGGTCAAGGAAGATCGCGACTGGGTTTTCCTGTATCTACTTGCAGTGTTTGAAGTTCTGCTGGCTGCCGGGTTAACCATTGATGCCCTGTTCATTGTGATGCTTCTGGTGTTTGTGATGTCTGGACTGGCAGCCCTTGAAGCGTTTGAGATCAAACGGGCACAGCAGGGAATCCGGCCAACCAAGGTTGAACGCGTTTTTTCACACGATGGATTGCACCTGAAAAAACCCGTCAAACCGACCCGGCTACTCCTCGTTGCAACCTGTGTCATGGGAATCCTGATTATGTGTCTCAGTGTTCCAGTCTTTTTTTTGATACCGCGGGTGAATACAGGACTACTGGCTTACAATGCTCCAGAATCATCAGTGACCCTGAGTGGATTTAGCGATTCGGTTGAACTTGGGTCGGTCGGGAAAATCCAGATGAGCAGAAAGGTCGTCATGTATGTCCGGGTTCAGGGATCAGCCGATGCCACCCGAAGATTACGCTGGCGAGGACTGGCACTTTCAACCTTCACTGGCCATAGCTGGATCAAAAATCCTTTCACGCATAAAAAACAACGGGTTTTACCCGATGCCAGAGGCGTCTTTCTGCTGGATAACCGGCAGGTCCCGGTTGAGCGAAAAAGTACGCAAACGTTTTATTTGGAGCCGATGGGGACCGATGTTCTGTTCGTAGCCGGCAAACCGTTGCTTCTGAGCAGTCAGTTTGAACAACTGGCTTATGACCGGACAAATTCTCTGTACACAGGGTTTCATTCCGCCCAACGCCTTTCATATACGGTGGTTGCCGAATCAGTTTCATTGACCGAAGAAGCCATGCAACGGGATCCAGGCAACTACACCCCTGACATTCGAACCTTCTATCTCCAACTCCCAGACACCTTTGATCCTCGCATTCGCCAACTGGCTCAAAAAGTGGTGGGCAACGCTCAAACGCCCTATCAAAAGGCTGTTGCGATTGAGAAATATCTCAAATCTCAGTTTACCTACACGCTGGACCAGACCCCTACCCCTGGCGAACCTGATCCGTTGGTTGACTTTTTGTTCCTTCGCCAGAAAGGACATTGCGAATATTTTGCCTCAGCCATGACCATTATGTTGCGGTCGGTCGGCGTGGCCGCTCGTGTGGTCAATGGGTTTCAAACCGGAGAGTACAATTCGCTCAATAATAGTTATATTGTACGTCAATCAGATGCTCACTCCTGGGTTGAAGTCTATTTCCCGAATTCCCAGAACTGGAATGACTTTGATCCAACACCGCCGGCTGGGCCTGATGTCGTGGATGCCACGTTTTCGGGCTATTTCAATCGCTATTTGGATGCGTTGCGGTTGTTTTGGATTGACTGGGTGGTGACCTATGATACTGACCGGCAAAAATCACTGGCTCGAACTGCCCAGGAAACTGTCATTGGGTATCAATCCAAATACCAGCTCTGGATGAAGTCCTATCGCGAACGAGTTTCCACATTCCTGCGCCAGTTTGATCAGGTGGCGGCTGGAACACTTCATCACCCAATGTTTCCAGCCGCACTCTGGTCATTTGCCCTGTTAACCGGCGCCTTGATCATACTTGTGCAAATCATGGTCCTCATTCGCCAGTTGAGAAAGTCACCCGAAACCTTTTTTACCGCCTGGTGGAGCAAGTGGTTACTGGTTCCCTGGATTCGATTGACGGCGCCGAAAAACCCACAGGGTGCAGTGGTGCTTTTCTATAATGAAATGCTGTCCATCATGGCCCGCTTTGGCTGGAAAAAACCAAAGTATTTGACACCACTTGAATTTGCCGCCCAGACGCATATGCCTGAGGTTCTGGCGGTCACTGAGTATTACAATCGGGTTCGGTATGGACGCGATGAACAGGCAGCACTTGACGTCAAGCGGATGCAGGAAATGCTGAAGCGCGTGAAAGAAGCCGTCCGGCAACGGCGGAAGAGGGGCTGAAGACGTCGGGCTGACGAAATTAAGGGAGCGTTAAAAAACAACTTCCCGATTTTCATTTGGGTCGAAGCCATTTTCTTTTGAGTTCGGTGGCACTTTCCCTGACAAAAGCTCAGACCCCATTGAAGTCTTTGGATTTCTTTTTCGTGGTTTTCGTGGTTTTCGTGGTTTCCTGTTCTGAAATTGGATCTCTCCGGGTGACTTTCGATAAAAACGGGAAGTTGTATTTTTACAGTCCCTAAGAAAGAATATTGAATTCAATTCATCTCATTCAATTGATCGCGACACTGACCAGTGTTGCTTATCCAAGCAGACTCCAAAACTATCAAACTGATTATGTCTCGACACTCCTGGTTTCTTTTCTTGAGTCTGGTTTGTCTATCGCCTCTGATTTTTCAATCTATCAGGGGTCAAGTACCTCCGGTTCAAAAATCTCCGTGTCAGGATTACCAAAAGCAGTTCCGCGAATTTGTGATGAAAAACACCTTTCCATTCACAATTTCCGACCTCATGAAGAAAAGAGTTTTAGCGAACTATAAAAAACTCAAAACTGGCCTGAGCAAGGATGAGGTTCAACAGATACTGGGAACTCCTCATTTTTCGAAGGAGTTGTATCTCCCAGATATCAGCCCGCCTCCATACATTGGATCAGTCTGGGTTTATTTTTTTTATCGAAAAGATCCTTTTTCGTTCAATACCAAAGAAGATCAGTGCGTTGAAGTATTCTTTGACGAAAGTTGTAGAACTCACTGGGCTTTGCCGACAAATTTATTTCCTCTAAAGGAAATCGGCGATCCATCCACTCCAATTCCAAACAAGCAAGCCAGGCAACCGGAAAAACACTAAACCAGCCAGAAGTCTTTTAAGTCTTGTTAAAAAGGGCCTGTGACAACAGAGTCATTACACTTCTGTGCTCACAGGCCCTCACGGTACATATTCACTGAAACTGAAAATTGCGATTTTATTCTCTTTCGACTTGCAGTGTGTTTTGGTTTCTTTTTTGAAATACCTTTGAAATGGCACCAGGCAGGTAAGATCTGGAAAGATGAGAAAACAGTCAGGTCATTCAATCAAATGAAGTGCGTGAACGACTGACCACTGACCACTGACTACAAACTGGTCTTATTTTGTCCTGGTGCGCTCACCTGTTTTTGAAAATTTGAAACCACGAATGGTTTTGATGGCAATTTTTCCTTCGCGCTTTTCGACTTCCGGACGCGGCTTCAATTTGATTTTGTGGACTTTCCCATCCCGGGCATCAGGTGAGCAGGTATACCCAAAGCTGTACCGGGCTCGCAGATTATCAACCAACTTTCCCAGCGTTTCCTCAAACTGCTCAGTTCGGCTGGAAATAACCGTCCCGCCTGATTCTTCGGCATAATGATTGACCGATCCAGGCTGGGTCAGCGTTCGCATCAGAGCGGCAACTGGATGATAGGTTGCCACATTGGAAATCCAGCTTTTCACGATAATTCCACAGATGACCCCTCCTGATTCGATTAATTCAGCCATTGCTTCGTTTTCATTGTGAGTCTTGCCTTTTTTCAAAGGTTTATTCGCCAGATTATCAGTGATCACAATCACCACTTTTCGGTTATTTGGGGTGGCCGCGTTCCGTAAATACCGCGTGGCATGATACACCCCTTCATTGAGAAACGTTCCACCACCAACTTTGACCTTTTGATCAAGATTTTCCAGTGCATCGGCGAACTGGTTTCGATCTTTGGTAAATCCCTGAACAAGCTGGGCTTCCGTTGAGAAAACCATCAAGGCGATTTCATCTTCGGGTTTAAAGCGCTCGACTGCGTGCAGCGCCTCGTCACGCAATTCCTTGTAAATTGGCAAGACGCTCCCGCTGACATCAAGCAAAAAAAGCACCGAAAGTGGGAGTTTGTCCTGGCTGAAATACTCAATTTCCTTCTCAACGCCGTCTTCATACAGCTTGAAATCCGTTGCTTTCAAGTTTGCAATGGACTGGCCGGTTTTGTGCGTGTGAACAAACGCATCAAATGTCACAACATCAATGTGTTGACGAATCACATCGTCAGTTTGATTGTTCTCGGTTTGTGCTTTTACTGGGGCACTGCATAAACACAGCGCAAGCACACCTATCAGATAAAACATCTTCATGCTGCTCAATTACCTTTCAAGAGGAATTAAACCAACCGGATGTGGTTGGTTAGCAGCCGGGCTCGGACCGTTTCCCGCACCGTGCGCTGAACGTCGCCAAGAGAGGCGCGGGTGGTATCAACTGAAAAAGCAATTTCAAAGGTGAGGGCTTCTCCGTTCAAATCCGTTAACTGAACCGAGGCGGCAGGCTCGGCTAGTACGCCGGAAACTGATTTTACAGATTCAAGCAAAATTTTTCTGACCGCATCTGGTTGATGGAAACCGGCAACTTTGATTACAAAACCTGGCCGTCGCTCGGTATAGGCTGACAGATTGGTAATATTGGCGGCAAAGACACGGCTATTTGGAATCTGGATTTGTTTCCCATCCCCGGTTCGCAGTGTCGTCACTCGGATTTTAATATCTTCGACCGTGCCTTCATTCCCTTCAATCACCACCGTATCACCAAGGCTAAATGGCTGCACACTCAATAAGATAATCCCGCAGACCATGTTGGAGATGACATCGCGCAGCCCCAACCCCAGGGCCGCCCCGGTGATTCCCAACGCTGCCAGCACTCCAGCCAGATTGACATTGAGCAGGGAAAGCGAAATCGCCAGCCCAAGAACCCACACGCCAATGTAACCGCTCTGGGACACCAGCGAACGAATATTGGGACCAGCATCGGTTCTGGTCATTGCGACCTGGATCGCCGTCCGGGTCACCCGACCCATAATCCAGGTCAGGCCAACACAGAGCAACGCCCCAATGACTTCGGGGGCATGGCTGAGGACAAAGTCGTTGACCTTGAAGAAGACTTGCCAAAGATGTTCGGATAAAGGCATGGTGTAAACACATCTCACTTTTCATCAGGAATCCAGCATGGTTATCCATACACTGTGGGTGGGGCTGGCCAAAGCGTATCTTCGTTTGGCTCCGGCTTTTCCCTCACCCGATTACCTCCCGCTTGACCAACTCACGCTTGAAAGTGGCCTTGGTCGGGCTCAAGAAGAATTCAACGACGAACTCACCAGTGGTTTTTTGAAACTGTTTGAAAACAGGCCGCTTCCCCTGGGGAAAACACTGCTCGACCTGGGCTGCGGCTTTGGCGGGCGGACAGTTGCCTTTCAGCAGAAAATCCAGGGAACCACCATTGGTATTGAAATTGACCAGCGCATTGTGGATTGTGCCCGCGAATTTGCCCGACGCAAAGAGACAACCAGTGTGTCGTTTGTGGCTGGTGTCGGCGAATCGCTGCCGTTTGAATCCGCCAGCCTTGACGCCATTTTTTGTTATGACGTCTTTGAGCACGTTCAAAATCCGCAGCAATGTTTGGCCGAATGCTTTCGAGTGCTCAAACCAGGCGGCGAATTCTGGCTTGTTTTTCCGCCATACCATCATCCAACCGGTGCCCACCTGGAAGGCTATGTCTCGCACATGCCTTATGCCAGCGTGCTGTTTTCCGCCTCGACACTGTTGCAGGCAATTGACGAAATCCTGGCCAGTCGAAAAGGGACGTTCCAACCGCTGGCGCTTTATCCTGGCCATATTTTGTATTCGCTTAATGGCCTGACGATTCGATCATTTCGCGCCATGCTCCAACAATCTGGATTTGAGGTTGACACCTTCACCTGCCTGCCGCTTTTTACCAAAGCCAACCGGCGGTACCACGCCTGGAAAATGAAATATTACGGCTGGTTTTTTGTCTGGCTGGCAACGATTCCCTTCATCCAGGAAATGTTTACCCATCGCGTGGTGGCGGTCTTGCGCAAACCCAGGTGAGTCAGTACCACCCGCGTCAGTGGGTGGGCCTGGTTGTGCCCAAACCCACCCGCTCACGCGGGTGGTACTGACTTGATTCCCAGCCATTCATCTTTGGTGGTGGGCAGCAAAACTGAAACCGCCAGCGGATGCTCAAGCCCAAGTTTGGCAAAAGCATGCCAGAACTGCTTCATTAAATGGCTCTCGATGTCGTCGTGAAAAGCAAAATCCTCGATCCAGAATTTCACTGTGTAATGAATCGCCACGGGTGAGTATTCAACCAGCCAAACTTTGATGGGCTGGTCCTTGAGGACTTGCGGCACCTGCTCAATCGCCAGCATCACAGCTTCCTCGACTTGTTCCGGTGATACCTGATGCTTGACCAGGATTCGGAGCTTTCGGGCGTGCAACCTGGTTGGCGCATAAAAATTCACCACGTCGGCGGTTGAAATCGCATGATTGGGCACCGTAATCAGGTCACCATCGAAGTTTTGCAAGGTAACGGAACGCCAACCCATCTGGACCACTTTCCCTTCGAAGGTGCGGTAGAGGATCCAATCTCCCAGTCGAAGCGGGCGCTCCAGGTGAAGCGCAATACCGGCAAACAAATTGCCCAGCGTACTCTGAAGCGCCAGCCCTAAAACCACGCTGATGACGGTCGAAGTCGCCAAAAACGGGGTTAAATCCGCCCCAAACACATTCTGGATGAGCACAATTCCCAGAATGCTGAAAATCAAAACCCGCCCGATGTCGCGCAACAGCCAGGGAATATCAACCTTCCGGCGTTCCACCAAAAAATAATCAACCCCAAGCGTTTCCAGCGTTTCGACAATGATGTAGAGAATCAGTCCAACCTCAACGACATCAATTACTTTGCGAATGATCGAGGTCGAAAACTGGGGTTGCCAGTGCAGAAAGACCAGTACCGCCCCCAACCAGACGGCGATCCGCATCGGGTAGTGCATCCGAGCCAGTAAGATATTATCAAGCTGGGTTTCAGTGCTTTCGGTAAAATCCCGAAACCACTTATAAAAATAGCGGAATCCGATTTCCCCCAAAATCCCAGTCAATACTGAGATCCAAAAGGTAAACCACACATTCTCAACGAGTTGTTTCCAAACTTCAGATAGCATTTTCGACTCCGTAACTCCTCGATCATGGCTTCGCTTCAAAAATCACAGGCAACGACACCTCCAGCGGACAGGCTGCAAAAATCCAAGCCTGTGGAAATAAAGGCATATCAATGACAGAAAATGGGAATGATTCCCGTGAGGATAGGCGGGAAATGAACCTGGGTTCAGGAACAACCAGAGATGGGAATCTCGGGAAAAACCAAAGGGGAAAGCCAGCTCAACAGATCTGACATCCCCCTTATTTCCAAACCATTACTTCAACAAATCAACCAGTTCCTGAACCGCCGCGGCTGATTTATCCAGCGCGGCTTTTTCTTCCGGAGTCAGGCTGATTTCAATGATCTGCTCGATCCCATTGGCCCCCAGTTTGACTGGAACGCCAATAAACAGTCCATTGTAACCATATTCGCCTTCAAGCAAGGCGGCACAAGGCAGAATTTTCTTCTTGTCCTTGAGAATCGCTTCCACCATTTCAACCGAAGCTGACGCCGGAGCATACCAGGCAGAGGTGCCGAGCAGCTTGACGACTTCGGCGCCGCCGTTGCGAGTCCGGTTCATAATCGCTTCAATCGTTTCGGCAGCAAGCAATTCCGGAATCGGAATGCCAGCACAGGTTGAATAGCGTGGCAGCGGCACCATCGTGTCACCGTGACCGCCAAGCACAAACGCCGTGATGTTTTCAACCGACACGTTGAGGGCTTCAGCCAGGAAAAACCGCATGCGGGCCGAGTCGAGCACACCCGCCATCCCGATCACGCGATTGCGTGGAAAGCCGGAAACTCGTTGCGCGACGGTACACATGGCATCGAGCGGGTTGGCAACCATCACCAGAATGGCATTGGGCGAATATTTGGCAATCTGTTCGGTGACCGCCGCCACAATCTTTTTGTTTTCTTCGACCAGATCATCGCGGCTCATGCCTGGCCGACGTGGTTTCCCAGAGGTGATGACAACGATATCGGAATTGGCACTCGCCTCATATGAAGTTGACCCAGTCAACAGCGCATCATAGCCTTCGACCGGTGCCATTTCATTCATATCCAGGGCTTTTCCCTGTGGCAAACCTTCGACGATATCAATCAGAACAACATCCGCAAGTTCTTTCAATGCAACCAGTTCGGCAACAGTTGCACCGACGTTGCCCGCACCGACAACAGTGACTTTTTTACGACCCATAAACAATTCCCTTCTATTCTGACATGTATGAAAAATGGATTCGTCCAAGAGGTATGGGGGACGAATAAAATGCGCGCGAAAGCATACGTGGCAAGTCGAAATTTGGCAACAAGTTCGGCACGATTCCCGCTCTTGTCAAAGACCCAATTGAAGTCAGAACCTTCAGTAAAAACCCCCTCCCTCTTGTGTCTCACCACGGTTTCAGGTAAATGAAGGAGTCTTGTCCCTTCAGCGCCATTCTAACATTCCATTTTCCGATTTCCGCTCATCCTCATGAGACCCCGAATCAGGATTTGCATCATACTTGCGGTGCTGTGCGGCATGGTTGGCTTCACCTGGCTAACAACGCTGGCCGTACCACCTGAACGCCCGGTACCGTCAGTCGTATCAACACCCATCTCCGATCTGGCCACGCTCGGACGACCATTTTTCAGGACGTACACCGACCGGGATGGGCTACCTCAAAATACAATCCAGGCGTTGGCAATTGATCCCCGTGGCTATCTCTGGATTGGCACCCAGGATGGTGCAGCCTATTACAATGGCCGCCAATGGACGACGGTTCGCCTTCCAAAGGAAGCAGTCTCCAATTTTGTCCAGCATATTTGCCCCGCCCCCGAAGATCGCATCTGGTTTACCACTGACAAGGATGATATCTGCTGCCTCAATCAACAAGATGGGACCTGGCAGTATTTTTCGATTGCGCCGCCCAAGGCCACAACGTCCACGATCAGCGCGGCTCGCGTCTTACCGGTTCTCCCTCAAAATCAGCGAACACTCGTGGTTGCCACCACGAATGGTGAGGTCCTTGTTTTTGAGCAGGGGCAGTGGCATCCGCTGGAAAGTTTCCCCAAACACCCAGGCGATTGGGTGACCACGTTTGCCGAAGCAACCGCCCCAAATGGGAAACCTCAGGTCTGGATTGGGACACGAAACCAACAGATTTACCAAAATTCAGGCTTGGATTGGCTCAGAAACAGTCTCCCTGAAGAACTTTCCAATATTCCGCTGTCGAATATTTCCCCACTTATTGATCGGGAAGGAACAGCCCGGTTGTGGGTGACAGTTGGCAGAACTATCTGGCAGTTGGATACTGTCTGGACACAAATTGAGTTGCCCCGCTCACTGTTTGGAACTCAACTGCCACACATTGTGACGACTCTGGCAACCACTGACGCTCAGGGACAAAACATCCTCTGGGTTGGAACCAATGCCGGCCTGTTGAAATATCACAATGGACAATGGGCGCTTTTTGATACCCGGAAGGGATTGCCCCATAACTTTGTGTACCAGCTTCTGGAAATCAAATCTGGGGATTCAACTCCCATTCTCTTCATTGGCACCCTTGGCGGGCTGTCCCGGCTGGTCGAAGGAAAATGGCTCGCGATTGATACCCAGGCCGGGCTTCCGAATCCATTTGTGCTTTCAATTCTGGAAAGCGTGCGACCGGATGGACCTCCGACGTTCTGGTTTGGTTCATTTGGAGGTGGGCTTGGTGGAGCACTCTCGAAATTTGAAAATGGGCAGTGGACCAGTTTTGAAAACCATTCTGTCATTCCCAATAGTGTCGGGTGGGTTCTGAGCGAAATCACGACGACTGATGGAAAAAAGAAGCTCTGGTATGGATCCAATGGCGGTTTGTTTGAATTGTCTGATCAAGTGTGGAAAAAAATTCCAATCCAACTCAACCCGACTACGGGTGGGGTGATGTCACTCTCGCCGGGCTTGAATGCGTCAGAGAAACCAGGCGAAGTCTGGGTTGGGTTAAGTAACGGGCTACTCCACTTCAACAACGGCACCGTCACCACCTATACCACCGAATCGGGCTTACCGAGCAATACGGTTACCCAATTGCTGGTCACAGCCAATCAAAATGGTCAGCAAGTTGTCTGGGCAGCAACCACAGCCGGACTGGCACGATTTGAAAACCAGCAATGGACGGTCTATACCCGCCAAAACGGACTGGTGTACGATCACATCCTGAGCCTGTGCGAATCACGCCCGGATACCGGTTCGCACTTTCTCTGGATTGGAACCCGCGGCGGGGTTTCCCGACTTGACCTGTCAGCCTCGACCCCTACCTGGAAGAATTTTACTGAAACCACCAGTCCGGCACTGCCTGACGACACGGTGTACCAGATTCGTGAGGACTCTCGCCACCGGATGTACTTTTCAACCAACCGGGGAATTATCCGCCTTACGGCTCAATCCGTTTCCCTGCAAGACTATGCAGTTGAATCGTTTTTGCTTGAAGATGGATTGCCAAGCAATGAATGTAATCGTGGGGCTTCGTTTGTTGATCATCAGGGTCGGCTCTGGTTTGGCACAATTGCGGGTGCGGTTGTGTTTGATCCAACCAAAGAAATTCCAGATACCTCCCCAAAACCTCTTTTCCTCGAACGCATTCTAGTTGGCGGCCAGCCAGCAACACCTCAGGCGATTGGATCACTCAGGCACACTGAAAACAACCTGTCCTTTGAATATGCACTGCTTTCATTTTTTCGTGAGGGTGACACCCGATTTCAAACCCAACTGGTTGGGATCGAGGCATCGCCCACTGCCTGGACAACTGATTTCAAAAAAGAATATTTAAACCTGGGTGAAGGTGAGTATTGCTTTCAAGTGTGGGGAAAGGACTATGCGGGGAATGTAACGGGCCCGGTTGCCGTCCAATTTGAGATTCGCCCGGCGCCCTGGCGCTCCTGGCCAGCCTATGTGGTCTATGCGCTGGTGGCCACCGGGGCCATCTTTGCCCTGTTTCGCTTTCGACTGCGGGTCTTACAACGTCGAACCCAGGAACTGGAAGCCAAAGTTGCCGAACGTACCGCTCAAGTCGTCGCGCAGAAAAATGAGCTGGCGGAAGCCAATCTCAAACTCCGGGAACTCGATCAAATCAAGGTCAACTTTACCGCCATGCTCGTCCATGATCTGAAGTCTCCGCTCAGTGTGGTCAAGGCAACCCTTGAATTGTTTGAAGTCGAAGAAAGCATCCAACAAAGCACCTTGATGCCCCTGGTCACGGCTTCAGAACGCAGCATTGACAAAATACTGGCGTTGATTAACGAGGTCCTCGAAGTCTTTCGCTCTGAAACGCAGGGGATCACGCTCCGCAAATCCTTTATTGATACTGAAAAACTCCTCCGGGAATGCGCCGAAGAAGCTCGGGTGGCGGCAGCAGCCCACACCATTTCGGTTACCTATCGCATTGAACCTGATTTGCCCTCACTCTTTGCCGACCAGGAAAAACTGGGGCGGGTGTTTAGCAACCTGTTTTCCAATGCCATCAAATTTACCCAGCCTGGCGGAGGAATTGTCCTTGAGTCACGCACGGTTCAGGGCCAGGGCGTCGAAACCGGAATTACCAAGCTGCTCATCACCATCACCGACACCGGCGAAGGAATCCCCGCCGAAGACTTGCCCTATTTGTTTGACCCCTATCATCAGGCTCAGTCCGGAAAAGCCCGGCTCGGCGTCGGTCTCGGACTCGCGATTGTCAAGCGCATTGTGGCGGCTCATGGGGGCAATATTTCGGTTCGAAGCCAGCTTGGAGTGGGGACGAGTTTCACGATTATGCTGCCGATTATAACCTCATCAGATCGGCTGCAGCGGGTTGAGAATGAAGAATTGAAACAATAGGCAGTGGTCAATTACGCTTTTTCCAACAATGACTTAGCAATCCATGATCAGAGAAAGGAATTTGAATACTTATGAAATCAGCAACTCACGAAGACGCCCAGTTGATTTTGAAGCTCTATGAATTGCGTCGCGAAGACGTTATGCGGCAGGCACGAAACTATTATTTGTTTTTGTTTTTTCCGTCATCAGTTGATGACATTCGGGCAATTTTAACGGATCGGGATAACCCGGAGCCAGGCGCCTACTTTCGCCAGGTCACCAGTTATTGGGAAATGGCTGCCTCACTGGTCAACCGTGGCGCACTCAATGAAGAACTCTTCCTGGATTGCAATGGCGAACACCTCGCCGTTTTTGCCAAGGTGGAGCCATTTTTATCCGAATTACGCCAGTTTTTTGGTCCTCAATACCTTTCCCAACTGGAACAACTCATCGAACGGATGCCCGATGGCAAAGAACGAATCACCCGGTTCCGCGAAATGATGAAGGGCCTGGATCCGCGATAAGAAAATGAAGAATGAAGAAAATGGTTAGTGGTTAGTGGTTAGTGGTTAGTGGTTAGTGGTTAGTGGTTAGTGGTTTCTTCATTCAGAAGTTCTCGTGCCCCCATCATCAGGAGAGTTTGGGCCAAATTTTGGCCCAGATGAACCGCATCAACGGCGCTTCCAACCTGTTCCCCTTGCACCACCGAACGCCCTTCAACGCTTGCCACTAACCCACACAAACGAAGGCTATCGCCATCAACCGTTGCGGTTGCTGCAATGGGGACCTGGCATCCACCACCAAGCGCAGCCAGAAAGGCTCGCTCGGCTTCGCATGCCAGCCGGGTTTCCTGGTGGTTCAGTGCTCCGACGGCCTCACCTGTGATCGTGTCATTCTCTCGAATTTCAATAGCCAGCGCTCCCTGACCAACTGCCGGCAACATAAACTCAGCCGACAAGTATTCGGTAATTTGATCGGCCAATCCAAGCCGGGTGATTCCAGCGGCTGCCAGAATAATCGCATCATACTGGCCTTCACGGAGCTTTCGCAGCCGGGTATCAACGTTTCCCCGCAAATCTTTTATTTCAACATCAGGTCGGCGCAGGCGCAATTGGGCCTGGCGCCGCAAACTACTTGTCCCAACTATCGCCGCATGTGGAAGTTCAGCCAGTGATCGAATGCCAGACCGGGCAACCAACGCGTCCCGAACATCCTCACGCCGGGTAATCGCGCCTAAGCCCAATCCATCGGGCAACACTGTCGGCAAATCCTTGAGGCTATGGACGGCCAGATCAATGCTTCCAGCCAGCAACGCCTCTTCAATTTCTTTGGTGAACAAGCCTTTCCCGCCAATTTTGGAGAGCGGGGCATCTAAAATCTTATCGCCAGTGGTTTTAATAATTTCAATTGCCACCCGGCGGTCAGGCACGGTGGCTTCTAATTGAGCTTTGACCCAGTTGGCCTGCCAGAGTGCAAGCGCACTGCCGCGTGAGCCAATAATCAAATCAGCGTCGAGTCGAGATAAGTGGGAAGATGTCATGTTTGGGGTTCTTCGAAAGGATGAGGGATGAGGGATGAAAGAAACCACCTTTTTCACCCTGTTATATTGTCACCTGTCACCCCATATGCGTCAGGATAAGGAGTTTTAGGCCCGAAGGGTCGTTGTGTAATAGCCGTGGTGCGCAGCCCACGGTCCCGATCAGTTGTCAGTTTTCGCCGCAGAGCAGTGGCTGAATTGAGGCAGGTTGGTTACGGCCTGCGGTGTGGAAGAGCTAGGGATGAAGGTGAAAAAATCCCCCTGTCATTTTGTCACTTTGTCCCCTGTCACCTTGTCACTTTGTCACTTTGTCACCTTGTCATTTTGTCAGGCTTTGCCACCCGTTGTTCCGCAGGTTCCGGGTCGTCTTTCAGGCAATGTACCTGTTGTTCGAGTTCAAAAATCTGGCGCAAATCAACCCGACCATCTTCCTGATGGACGGCTTCTCGCAAACCACGGATCATCGGATGCATGACTTTGTTGACAAATGACCCGAGCAACATGGTTTTGATGGCTTCTTCCTGTTCAGGGGTTAAATTTCCCAGGTGTCGCCGCTGACGCTCAAATTCGGTATGGGCAAGTTGAGTCAGTCGAGATTTCAAGGCAGCCACAGTGGGGCCCAGGTCAGATTCATGAAAAGAGGCGACAAACTGCTCGGTTTCAACCTCGATAATGCCTTCTGCCCGCTGAGCTTCCCGTTGCCGCTCGCGCAAATTGGCCGCGATGACGCTTTCCAGGTCATCCACATCAAACACAAACAGATTGTCATAGTCAGCGATAGAGGGGTCAATATTGCGCGGAACCGACATATCAATCAATAACATCGGACGATTTCGGCGTTTTTCGAGCGCCCATCTCGCCATCATCGCATCAACCACGTAGGTCTCAGCCCCAGTTGACGCAATGATGATGTCCGCTTCGTGAAGCCGACCTGGCAACGATTCTAAGGTCATCCAGTCACTCCCACCCAACGATTCGGCCAGTTTTTTGGCATTTTCAGGGGTCCGATTGGCAACCAGGACTTTGCGAATCCCCGAAGCCACCAGATGTTTGGCCGCCAGTTCGGCCATTTCGCCAGCTCCGATCAGGAGTGCGGTTTTGGTGCGCAGGTCTTCAAACACTTTTCGAGCCAGTTCAACCGCCACATAACTCAGCGACACGGCAAATGAGGCAATCCCGGTTTCAGTCCGGACTCGCTTGGCAACCGAAAACGCGCGCGGCAGGAGCCGATACAGGGTTCGTCCAACGACTCCGGCTTTGACGGCTTCGTTGTAGGCATCTTTGACTTGCCCCAAAATTTGGGGCTCCCCAACCACCATCGAGTCAAGACTGGCAGCCACTCGGAAAACATGGCGGACAGCCTGCTGCCCCTCATGAATATACAGGTGGGGTGCTACCTCAGATTGAGGCAGTGTGTGATAATTGTACAAAAACTGGGTGATAATGTGTCGTGCTTCGCTTGGATGAGCAGCCGTTTTGGCCAGTACTTCAACCCGGTTGCAAGTCGAGACAATCATTCCCTCCTCCACATTCGCTCGATCCACCAGATGATGGAGGGCGTGAGGGAGCATCTGCGAACCAAATGCCAGTCGTTCGCGAATTTCAACCGGTGCGGTTTTGTGATTGAGTCCAATGAGTACCAGATTCATAGTTTCGATCATGTGACGACCAGGAGGGATGAAAAAGTCTGTTCTTGTGTGTGGTGGGTGACCTCATTCAAAGTGAAAGCCGCTTAAATATCCGACCCCGACCAAACTCACCAGGGTCATTGCAAAGCCGACAATGCCCACCAGGGCGGCCCTTCGGCCTCGCCATCCGGCGGTCAGGCGACAGTGGACCATAAACAGGTAGATGATCCAGGTGGCCAGGGCAAGAAATTCTGACGGATCGCCGCGCCAGTAAATTCCCGCGACGTGATGAGAGCCGACAATTCCAGTCACAATTCCCAGTGTCATTAAAACAAACCCAATGCCCAGCGACTTGTAGCTCAAATCATCGCAGGTATCGAGCGAAGGTAACCGGAACACAAAGGAACCAAAGCGTTTGAGTTTCAATTCGCGTTCCTGAATGAGGTACATCACCCCAGCTAAAAAAGTGATCACAAACGCCGCATAGGCCAGGACAAAAACGCTGGCATGCACCACCAGCAGTGTGGAATTTTCCCCAAATCGGAGCAATGAGGGAACTTCCTGATCAGCAGGCAAAAGCAGTGCCGTAGCGGTGAAAATGAACACGACCGGAATCACAAACAGCGAGAGTGATTTGGAGCGATACCAGAATTGAGCGCCGAGAAAATAGGCCATCACGGCCCAGGCCAGAAAGGAACTGACTTCCTGATGCATCATCAGCGGGTAGCGCTGCACTTCAACCCCCCGCACCACCAGCGATGCGGTGTGGGCCAGAAACCCAACCACCATGGCCCCCATGGCGACTGGAAACAATACGTTCTGTTTCCGGATCAGCAGCCAGAGGGAATGAACCACGCCCACGCCGTAGCACATCAAGCTGAGGAAAAGGAGCATTTTCACAGGAGAAATCCACATGTCGTCAATTTGAGGATAAGGAGAACTCAATTGTACCGCTGGATGTGACCTGAAACAACTTGCGATGCATGGTTTCTTTATCCTTTCCAGGATTTGCGAACACGCCTATAATGCCCCAAATCTCCCCGGTCGGTCATTTTTGCTCTCAGCTACGGTCAAATGCCACTCGATCTGGTACAGGCAAGAAGCCCAGGGATGATGGGCCTTGAGCGTTACCAACCCCGAACGGCACCACCCAGAAAGCAACTCACCAGGGATTTTCCGCTCCGCAAGAACGCAATTTTCCTAAGCAAACCCCGTACCGAAAGCTCGTTTGCCTCAGATTGAACCAGCTTTGGCTCTTTGACCCCAATCCTGCCCTGCTTCCCGGTTGAGCCATCATTTAACTCAACCGGGATTTTTGAATTCCGCCTGGAATCGTGTCTTTTATCATTTACCTGGAAGGAGGTCGCGCCCGCCCTCACGCTCCTGAGTCGCTTCACCTGGTTGAAGCGCTGACTGGCGTGAAGTTCTGTCTAAAATCAAGCCCTGGTTTGAAGAGAGAAGGAACTCTGTTGGCGCGAAAAACGACATGGGATTGTTTGATCGTGTTCGCTCGGTTGGTCAACAAATGGCCAGCATGCTTGATGAAGCCAAAATACGTCGTGAAATTGACAGGTTTGAAAAGGATCTTTTGACAGATCCAACCAATATTTTCAGCATGCAGCAACTTGGCGACCTGTATCAGGCAGCGGGTTTGCCCGATAAGTCGGTCTCCATTTTGTGTCAGGCGGCTGAATTGCACCGGGGGCGGAAAGAAATGGATCTGGCCCTGGCGTTTTTCCGCAAGGCTGAGCGCCTGGGTACGAGCGACCAACGCATGACGATTTTGCGCCAACTCGTTGACATCAACATGCAGCTTGGCCGGTTTGAAGATGCCTACCAGCGCATGCGCAACCTGCTGGAAATTCTGATTAATAAAAAAGAAGCCGACACCGCAATTGGCCTGGTCAATGCCCTGCCGGCACTGGGTCCCAAAGATGCCCAGTACCGAAAAGAACTGGTTGAAATGGTCAATGTCAACCGGGACGAATGGGC
This sequence comes from Acidobacteriota bacterium, assembly GCA_016208495.1. Lineage (NCBI taxonomy): Bacteria > Pseudomonadati > Acidobacteriota > Acidobacteriota bacterium. Next base: position 32,474 of record JACQXX010000070.1, on the reverse strand, counting down.
CCAAGGGGCCAAAGGTACCTGGGTGATTGAGGGGGAAACTCCGCCAACCCCGGAAGCCGCCCTGCGGGATACGGACATGAAATTTCCCGATCACACCTTGCTGCTGGTTGATGACGAACCGGGCGTGGTCCAGCTCTTAAATGCGGCCTTCAACCGCCTGGGCTGCAAGATCCTCACTGCCAGCAACGGCGAGGAAGCCTTTAATCTTGCGGTTGAAACCGAGCCAACCCTCATTATTTCCGACCTTCTGATGCCCAAAATGGATGGCAGCCAGTTGTTTGCCCAACTGCGCCGTCACCCAACGCTGAGCCGGGTTCCATTTGTGTGCCTGACCTCGCGTGGTCAAGAGATGGAGCGGATTGCGGCGCTCGACCGCGGCGTCGAAGACTATTGGGTCAAACCCTTTAGCATTGCCGAACTCACGATCCGGGTCCGCAAACTGTTGCAACGAACCCGTCGCCCAGCCGATATGTCGGGGCAACTGGCCCAAATCGCCTTGCCGGAATTGCTCCAAATGTTGGAAGGTGGCCGAAAAACCGGAATTTTGACAGTTCAATCGGCTGGACGCGAAGCCCATCTGTATTTTGATCAAGGATTTATCGTTGATGCTGAAATGAAGGATTTTCGGGGTGAAGTCGTCATCTATAAACTGGTCTACTGGATGCGCGGGGAATTTGCCTTCCGCTCTCTCCAGGTCACGCGTGAATGCAAAATCTCACTCAATACCCAGCAGTTGTTGATGGAAGCCATGCGTCGGTATGATGAAGCCAGCCGGTTGATTGACGAAGAATTTCCAGACCTGTCATTGGTTTTTGTCTGTGGTGATAGTTTTTATACCCTGCCGATTGAAAAAGAATTTGAACCCAACATGGCCCGGATCAAGAAACTGTTTAATGGACGCAATACCCTGCGGACCTGCTGTGAGGAATTAAATGGTGAACTCGAAACACTGGTCCTGATCGGTGAACTTCTCCAGCAGAAAATCCTTGAACCGGGGCAGGAAATTGAACTCTAATCTGGGTTTGGACGGCAAACATCAACGGATGGAGGATAAGGGACCCAGAAGAAAATAAAATCCCAATGAAACGGGGTTCAGGGTTCAGGGTTTGAGGCGATGAAGCGACTGATCCCGCTCAAGATAAGTACCTGGAAACCGGCGGTTAGGGCTCAAGTTGGATTAACCTACCCTGAACCCTAAACCCTGAACCCTGAACCCTGGTGGTATGATATTTCCATCCGACTCCCTAAAATCTAAGGGGCGAGGGATAAAATCAATCCGAAGAGTTGAGATTGACGCCATTGTCTCTGAACCCAGGGAATGTGGGCTGAAGGACATGGGTTTTGTTCAACCCTCAGCCCTCAGCCCTTTGCCCTGATTGAAAACCCTAAACCCACTGAATTAGCCTTGTCTTGATTTGCAACGCCTGTGGTATATTTCGGCAATACAACACGGGCACGCATCAACGACGCTATCTTCCTTCCAGCCATCATTTTTTGGTTCCAGGCTACTATAGGACCCTTACTTTCACATAACCTGAGACAGAGGAGATTTTTCGCAATGGCAATCACGACCTGTCCTCGATGTGGGGCGGAAAACAAACCCACGGCAACCATGTGTCGGATGTGTGCGACACCGCTTGAGGCCCCAGCAACCCTTGTTGCTCCAGCAAATGTTGTGGCCGGTGGATATGATGCCCCCAAAGGGCCTGGGGACATGCCTGGACCTGGCGAAGTTTTATGTGGCACCTGTGGTGCAGTGAATGATTCCTCCTGGGCATTTTGTCAACAATGCGGGTCTCCGCTTCACCGGGCTCCAGTTGCGGCGGCACCACCGATGGCGGTCCCGGTTGCTCCGAAACAGGCCCCGCCGCCGTCACCTCCAGTAGCCCCCCCGACGGTGATTGCCCAGCCGATGGCGGCCCCCCCAACTGTGATTGCCCAGCCGATGGTGGCGCCTCCGACCGTCATTGCCCAGCCGATGGCCGCCCCGCCAACCGTGGTGGCCCAGGTTGGTCCAGGTGGCCCAATGCAAGGCGGCTACCCAGGCCCCACTCAAGTCTCGCCTCCCCGCCAGGACGAAAAGCCTTCCGGGGGCAGTATTTGCTCCAACTGCCGTAAATCCAATCCAGCCGGCAGCAGTTTTTGCGCCTCCTGTGGCAATAAACTCACCGGGCAACCCGCCGAATCCACCATTGCTATTGCCTCGCCGACTCGGGGACCGGTTGCCCGACTCCGGCTCATTCAGGAAGGTGGCGGCGAAGGCGAAGTGTATAACCTGGATTCCGATCAGGTTACGGTTGGTCGCAATTCAGGCGACATTCGATTTCCTCATGACGGGTACATGTCAGGCCGACACGCCAAAATTTCACGACGCGGGGACCAGTTCATTCTCAATGACGAAAACTCGCGCAACGGAACATTTATTAAGATTGATGGGGATGTCGTTCTCAAACCAGGAGATGTCGTTTTAATCGGCAAACAATTGTTTCGGTTTGAAGTGCAATAGAACCGTTCTGAAAATTGCATCTGGATGACACGCCCGATACCCAGAATGCCGTTTTTTCACCAGACCTGGGCCCTCATCCCAGGCGACTTTGAGTGTTGAAGGATCAGGTTCTCATGGATATGTCGGTTTCTCAGAATGACATTCTGATTTCTGTTTCAGCGCGCACAGACGTAGGCCGGCGCCGAAGCGGGAATGAAGACAGCTTTCTGGTGGCTGATGTGTCCACTGGTCAGACCGGGTTGTGTCCGGAAGTCCTCACTCACCGCCTTGGCCATCGAGGCAGCCTGTTTGTGGTCAGTGATGGCATGGGCGGGGCCGCCGCCGGTGAAGTTGCCAGTGCAATGGCGGTGCAAATCCTGCTCGAAGAAATGGCCCGGGAAACCAATCCCGGGGTCCCAATCGCTGAAGCCTTGCGTCGGGCGTCGGAAATTGCCAATCAGCGCATTTGGGAGAAATCCCAGTCCGATATGAGTGTTCGCGGCCTGGGAGCAACGCTCACGGCTTCGTTTGTTCATCAAGGCCACCTCTATGTTTCACAAGTTGGTGATTCACGGGCCTACATCGTCCGGGGCCGGCAAATTAAACAAATCACCGAAGATCAATCCTGGGCCAATGCCATCAAAAAAACTGGGGTTGATCCGCGCAATATCCCCAACAATGTTATTTTACAAGCACTTGGAACTCAGCCACATTTAAATGCCGAAGTCACCACGATTGCACTTTGTCGCGGCGATTTCCTGCTCCTGTGCAGTGATGGACTCTCAAACAAAGTCCAGGACCTGGAAATGCAAAGCATTGTGCTCAGTTCCCCAAGCCTTGAAGCGGCCTGCCGGGCTCTGATTGATCTGGCCAATGAACGGGGCGGCGAAGATAACATCACCGTTATCGTGGTACGGTTTGACGGCGAATCGCTTCCAGTCGGCAGCAATCTGACCATTACCCAGACGTTCAATGTGTTACCGCCAGTAACCGATCCTGAGAACGGCACCCCTCCCCAGAGTTCCCCAATGACGGCGCTGCTTGGGTCACTGCCCCCCCCGTCACCCAATTACTCGGCATTTCCATCACACACGCAGCCTCAACCTGGAGCCGTTGCGTCCTTGCCACCTCCCCCAACTGCCCCGCTGGCCAGTACCCGACCAGCGCCCGCGCCGGCACCTGCCATGGCGCCGCAAGTGCTCCCCCACAAGCCCCAGCCGGTACCGGGTCGGGTTCCGGTGCGATGGATCGTGGTGGGAATTGGTGGTGGACTGATTCTTTTGATTGGACTGCTGCTGATTTTTTTCGCCGGGTATTTCAAACTGACGGGCACTGAGTCAACCCCACCACCAGCTCAATCCGGTCACTTACCGGATCCACCTGCTCCGGCCCCGGAATCATTTCCAGATCGGACTGGTGGCACAAATGGATCAATGCCGGCTGGAGACCCTGGGCGAACCCCGGAACCAAATGACCCGGCGCGGATGCTCAACGAAGTCCGGGAAACAATTTTCAAACTCAAGCAACACCTTTCCGCACCTGATCAACTTTCCATTTCCCAAACCGAACTCCATAACCATCTGAGCCGGTTGGAACGGGGAGAACAAAAGCTCAAACACTTGATCGAAAACCAAACCATCACTCACGAAGTCAAACAACAAACCATCCAGGAAATTCATACGGATTTGGAAAATGCCAAAAAGGCAGTCACCAAAGCTCCAAAAGGGGAAGAGGGTCTTCCAGATCGAAAAGGGACGTTCCCGACCAAACCGTCGTAACCCCGGCTTGCGATTTACTCCTGGACAATTCCCGGTTGCTCCCAGGTAACTCTATTTTTTACTCCAAGGTAGTACCTGTCATGAATTCACGATTCCTTCGATTTTTGTCCTTTGCATTATTGTTTGTTCTGGTCAATGGCCTGGCCTCAGCCTTTTCGGCCCCACGCCAGTCTCCCGGACAACCCGCCATGTCAGAGGCATTTAAAAACCTGCTTGGTACTGATGATGGGACCGAGCTGACCATTCTGTACGGTGGGGATACCCGCGGGAATATTGATACCTGTGGTTGACGGGCCCATCCCATGGGGGGTCTGGCGCGGCGCGTCAGTTACACACAGGCTTTTCGAAAATTGTTCCCGACCACTCCCGTTCTGGAGTTGAACGTGGGCTATTACCTCAACGATGCTGGGGCGAATTACACGCCGCCGCTCAAAGACATTGCGGCTCAAAACCACTATGCCCTGCAGGGATATAGCCAGTTTCCGTTTGATGCCGCCAATATTTCATTCCATGATTTGCCGTACCTGAGCCAGTGGTTGACCAAAGAACAAGAAAAAACGGCACTGATTGAATTCCCTGGCCTCAAAACCATGATCTCGGCCAATCTGACACCGGAAGTGAGCGCCCAAAGCCATCTTCCCGTGGTGCCGTATGTGATTCGAGAGGTCAAGAGCCCACGGTTGCCAAAGGGAAAAATCAAAGTCGGGATTGTTGGGTTGAGTGAGCCAGCGCCAGCCGCCCATCTCGGGTACGTCTGGCGTGATCCGGAAAAAGCCGCCCGGGAGGTCCTTCCCGAGTTGCGCAAAAAAGTCAATTTGTTGATCGTGCTGGCTTATATGCCGGTGGATAAAGCCAAATTGCTGGCCACCTCCTGCCAGGAGGCAGATGTGGTCATTTCCGGGTTTAACCAACCCTATGTCTCGCCAATTGAACCGATTGGCAATGTTTCATTCATTACCAGTTTCAGTGAGACCAAACAGCTTGGGGAGTTACGCGTCAAGTTTGACAAAGCCGGGAAACCAACGTTTCTCAACCGGTATGTCCCGCTTGATTCATTTATTCCTGACGATGCACAGGCTGCCTCGGTGGTCGCTGAAGCGAAAGCCGCGATTGAAAAAGCCCGACAGGAAATGGTGGAAGAGCAAATCAAACGAGCCAGACAACAACAACCAGCATCTGGTGGAAAATAGTCAGGACGAGTGAACGGCCAAAACCACCAGAGATCGCTTTTTTCAGAAATCATGATCTCAACCATCTGGTAACAGACTGTTATGGAAAGTATGTCACGATTGCTGCCTCTGATGATTAAGGCAGCAGGGCAAAATGAAGAAATTCTGGAGAGTGCCTGCTTTGCGGCCTGGGACCTGGCAGTTGGACAGGCGACGTCTCGAATCAGCGCTCCCGTCAGCCTCTCAGGCAAGCTTTTAACCGTGGCCACACTTGATCAGCGATGGAAAAAACAACTTGACACCCTCACCGACCAAGTTTTATTCCGGTTAAACTCTACCCTGGGTCAGCCACTCGTGGCCCGCATTCAGATCGTCGTGGATTCAGCCTGGGTGGAAGAAAAGCGACGGTCACTCCCGACGCTCCTTCCACTGCAGCCACTTCCACCACCTGACCCTGATTTACTGGATGTAGCCAACACCATCGAAGATCCCAAACTGAGGGATCAATACTTACGAACCGCGACCCGGTATCTCAATCATCCGTCTCGCGATTCAAAACGCTAACTTTTGTTTCTTCAACACTTTGTCATGGGAGGCAACAATGGGAATCTCACTTTCCAAAGGTGGCAATGTTTCCCTCGAAAAAAGCGAACCAGGGCTGAAAAAGGTTCTGGTGGGGCTCGGTTGGGATGCACGCGGCACTGACGGCGCGGATTTTGACCTTGATGCCAGTGTCTTTATGCTGGCCGCAACGGGGAAAGTTCGCAGTGATTATGATTTTGTGTTTTACAACAACCTGACATCGCCGGATGGTTCAGTTGTCCATAGCGGCGACAACCGCACCGGGGCGGGTGAAGGCGATGACGAAGCAGTTCGCATTGATTTAACCCGGGTTCCGGGTGATGTTCACAAAATGGTGTTCTGTGTGACGATTCACGATGCTGAAGCCAGACGGCAGAATTTTGGCATGATTGGTTCAGCCTTCATTCGAATTGTGAATGACGAAAACACCCGTGAAATTGTCCGCTATGACCTTTCGGAAGACGCCAGTATTGAAACAGCCATGATTTTTGGCGAAATTTACCGCCACAACAATGAATGGAAGTTCCGGGCTGTTGGCCAGGGGTACAAGGGCGGCCTGGCGGCGATGGCTCGTCAATTTGGCGTGGATGTTGGGTGAGAAAGATGCGAGTAGTGATATGGAGAGCGAGTAGCGATATGCTTGATACCCCATGAGCACCAGGATAAGAAAACCCGTGTCCTTTCCGTTGGCATTGAATGATGCTGTTGTCGGGCTTGGGTCTCGTCCTGGCCGTGACCGTGGGCTTCGCACCACGGCTATGACACGACGACCCGGCGGGCCTCAAATCCTTAGCCTGGCGCTTATGGCTTGATACCCAGGCTGGCTTTCCACCCTCATTTGCTCAATCCTGCTTACTCTGACGGGTCAGACAAATCACAACTCAAAGCAAAAGCCGTGGTTTCTCAAAACCACGGCTTTTGCTTTGAATCAAGAACCAGCCATTGAGTTTATGATTGGCTCAATTTTTCCTGCAACGTCTTTTTATGCAGGCTCCACAGCTCCCAAATGGCTTCACCGTATTCACTATCTAAAACAAAGTCTTTAAAGGCTTTCAGTTCCAATGCTTCCAGAACTGAAACTCTCGCCAGTCGTACCTGATTGGCTTTTACAATGATGGCGCCACAATCCTCAACAAATTCACCCTGGTATTCGACCATTCCGTTTATTTCAATTTTCGCAGGTTTCAGAATTCGTTTAATAATCCATTCGAGCCACTCGATATAGCCGTAGAATTTCTCTCCCCCATCCCAGGCCAACCCCTTTAAATCCTTCGTCAAATTCCACTTACAATACCCCTGGGGACGATCATCGTCAAAATCACGTCCGTCCATTCCCTCAAGCTCTCTCAGTTTTTCAATGATTTTAGGTGTGAGTGATTTATTGAAGTAGAACACCCCAGAAAATGTGGTTGTGTATCCCATACTCTGACCTCGGTAAGTGTATGAAATCAAACTATTTAATAATGAAGACAATGATTGAGCCTGACTCAATGCCTGTCATCCAACTCGCTACTCACTCTTCATTTTGCTACTCGCTTTTCACTTAAAACAGCTTCCACCACTTCTTATCATTGCTTTTCGACGATTCAGATTCCGGGGTGGCAGGTGAAGTCACTTCCGGTTCTGGAGCTGAAGCAGGACCTGGATACTGCGATTCAGAACTGGCCATTGACCTTCGATGCGACGCCGGGCGTTGCCACCCATATTTCTGAATGATTGCTTTCACCTGAGCCTGAAACTCAGCGCCTTTTTCGGGATTGACCATGGCCACGTAATTGGCAAACCCCTGAATCGAAGCAATCACATCCTTCGAATTTCCCCACCGCTTCCCTTCTGGACCATCTTTTTCAATCTGAAACAACACGGCCCGAAAGCGCTTTAATTCCTCACGCGAGACATTGAGCTTTTCGTTGACCACAACGCCAGTGACTTCCTGCTGACGTGAATGGCGCAGAATGCGGGTTTTTTCTGTGTTGATGGCCAGACCTTCGTGGGCGGTAATGGACTCCACCCCGCGCAGTACATTGCAAATATTCTGTTTTGCGTTGCCCGAAGCTGAAAACGTCAAATCATCAGCATACCGGCTGTACACAAATCCCCGATTCTCAGCCAGTTTGGTCAACCTTCGGTCGAGCCGACGGCACAAAATATTGGTCAACGCCGGGCTGGTTGGTGCTCCTTGCGGAAGGTGACGGGTTGAAAGCGCGACAAAATAGGTTTTTCCGTCTAGTTCGACTTCCTCAACATCCGGCTCAGTGCAAATCAGGCCAAAAATGGTTGCGGCTTGTTCAGAATACCCAAGCGACCGAAACAACCCTTTCACCCGTGGATAGGCAATCGAAGGGAAAAAATCTTTTAAATCAATATTTATAATGACTTCGGCTTTGAGGTGTGGCCGGGCATTGCTCACAATCGAACGTCCAGTCCGAAAGCCATGGGCAGCTTCGTGAAGGGTCACCTTTTCCAAAATCGTGTGTAAAATCCACTCCTGGGCAGCCTTCAAGTGTGGTTTGGGCGCTGAAATCAATCGTTCGCCACCGGTTTTTTTGGGAATTTTGAATCGGACATAATGCGAAACGGTCGAGGTTTTTCGATCAAAGGCCAGAAACCGCAAGTCACTCAGCGAAATCCCCATTGCCGCCGCAATGTCTTCAGCCGTGGAAAATGCTGACAGCCCGTTTTGGTTTAACCGAGCTTCGTCACATTCCGTGTAGTTCAACCCACCGGAAACTTTCTCTCCAAGAAAAACAATTTCGTGTTGTTTTTTCTCACGCCACTTTTGGGCCCGTTCCTGGCGTTCGCGTTCGTGCCGGGCTTTCGTTTCCTGTTGCTTTTGACGCGATTCAGCCAGCCGGCGCTTACGCATTTCCTGAATCAACGCCTGTTCATTGTACAACCGGGCATTCTCTGTCCGGAGCTTGGTCAACTCCCGTGACAGTTCTCCGCGGCGACGGATTTCATCGGCTGGATCCGAAGGCGTCTGACCTTCACGCGGCCAAAACCCAAGCCGGATCATTTCCTCAAGGATAAACTCCTCGCGCGAAGTCCGCCGAATGCGTTCATAGAGTTCCTGACGAGTGCGTGGCTGGTCCATAATGAGTAGGCGAAGTCAGTAGTCAGTGGTCAGTAGTCAGTAGTACTTTTTTTTCAACTATTTAGAATTTTTCATTCTGGGTTTTGATGACCAGATTTGAGCCAGATCCAGCGTGAATCCCTTGAGCACCGGCTCACCAGAAAGCTCTGCAGGATTCTCAAGGGTTTGAACTGGCTGATCTGGTTGATACACATAAACTCGCATATTTTTCGGATCAATCAACCAGCCCAACTTGGCGCCGTTTTCGATGTATTCTTCCATTTTTTGCTGGAGACGACTGAGATTGTCGGTTGGGGACCGAAGTTCAAGAACAAAGTCTGGGCAAACGGGAACAAAGTGCTCCTGCTCTGCTTCAGTCAATTCCTCCCATCGTTCATTTGCCACCCAGGCAATATCTGGTGACCGCTCGGCCCCATTTGGGAGAATAAATCCACAATTTGAACCAAAACAAAATCCCAATGGGAACTCTTGTTCCCAAGAGCCAAACTGATAGGCAACCAATAAATTTTGGTGTCCTGTAATTCCTCCAGACAATGGGCTGACTTCGATCTCATTTCCCGCCGTGCGTTCAATTTGCCAGTCATCATTTTGCTGACAAAAGTCAAAGAACTGCCCCTCAGTCATCTGGATGACTGGGTCAAATCTCAGCACGACAGGCCACAACTCAGGTTTTGGGAGTACAGCCGCCATAAAAATCTTCCTGAAAAAAGCGGTGGTTTGAAAATAATACCAGTTTGTAGTTGGTAGCCCGTAGTCAGTAGTTCACTAACTCTAGTTTTTCGAGTTACTTAACTGCTACGAGTATCTCATCCCAGAATGGTATAGCCTTCGAAAACCTCTCAGGACTGGGTCTGCTCAACTCAAGCCCGAGCGCCCCGGATGCGGAACCTTTGCTTGGGGCAAGCCAAACCGTTAGTTCCGCATCCGGGGCTCTCGGGCAATGTGAAGAGCGAACCAGTGATGCTGGTTAAAACTCCACGCACGGACGGCGATCCACCGCCCAGATTGCAAGGCCCCTCTATTTTCAAACCACTGATGATGAGTTATGAAGAATGAATTATGAGAAAGCTATCTCATTGATATCAAACAGTTAACTGTCTCATACTTCATAATTCATAATTCGAGAAAAATTCCAGTTTCCTTCGAAAACCTCTCAGGACTGGGCTTGCTCAACTCAAGCACCCATGTGCTAATAGCCCACATTTGATGTGGGACATCCAAACCGGGATTGGGCTATTAGCACATTAGGGTGCAAAGTGAAGAGCAGACCAGTGATGCTGGTTCAAACTGCGCGCAAGGACGGCGATCCACCGTCCGGGTTGCAAGGAAAATCTGGTTGGTTCTTGGTGCTTGGTTCCTGGTTCTTCTTCGAAAGTATTGATTTCTAACCACTAACCACTAACCACTATTTGGTTCTTGGCCACTGGTTCTTTCAGCCCCAAGCCCCAAGCCCTCTATTAAGCACTTGCCCGCACCGATTCTGTTTGACGCCGGTATTGCAACCGGGTCGCCAGCAGATGTTCGCACGGACCCTTGTACAATTTGTTGTGTTGATGCCAGTTACAGGCACAGGAAGCATTGATCATGCGTTCGTCCTGATCAATGGTAACCGAGGTGTGGTACATGTGGCTATTCTCGCGAATGTTGCCCTGCAGGACCAGATTCCCCTGTCCATCCTGGCTGGCAGTCACCAGCACCACGTTTTTGACAAGCAACTGCGTGGCGCTTTCTTCACGCGGGTTAGCAAACCGCAATTTGTCCATCGGAAGCGGTTCACGACTGAGTTCACGTGCCCGATACACGCCTTTATTGAGATCGTAAATGGCTCGACCCGCCTGGGTAAATGCGCCAAGGGCGCCGAGAACAACCGCCCGATCCAGATTTAACCGTTCCGCAAGCTGGTCAGGATGTTCGGCCCAGTGGCGTTTGAGCGCTTCAAACACCAGCCGTTTGGTATAGTCGTCAACTTCGGCTCGGGGTGCCATCAAATCAAAGTTCCCGGCTTTGGCCCAGTCATTGATGGTCCAGCCCGATAAACCAAGCGTGAACGACATATCCCCAAGATCAGCAATATAAAAGGATGGCAATCCGGTTCCCATCAGGTGGACCGTGAAGGATTTCGCCACCGGGATCAGCCGTTCCAGAATGTGGATTCTCCGACGGCCCCAGACACGAATCACGTCCTGAGCCTTGCCCAGATATGGCGAGCGAGGGCAAAGAATTTCCGTTCCCCAGGGTTCAAGCACAATTTTGACTGGTTCACCGGGGGTCAAATGGTAGCGCAACGACCGTGGCCCCTGGCGTTCCTTGTGCCGTCGCAACACAAAACACAAATTGTGAATGTCCATCGGGTGCAGCGTAAACGAGGTGGTCGGCAATGACATGGCCGAACTGACCTGCAAAAACCCGCGCACCCAGCTCTCCGGCAAGTCAATTTTGACTTCCTTATAGGCTTCATCCTCGCCAGTCTCAGCCGTAAACCCAGTTGGATCAATCACAAAGCGGGTTGATTTGTAGCTGCGGATTTTTTGGAATTCGTCATAGAGTGCGGCTGAATAATCAATGTTGGTCGTACCGTAGGAAACTTCATCAATGTTTTTGAAGACATCATAGTTGACGCCCAGCCGACCATAGCTCGATTCATCCTGGCTAAAACACTCGAAAAACACTTCGTCAGGATGCACGGTGATGACCGGATCCAGGACAAACCAGACATCGCGTTCTTTTTGATATAGATAATCAAAGAACCGGCGTTGCGCCTGCCAGTACGGGCCCCAGCGGCTGGTACTGCGCTGGTTCAGTTCATTCATCTCTGTCTGCAGAACTTTTATCTTTTCGGCCACCTCTTTGCGCATTGAGGTAACTTGTTGCCAGTCAATCTCTTCACGTTGGGCAGCCCATTCTTTGTAGGCTGTTTTATCCTTGGGCTTAAACCGCAAATCAGAAACAACCACATCATGAAGAGCACTGATGGCTTCGCGAAAGGCGATGTTTTTCCGCAATTCAGCGACAAAAAACGTCGGCTCGCGCTTCAGGTCCGGCGCAAATGACAGCGCGGTGCGGTTTGCCTGATTATCAACACCAGAGTTTCCCCGGTAAGCATAGTCAAACTGCATAGCGCACCTCGGCGGGTTTGACTGCCATTGGCAGCGGGATGGATGGGTACTTCTGATGAAGTCGGACCATGATTTCAATCGTCGAAGCCTTGTCGCCGATTGCCATGGTTACTGATTGACGACTCATGATCTCGGCCACCAGTTGGGCGGCAGCTTCACTTTTGACGGCTTCGGCTTCTAAAAACTGGAGAATGCGGGTTTTGGCCACTCTGGCTTTGTTCACGTGTGAAAGCACGGTCACAAAATATGGGGTTAGATGCCCTAGCCGTTCGACGTTTCCAGCCGCATACCCTTCCAGATAATTGGTGGCAAACATTTGCAACGTCGCCGCAGGGTGCTCACTGAGCTTGAGCAAATACTCCTGGCCGTCGGCTTCGGTAAAGTAGCGGGTGATCATCTCGCGGCCAAATTGCTGAATATCAGGGCGGATACTATCGCACAAACTAACCAGAATCTGCGGATTAAAATCACTTTCTGAAAATTCCTCGCGCAAGGTCTTCACGCCAAACTGCCGCACATCAGGCCATTTGGAATCAAGCAGCCGGATCGCCTTGCCCATTTCTTCATGATTTCCGCGCAATCGCAGCACAATGGCCTGAAACAGTGCCTGAACCGCTTCACGAACCGAAAGCATTTCATGATTGCACAGCCGGGTGATGTCGTCGGTTGTCAGGTCCTCGGCCCAGGCAACATTGAGCTTGAGCAAATACCCGCCAACATCCTGGGCAGCCGAACCACGGGACTTGATCAGGTGCCAGACCAGTTCCTTTGAAACCTGGCGGGCCCAGATCGGGTTAAGGTCTTCTTTGAGGACCAGCACCAGATGTGAGTAGACCCCATCGTTGGGTTGTGGTTTGAGGAGCGATTCAAGCAGGAGTGTCGAAAATCCAAGAATAAAGTCAGGATGGGCCTCGGTGGCGCCAAGGCGGCGAATGAGAGGCCGAATGGCCTGACGCAAATCTGGCAGCGCATGAACACAAATTGCCCGCAACACACCTTTGCGGTTGACGAGCACTTCATCTGGTAACTCACCCAGCAACCGGATCCCAATCGCCCGAATGGTTTCAAAATTTGATTGAATCAGCGCATGAATCAGGCTTTCCGGCAGGTTGTGGGCTTTGGTCTCGTGGTTGAGCAGAATGTTTCCGCCAAGTTCCTGAACTTCAACCATCGGGTGCGTCACCAGATCGGCCACGACATTGAGTCCAATCGTCCGCAACTGCGCACTAAACACGGTAAAGACCGTTTCGGCAATATCTTTGGCCTGCTCGGCCTGTTGGGGTTCAAGTACCAGTAAATGAGCAATCAGTTTGACAATGCAGGCTCGGGCGGCGTCTTCGGTAAAGGAAACTGAGCGGAGCAGTGTCCGGGCAAAGACGCGGGTGTCAGCATAAAAACTGGAGGCCAGTCCAGCCAGGAAACTGCTGTCCTTCACAAACTGGTCACGACTGGTGGTGACCCACTGGTAAGCCTGCTGACGGGCAGCACCATACGCACAACTGGCCACAGCCAGAACCAGTTCAAAATCAGGCACTTCCGGCTTGTATCGGACCTTCGCCAGTTCAAACCCAAACTGGGCCGTCACTTCATATGGCCGATTCAACATCATCACCACCGCATCAACCGGAAGCTGATTGCAAAACTCAGCACAGGCTCGGAGCGCCCGCACTGCAAACTGGTGAACTGGTAGACAGTTACTTTCCGATAACAGATGGAGCAAACCAACCGGCATTGCCTCCCAGAGTTTGGGAAAAGCTTCTTCGCGAACCGTCGGGACAGGCTGACCAGGGCGAGCATTGGGTTTGCAGCGCCAGACCATATTTTCCTTCTGTCGAAAATATCGAGGGCTGTGTTGGTACAAAATGGCATTGAAGGCAAAATATGGGGCAAACGTGTCCCAATGATTGGTCACCGCAACATAGTCCACCGAGCGCCGTCCACGTTGATTGGTGGTTGGTCGCGCCACATACCGGGTTGATGTTCGCGTGGGGTGAGCATCCGCATCTGAATACGGCAACAAGACGCCAACCGCCATTTTCACAAAATCATGGTCGCCAAGTTCACCCAGCCGGCGAAGCGTACGCCAGACTCGCATCCGCAAGAAATTGCGGGTGTTCTGGCTGTAGGCCAGCTTTGACGAGGCTGATTTCAGTGTCTTCTTGACGTCTTCCTTCGAATGGGTCCGGCTCGAATCATCAATGTAGTAGCTACTGTAACTCCCCAGTTTCCGAAACATCGGTTTTTCTTTTTCAAACCGATAGGCGAGGAGGCCAAAGACTTCGGCATCACGCCGATATTCAGCCGCTTTGAAAATGTGCCGAAATGCCCGAAAGTAATTTGGCCGAAGCGGCGCGCCTTTTAATATTCCAAGCAATGCCGGGCGAACTGTCTGATTGTCAATCAGATAGATTGTGTCGAGTACGCCGTAGTGCGACGGTCCACCGCTGTCGAGATAGCCACGCAACGCTGAGGTAAACTCTTCCGGCTTCCCGGCACGGGCAGTTTCTTTGAGCGGCGACGGCAGCCGGTCAATCATATCCGATTGAAATTCAGCACGGGTTTCCGGGTCAGAGAGTTTGAGCAGGGCTTCGCAGGCAATCCGGCGGACAAACTCCTGGGTGCCAGCGTCACCATACATTCGGCCCAGAGTTGAAACTGTTTTTTCATCCCCACACCACCCAAGCGCCCAGGCAATGCAATAATCCCGAAGTGTATCACCCGTCCCAATCAATCGAATCAGGAGCGGGGCCGCTTCACGGAGTTTGAGTTCCCCGGCGCGCCAGATGACACGTTCCAGCGGCCAGCCCTTTTTCTCTGGTTGCCGCCCGCTCAAGACAGTTCGAACGGCCCCCAGAACTCCGGTAGTGACCGGTTTGCGCTGGGCCAGTTCAGGATGAGCCAGTAAATGGAGAATTTGTTGATTTCGAGCTTCCTGATTGGGCGGACCGAGAGGTGTGGCGGGTTTGGCGGCAGGTTCCGTGGGAGCAGGTTCGGGAGACGCACCTTCACGATACCCTTTTTTGGTTTTTGATTTGACCAGCTCAGCAAATATCCGTTCGCCATCAGCCTGTGAGACCGGCGAAACGGTTTGAGTTCCTTCTTTGAGGGTCGTTCCGCGTCGCCCGTACCGATAGTTCACCACATACCGATTCTGGCTGACCTCACACAGGTCAACTTCATAGACCTTGTCGGATGAGCCTTCGCGAAATGAAAGAAGGGTTTGTTTGATGAGCTTCATATCGGGGTTCAGGGATTAGGGGTCAGGGTTTGAGTTGGGTGTTTGTAAATATCCAACTGAAAATCCCAAGGCATTTTTAACCACGAAAAACACGAAAAACACAAAAAATCAAATACTTACCAAAATCAATCTCATGAAACTTATGATAATTCAATCAAATGAACTTAATGAACCACTGACTATTGACTACTGACTACTGACTACTGACTGGTATCATTTGTGAGTTTGCTCGGAAGGGAAAAAGGTTGATAAACTCCTTTTACCCCTGAATTCACCAATCCTCCACCCTTCCTTCGAGCAATCGCCAACCTTTAACCCGTAAGGTTGGGCCAATGGCAATAAATTACTCCGTAATTTTATTTTGTCAACCTTTTTATTTTGGGAAAGTGGAAAAGAAAGAGAGCACCGGTATGGCAAATGATATAAGCCAGTCAGACCAGAAGCGCAACCAGAAATTTGTCTGGTTGATGGTGTTTGGCTTCTTTACCCTCAATGGGCTGTTGTTGTTTTCCTACCGTTATCTGGATGATTTGACACGGTTTAAGTCCGGTACATTTCTAACTCGACTGATTGAAGAAATGACTGGTGCTTATACAGCCATGCTGCTGGTGCCGCTGGTGTTTTGGTCAGCCCGCCGGTTTCGACTCTATCGCCCGCATCTGCTCAAATCACTGGCGGCCCACCTCGGTACGGTGGTGCTTCAATCGTTTCTGCATACATCGTTGATGGCAGTGACCCGGCAGGCCATTTTTTCCCTGTGTGGACTCGGGGTCTATGACTATGGGTATATGCCGTTGCGCTACCCGATGGAATTTCCCAACCAGTTGCTCTGGTATTCAGCCGTGGTTGGGTTTATCCACCTCTTTGATCGCTATCAGGAATTGCGTGACCAGGAACTGCGAGCCTCGCGACTTGAATCACAACTCGCTCAATCCCGACTTCAGGCACTGCAACTGCAACTTCAACCCCATTTTCTATTTAACACCCTCAACACCATCTCGGCAGTGCTGTATGAAGACGTTGAAAAAGCTGACCGGATGATTGCCCGGCTGAGTGATTTTCTCCGAGCCACGCTCAAAACCGCCAGCACCCAGCAAATTCCGCTCGGAGACGAAATTGAGTTCCTGAACCTTTACCTTGAAATTATGCAGGCCCGGTTTGAAGAACAGCTCGCCGTCAGGCTGGAAATCGAAGCCGAAGCCCGACCAGCACTCGTTCCCCGGCTGGTCCTGCAGCCACTGGTTGAAAATGCGCTCAAACACGGCGTTGACCAGACAACAGGCAAGATTCGGATTGATGTTTCGGCCAAAATCAACGGGTTGCATCTCGAACTTGAAGTCAGCGACCAGGGGCCAGGTTTGAATGGAAATGGATCCCCGTCAGAATCAACCAAAGTTGGGCTGGCAAATCTGCGCGAACGCCTGCAAGTGATGTATCCCGAACATCATACACTGGCGGTTCACAATGGCGTCCACGCCGGGCTGACCGTTCATCTGACTCTGCCGTTTCAAACTTCGCTCCAGGAGAAAGTACCGGCATGACGCTGATTCGAACGCTGATTGTGGATGACGAAGGTCCAGCCCGTCGCAAAATCCGTCGGCTGCTCGAAACCGACCCGGAAATTGAAGTGGTCGGCGAAGCGTCCACCGGTTCGGAAGCGCTGGCACAGATTCGAAGTCTCAAGCCGGGGCTGGTCTTTTTGGATATTCAAATGCCAGGAATGAATGGACTTGAACTGGCCAAAGCCATTGCCGGAGAACCAAACCCGGTGGTGGTGTTTATCACTGCGTTTGATCAACACGCGCTCCAGGCGTTTGAAGTCCAGGCCGTGGACTACCTGCTCAAACCCTTTGACCCAGATCGGTTCCGGCAGGCGCTTACGCGGGCCAAAGAACAGGTCAAGCTCCGCACCAACCGCGATTTGAGCCACAATCTGCAATCGCTGCTGGCGCAATTGCAGCCAGCCTCGCCCACCTTTCCAGATCGCATCCTGATTGAACTCGACGAACGGGCTTTTTTTCTGGCGGTTGAAAAAATTCATTGGGTGGAAGCCGCCAAAAACTACGTCAATCTGCATACCCAAACTGAAACCTACACCCTGCGCAGCACGCTCGAAAATTTTGCCCTCAAGCTCAACCCGCAAAAATTTGTCCAGGTCAATCGCTCAAGCATCGTCAACCTGGACTGTATCCGTGAACTCCAGCCCTGGTTTCACGGCGAATATCGCATCATCCTCACCGACGGTACCGAATTGATGTGGACCCGGCGCTACGTTGGCCGGGCAGCCGAATTGCTCAACCGAAACAGAATGAAGAATGAAGAATGAAGAATTGAGAATGAAACATCGTCATTTTGTCTGCTCCAGACCGTGGGCTTCGCACCACGGCTATTACACAACGACCCTGCGGGCCTAAAACCCTTCGCTTGAAGTGTATGCCCTGTCACCTTGTCACCTTGTCACCTTGTCACCTTGTCACCTTGTCATTTTGTCACCTTGTCACCTTGTCACCCTGTCACCTTGGCCCTTGCCTGCTGTGGGGCCAGGCCCGCACGTCCCTGATTGCAGCCCGGTGGTCCCCCGCAAGTTGTCAAACCAGCCTGGAATTATGAATTATGAATTATGAATTATGAAAAAAGCAGATTTTTCAACCTTCAGTTGAAGTCCGCCAGTTGCCTCAGAATAAATCTATCTCATTGGATAAAAGATACTTAGCTGGCATAGACCTCATAATTCATCATTCATAACTCATAATTCCAAGAGGTGCGATATGAACCGGGATTCGTGGCGTCTTTCGACTGATGTGAAGCTTTGGTTGCTTCTGGCAGGGGTTAAACTCCTGATTCATTTATTTGCCATCAAAGGCTATGGCTATTTTCGGGATGAGTTTTACTACCTGGCGTGCGGCGAACATCTCGCCTTTGGCTATGTTGATCACCCGCCGATGGTGGCCGTTGTGGCCAAACTGGCAACGACACTGTTTGGCGAGTCGCTGCTGGCAATTCGGATTTTGCCGGCATTGTGCGGCGCGACAATCACCTTTTTGACCGGCTATCTGACACGGGAATTGGGTGGGAATCGGGCGGCGCAAATTCTGGCAGCCATCGCTTCGATTGGGGCGCCGGTGTTTTTAAACATTCATAACTACCTGTCAATGAATGCCTTTGATCATCTGTTCTGGCTGCTCGGAGCACTCGTGCTTGTGGCAATTCTCAAACAGGATGAACCAAAATTGTGGGTCTGGTTTGGTCTGGTCGCGGGATTGGGGCTGGAAAATAAAGTGTCCATGCTCTTTTTGTGTTTTGGCGTGTTTGTGGGATTGTTGCTGACACCAGCCAGAAAATACTTTCTTTCCAAATGGATTTGGATTGGTGCCGGGATTGCCTTGCTTTTATTCCTTCCAAATATCATCTGGCAAATCACGCATGACTTTCCAACGCTTGAATTTATGCGCAATGCCCAGCGCTATAAAAACTATCAGATTTCCCCACCGGAGTTTTTGATTCAGGTCACTCTGGAAGCCAATCCGTTCACGCTTCCGTTGACGCTGGGGAGTTTGTTCTTTTTCTTTGTTTTGCGTGAAGGAAAGCCATTTCGGCTCCTGGGCTGGATGTTTGTGGCGATTCTGGGATTGTTTTTAGTTCAGAAGGCAAAGCCCTACTATCTGGCACCGATTCTGCCTGTCCTCTTTGCGGCTGGGGGCATTTCAATTGAAATCCTGAGTCGTCAACGGTGGGGACGGTTTCTCCCTCCGACATATGCCACGGTACTGGTGTTGGGCGGAATCATCGTTGCGCCGCTCGCCATGCCGTTGCTGCCGGAAGAAACCTTCATCAGCTACGCCAAATCACTCAAAATCACCGGCACCAAGTCTGAAAATCACAAAATGGGCAAATTGCCACAATTTTTTGCCGATATGCATGGCTGGGAAAAAATGGTCGTGACGGTGGCTGAGGTATTTCACAAACTGCCAGCCGAAGAGCAGAAAAAATGCGGAGTGTATGCCCAAAACTATGGCGAAGCCGGAGCGGTGGATTTCTTCGGCACACGCTACGGGTTACCGAAAGCCATTTGTGGGCACAACAACTATTTCTTTTGGGGACCCGGCAATCAAACCGGTGAGGTCATGATCATCATCGGCGGGGATGCCGAAGACCATGAACAATCCTTTGAAGAGGTTAAAATTGAAGGTGTGTTTGTTGATGACTATGCAATGCCCTATGAAAACAACCTGCCGATCTTTGTTTGCCGGCGCTTGAAAAAGCCGATGCACGAGGTTTGGCCAAAGACGAAACATTTTATTTAGTGGGGTTTAGAGGTCAGGGGGTCTTCGAAGGGATGAGGGATGAAGGATGAGGGATGAAAAAGATCTCCTTGTCACCTTGTCACCTTGTCACCTTGTCAGGAGTCGGGGTCAGAAAAGACGAAAGGACATAAAGGACATAAATTCGAAGACCCTGAACCCTGAACCCTGAACCCTGAACCCTGAACCCTGAACCCTGAACCCTGAACCCTGAACCCTGAACCCTGAACCCTGATTTCATCACCCAATCATCAAGCTGGCGACAAAACTGGCAATGGCCATCAGTACGGCACCCTGGATCCCCGCCAGAATGTCATCGCCCATAATGCCAAGCCCACTTTCCAGTCGTTCTAAGTCTCTGACTGGATAGGGCTTGAGGATATCCAGGGCGCGAAATACGAAAAAACCAACCAGTGTCCAGGCTTCGAAACTCCAGGCAACTTTGGCCAAATTTGGAGTCAAGGAAAGAAAAAGGTAGGTAATAAGCTGGCCGGCGACTTCGTCAACCACGACTTCGTTCGGATCTTTGTATCCGAAAAAGTGTTCCGCTCGATTACTGGCCCAAATCCCGGTGTAAGAAACCACCACACACACCAGCATCAACGGCAAGACCGAAGCCGTGCTAAAAGGCGAAAACCAGCCCAGTTTTGCGGCGCCATAATAGCCAATCACGGCTACGGCGGAGCCGAACGTCCCTGGTGCAATCGGCGCATACCCTGACAACAATCCAGTCGCCCAAATTAAGGCAATATAATCAACTACACCACTCGGCGGAGTGATCGGCAGCTTTTTGTCTTCGGTGAGTTGTTTTCGTAATTTCATAGTCTTTCAGGATAGCAAAAGGGCGCGGCAACCAGCAGCGCCCTTCTTTCTTTGAGTTCAGCTTGTCCGATGGTCATACCAATTTGCAATGAAATGATCGTATTAGAAAATAGTCAAGTAATTCAATCAAATAAACTTAGTGAACTACTGACTACTGACTACAAACTGGTATCACGTGGTCATTCAGCCCGTTCAGGGACAGGCTGGATTGCAGAAAAGTCGTGTTCGATCCGTTTGACATACTGGCCAAGCAACTCCTGCACCCGGTCATAGCTGGGTGAATGCACGATCAGACCGACGTGGTGGCTTCGCTTGACTCGATAAATGATTTCCGGGTCAGTATAGGCTGAAGTGTCTGGATGTTCCTGTTTGGCAAGTGATAGTGCAATCCCGGCGTATTCATCGCGTTCGGGGACTAAGGTGTACGGTTTTTCACCTCGATTCAACTCGATGGTCGCCCATTCGCGCCAGATGTTGACACCAGTCGCGGCTTCGAGGGTTTCGGCAATGTAGGCACCACCGACGCGAGCCGCAATTTCCAGAAAATAAAATTTGCCGTCTTCAGTGCTCTTGATGAATTCGGCATGGGTTGCCCCACGCACCAACCCTAACCCTTTGATCAGATTGATGTTTTCTTCAAGCAGTGCTTTCCGGTCATCAGAATCATGCTCCAGGGTATAGGTCACAAACACACCGCCGTCGTGCGCGACATTCATCGGAGGACGCCCATAGCGGTTGGTCCCGGCAAACACAACCTGGCTGTTTTCGACCAGTGAATCAACGTGATAGACGTCTCCGGCGACATATTTTTCGAGCAGGTAATAGGATGAGCGTTCGGTCAGGGCGGGTCGTGCGTCCAGAATATCAATCGTGCGCCAGACCTGTTCTGAGTTGTGCATTTTCTTGATGCCAATCGCGGAAACATCTGACCGGGGTTTCATCACCCACGGAGGCGGCACCCGCCGCATATATTCCGCCAGGTCATCATAGTTGAGCACGTGAACAAAATCCGGCACGGGTACGCCCGCATCTCGCGCCTGCACCCGCATTGCCAGTTTGTCACGGAAATGGCGGGCGGTGGTGCTGCCCATTCCTGGAATCCGCAAATGCTCGCGGATCAATGCGGCTGTCAGCACGTCAAACTCTTCAAGCGCCACAATCCGATCCAGTTTCATCCGACGGGCAACCTGGCTCACAGTGTGAATAAACAATTCCGGGCTGGCATCATTGGGAACCGCAATAATTTCATCCAGGCTCTCACGCGGCCATTCTTCGCGGAGCAACTTTTCCTTTGTCACCAAAATAACCCGGCAGCCTTGTTTTTTGCATTCCTCGATAAATTCAGCACCCTTAAAATAGCTTGCCAGACACACGACGTTTAATTGACGAGATTGTGATTCGGTCACAGTCTACCTCTCTTCAGATAAATTTTGAGTTGTATGGAAACACAGCGCAGTAGTTAGAGGTCAGTTGAAAACTGATGGGGAGAACACACCTTATTGCTTTTTTTGCTGATTCAGTCAAGGCAAAGGCGACAGCCATACAAAATAGCGAAAGAGTGAAGTAGCGAAAGAGTGAATAGCAAAACAGTGAATAACAGAGGAAAGAAATGCCGAAACAGTTGAAGAAATTGAGGTTATTGGGCAACAGGTCTTTTTCAGAATCAATACTGAACTATTTCACTACTTCGCTAGTTCGCTAATTCGCTTTAGTTGGTCGAAACCAGTTGAATTTGCCCAAGTTTGGTACTGAGCAACATGGATGGTCCGCCGCCATTGAGCTTTTTATGAAGAGCAATTCCAATGGGTGCGTCCAAATCCTCGCCTTCTTCAACCGGAAGGGTGTAGGCAACTTTCAATGGCTGGGTTGAGGCCAGGGTTAAATCAGCCGCATAGGGGGTCGGAAGACGAAGCTCGACATTGCCAATCCCAAGTTGCAGGTTTAAGCCGCTTCCCCGCCAGGTTGAGCCGCCACAGACCACCAGGGCCTCACCATTGGCAATCCGCCCCAGGACAACTCCACCCAGGCCATACAATGTCGCTTTCCCGGTATGAATATTGAAATTTAACCCTCCGTAGACATTCCCGATTGAAAGATCGCCCTGTGTCTGTTCGATTTCGAGATCGGTAAAATCTGGGACTCGAAGCACATAGTCAATGCGATAGGGGATTTTTTGCAACCGGCCAGGCACCTGTTTGTCATACTCTTTCTTTTGTTTTCGATCCATTTTGGCCTGTGGCCCAATTGAAGCCAGCACCCAGGTCATGGCATCAGTTGAAAGTGCAAACCCGGTGTTTTGGGCCAGGGTTTCCAAATCAGCTTCCGTTTTGGCCTCAACTACAATTTTAGCCTGAATCGTAAGCTCTCGTTTTGACCAGCCTTCAATCGAAATATTTCCCACCGGCGGCATATATATCTTTAAGCCTCGGGCGTATGAAAACCCAAACCGTTTCTCCTGGGTATATTCCTTGCGCAGAAGTGCCGCTGGAGCGGCGTCTTTCACCTGTGGTTGGGCTGATTTCTCAGGTTTGGCTGTTTCCTGAGCCAGCGTCGGTACACTGGCTGCTATCACCCAGAACAGCAGCCACAGGATATTCTTTTTGAGGATTAACATAATTTTTGACCAATCATTTCTGAGCAAAGAAGCGAACTCTCTGAGGTGATACCAATTTGTACGGCAGCCTCGTATTAGAAATCAGTTAATTAGTTCAATCAAATAAACTTAGTGAACGACTGACTACGGACTACTGACTACAAACTGGGATGACTATTTATCCGGCTTGCCGCCAGGTTCGGTGTAGGTTTTGCGGTATTGCAGCTCAAGTTCCTTGTTGTCAGGTTTTCCATCGTTGTTGACATCAACCTGGAGTTCAATTTTGCGGCGTTTGCCTTCGCGCCGGGTGTTGCTCGGCTCATACCCAAGGCTGTACTGGTTGCGCATCAGGGCACTGATGGACTTCATCGTGGTTGGCAATTCCCCCTGAAAGGTCACCGGGAAATATTTGCCGCCAGTGGAGTCGGAAAAAGTCCGGAGTGTGTTAAACGCCTGCAGGAACGTCAGATTTTGCTCGGGCGGCATCCGGAAATCATTCATTTTATAGAACAAATTCCCGATACCAATGCTATAGACCGGAATCCCGGCCCGATCAACCATCCGGCGGGCTTCGTCAAAATTGAGCTTGCTGAAAGTATCAATTCCGAGACTGACGAGCAGAATCGCGGTTCGGCCCTGAACTTCTTCAAGCCCGACATATTCTTCACCATCCAGTTGCCCACCCTTGATCACAAACCGCAGCGTGTCAAAGAGATTGCTTTCTGAAAACGCTGGAACATTGCGCCACAGCAGGTTGACGCTCCCAATGAGTTCAGATGGGTTATTTGAAAAGTCATTGAGGACTTTTGGACGGATGTCATAGGCAACAATCGAGATATAGTCTTCTGGTTTGACAAAATACTGCAAAAACGCACCAGCGGCTTGCAGGACTTCAATTCGAATTCCGGAGATGACCCGACTGTATTCGAGCACCATCACCATCGTGACTGGGGCTTCGACCGGACGGAAATTGGAAATTTCCTGCTTCACGCCATCTTCAATAATAGTGAAATTCTCTTTCTTGAGATTTTGATAGATGGCGCCGGTTTTCTTGTTATAGACGACCACCTCCGTGTTCACCACATTGGTTTCGATCACGATGGGTTCGTCGGTATCCGTTTGGGGCTTGTCACGTTTGAGCGGCGGACGGCGTCCGGGACCTTTGCTGCGGAGTG
Source organism: Acidobacteriota bacterium (assembly GCA_016208495.1). Taxonomy (NCBI): domain Bacteria; kingdom Pseudomonadati; phylum Acidobacteriota; species Acidobacteriota bacterium. The sequence continues at coordinate 8,121 of JACQXX010000070.1, read as the reverse complement.
TCCCCTGTGACGGGGTTTTTTCCGGCTCTTCCTGCTTCACAGTCGGTTCCGGCTCTTTTTCAGGAATGTCCGGGTTTTTCTTCTGGTTTGACTGAGGTCGGCCCGTGCCAGACTGAGCCAATGAAGTGGAAAGACCAACCAGGGTGTAATTGGCCAGCAACATCCCGACCACCAGCACTACGAAGGCAATTCGTCGCCACTGGATGGGGATGCGATATTTGAAAACGGTGCGACCGGGCTGAAATGCTGTCACGGAAAAACCTCCTCGTAGTCAGTAGTCAGTAGTCAGTAGTCAATAGTCAGTAGTCAAACGTTGGGGTTTAAAGTATCTGTCAAGTGTATTTTGTTTGATTTAAGTTATTTAGCTATACAACGAGGTTTTGGTTTTAACCTGCGAAGCGGGTGGTAGGCTCGTAGCCCAGGGTGGAGTCTTCGAAACCCTGGGTTTACGGTCGTCCCAAATTTCTCCCGCCCCACCGGCAACCGCCTACGGCGGTTGCCGGTGGGGCGGGAGAAATTTGGATTGGAGATGACCCGCATCCGGTGGTGGCGCGTCCAAAGCGACGCTGACCACCGGCTCACTTTACTCCATCCCTTCAGGATGAAAACCAAAAAACACTTCAACCCTTAACTTGCATTACTGACTACTGACTAGCAACTAAAACAACCGAAATGGGGTGAAATGAATGCTGTCGGCGCTGACAAGTTGATACCTGGTGGCGTTGCGCTGTCCGTTGAAGGCAGTGGCGATGGCATCGCCGTGCAAATGGCCATACACGCACCAGATGGCCTGGTATTCATCCAGCAATTCAGTAAAGCCGCTGGGCTCGTGCTGGCTGTTCATTGGCGGGTAGTGCAAAATCACCACCAGGCGGTCAAATTCGGCGGCCCGCCGGCGTGCCTGCTCTAATCCAATGCGCAATCGGCCAACTTCTCGCTGGTAAATTTTGAGATCTTGTTCGGTATAGCCCCGATGTGGGGCGGGTTCACGGGATGTGTCAGTTGCTTCACGCCCGGATTGCTCAATTCGTTCCATCAAATCAAGGCTGGAATCCGCTCCCGGACACTGCCAGCCGCGCGTTCCAACAAAAGCCACTCGATTGAAAATACAACAACTGGCCTGAAGTGGCTCCACGGTGGGACCTGTCGCAACCCGAACTTTGTTGATTGAATGCCACCAGAAATCGTGGTTGCCTCGAATGATGATTTTTCGCCCCCGCAGGTTGGCAATCCAGTCGAGGTCCGGTTGCGCATCTTCGGCTTTCAACGCCCACGAAAGGTCACCAGCTAAAATGAAAACATCGTCTTCGGCACCTGCCGCTCCATTTTCACCGGGTTGAAGGGCGAGCGCCGCCCAGGCATCGGCAATTTTGCGGGCATGGTCTCTCCAGTGTTCACCAAAGATGTGCATTGGCTTCGGGCGGGCAAATGAAAGATGTGGATCACCGAGAGCAAAAACACGCATGCAAGTTAGGGTTCAGGGATCAGGGGTCAGGGTTTGGCTCTCCTTGAAACTTGGGAAATCCCAAAACCTGAATGAAATACAACTGGATCTGATGACAATGAGAATAAAACTTAACACACGGCGCCAAAAACTCGAAACTTCCCCGCAAGTTTGGTATGCTCGCGACCATTCACGGCAGAAAACGAATTTCCAAAGCGACAGCACATATTTTCCAACGTCCTCATCTCAAATACCAAAAATGAACCATGAATTATGAACGATGGATAGTGTATTTCACTGAATCATAACTATTTCGTCTCTTTTTCATTCTTCATTCTCAATTCTTTATTCTTCATATGTCATCCAAAGGTCCGGGGTCTTCCTCCGCACTTCCTCAGACACAGGTTTTGCCTTTTCCGCGGGTGGTTCCATCCGACGCCCACGTCCTGCGCACGGCCACGGTGGCGCTGGTTTTATGTGACTTGATCGTGGCCACGGCTTCGTTTCTGGTGGCATTTTACCTGCGGCACAATGAAGCAGTTTTTTATCGCCCGCTTGGTGCCTGGTTGCCGACAGATATCACCTGGGGGTTTCGTCCATATTTTGCGCTGCTGGCCTTTATTCCAGTGGTGCGCATTTTGACTTTGCGCTATTACGGACTCTATCAACTGCGCGGCGAATACGCCTTTTTTGAAGATGCCACCCATCTGGTCAAAGCTGTCACCATGAGTTCCTTGTTGGTGATTGTGATTGTGTTTTTCTTCCGCGGCGGGTTTGCCTTTCAGACGTTTTCCTACTCCCGGCTGGTGTTTGTCTATGACTGGGCCCTGGCACTGGGAGGCTATGCTCTGGTGCGGATCCTGCTGCGAAGCCTCCAGAATATCTTGCGCCGCCGGTCACTGAACCTGATTCCAACGCTGGTGGTGGGCACGGGTCAGAGTTCGCAGGTGTGCATTGCTGAAATTTCCGAGGAACCACGGCTTGGGTACTATGTTGTCGGTGCGTTGGCCACACGCAGCTCAACGCCGGAAGAATTAGAAAGGGGTGAAGTTCAGGGAGTGCCGATTTTAGGTCAATTTGATGACTTACCGGCGCTGGCCAAGCAATCTGGGGTGACGGAAATCTTGATTACTGATTCAACCCTTCCGTCCCGTGATATTTTCCAGTCCATGATGCGCGTGGGACGCAAACACCATTTGACCTTTCGGGTGGTGCCAAACTTGTTTAACTGCCTGCCGCGCAAAACGGAAATTGATCAAATTGGCTCGCTGCCGATGATCAAACTTTTTGAAGACCCCCTGGCTGGTCCAAATCGAATCCTCAAACGCACCATTGACATTCTTGGCGCCAGTGTCGGGATCATTCTCCTGGCCCCGTTCTGGGCGGTGATTGCCTTTCTGATTAAACGCGAGTCTCCAGGACCTGCGCTCTACAAACAGGAGCGTGTCGGCATGGATGGCCGTGTCTTCCAGATGTACAAATTCCGATCAATGCGGGTTGATGCCGATGATTCAATTCATCGCGAAGTGATGCGCCAAAACATCACCAACGCCCAATCCGCCAATCAAGGCGATGACGAACAGCCCATCTTCGGCAAAATTGCCAATGATCCCCGATTGACTCATATTGGCGAATGGATCCGACGCTATAGCGTTGATGAATTACCCAATCTGCTCAATGTCCTGATTGGTGAAATGAGCCTGGTCGGTCCACGACCGCCGATCCCTTACGAAGTCGAACTATATGAAGAGTGGCACCGCTCCCGGTTTAACATCAAACCCGGCATCACCGGACTCTGGCAGGTTTCAGGCCGCAACCGGTTGAATTTCGAACAGATGGTGCAACTTGACCTCTATTACATCGAAAACTGGTCAATCTGGTTGGAACTCAAAATCCTGCTCCTGACCATCCCGGTTGTGCTGCGTGGGGATAATGCGTATTGAGTAAAATAGTGAAGTAGGAAATAGCGAATAGTCGGACCAGACAACCACTCAAGCCCTTTCAAGTCCTTGAAAGTCGTCTTCTACTGCTGGTTAAGAGTTGAAAAAAGAGCGGATTTGAGCCCAGGAACTGGGCGGAAGGCACGCTAGCCCAGGGTTTTAACCCTGGGAAAACGTCGCATCCTCACCCCTACCCGGCCAGCCGCCGCCGTAGGCGGCGGCTGGCCGGGCAGGGAAAAGTGGGGAATGACCCGAATTCCCAGGGCTCGAAGACTCACCCTGGGCTACGAGCCGACACCCAGTTCCTGGGCTGAAAACCAAAAACTGCTTCAACTCTTAACTGGCATTTCTAATCCCCGAAAGCCTCACCGTGAATGGCCAGTAATCTCTCCACCCCTTCTTCAGGAACTACTCGCGACAAGCGACTCGCGACTCGCTTGTTTCTGATTGGCGTGGCTTTACTGGTGTTGGAGGGGAGCGGAGCGATAGCAATTTCCAGTAATTCAAACTTTGCAAAAAACCACTTCTTTGTCTTCTTCCAGCAACCTGGCACCATTACTGTCCAGGGCATTTTGACGGATGAACTCAATCGTCCGATTAGTGGAGCACAACTCACGCTGACTGGCGCGGCAAATTTTAAGCAACTGGCGCTGTCGCAGGCCGATGGGAAGTTCTCAATCACGGTGCCGCGCACGGGCAACTACACGCTGCTCATTCGCGCCGGCGGCTATCGTCCTGTCCAGCAACCAATTGCGCTCCCCAAACCCGAAGAAACCACCGTCATCCTTCCTCCACGGCAACTGCTCCCCACCTCATTGCGCATTACCCTCTATGACCAAAAAACCAACGAGCGCCTGGCCGGCGGCGTGATTACGATCCGCAGTCCAAATGACGAAACCACGCGACGGGCCTTTGATGTGGGAAACGGTGAGTATTTTTTTGGACGACTGGTCAATGGATTCTATGAAATGCGGGTATCGGTGACCGGGTATGAAACGCGTGACCTGGATGGCATTTCCATTACGTCAGGCGTGACGAACGAACAAACCGTTGTGCTGGCTCGGGTATCAACCATCCCGCTTGGAAATAAGCAAAAAAACCGGTCTTTTACTGTCCCGAAACTCCCAGCTAACCAGGTGCTCTGCGTGTATCCGGACCGGGACTCAAGCATCTGGTTTGGCACCACGCACGGTGTGTGTCGGTACAATGGCCAGAATTATGAATCCTCCGAACGCACGGATGTGCCCTGGCACCTGATTGGCACATTGCAGGTCAACGCGATCCTACGGGATCGGAATGGCGGATTGTGGTTTGCCACCAGTGAAGGGATCTATCTCCAGCCAGCCGCCAAACACTCCCTCGAACGAGTACTCCCAGAATCAATTTTATCTTCGTTGGAAGTCACCTCGATACTCCAGGATCGCTCAGGGGTGATGTGGTTTGCCACCAAACGCGGCGTGGCACGGTTGGTGGATGAGGCAGTCACCCTCTGGGGAAAAGATCAGGGGCTCACCGATGGACGGGTCAATGCATTGATTGAGTCCAAAGTCGGAGGTCAGGTACTGGCAGCGACTGACCAGGGCTTGTTTCGGTTTAATGGGCAATGGTCGTTGGTCTCGATCCAGAATCCATCGGGGAATCCGATTGGTGAAATTTTTGGGCTGAGCGAAGACAACTCACAAACTCTGTGGATGACCACGGCCACCGGGTTGTATTCCTTGATTGGCGATATCCTCTTTAAAGCCGAGCCTGGCGCCGTCAATGTTCCACTGACCCGATGTGCGGTTGATGCGCTGGGAAATGTGTGGTGTGTGCCAACTGGAAAAGGCATTGTCGTGTATGACCCACTCCGCCGGGAAGCAGCCGAATTGCTCGGGACAGATCAGGTTCTGACCCTGGCCGTTGACCGGGAAGGAAGCTTATGGTTTGGCACCAACGAAGGCGCCATTTTTCACGATGTCTTTAGTTTTGTTGGATTTGACACCAGTCGCGGCTTAACTGACAGCGATGTCTATGCAATTGCGCCCGATACAAGCCGAAAACACCTCTGGGTCGGCACCTCACGCGGGGTTTCTGAATTTGACGGAATCCAGTTCCGCCAGCTTGACCAGTTGCCGCCTGACGTCATGGTTCGCAGATTGTTGGTGGCGCCTGATGGCGCGCTTTGGATCGCGGCCTCCACTGGTTTGTTTCGATGGGACGGGAGCAGCCTCTTGAAAACAGAGCCGACGCTGTTCCCCAACCTTGAGTTGCAGGACATTGTCATTGACACCAAACGACCACTGGTGTGGGTTGCCACCACCAATTCGGTCATTCCAATCAACCCTGTCACCCTCAAACCGGAAGGCGAGCCAGTCCGGATTGATGGAAAAGTTCGATTTCTGATGCAGGCGTCGTCGGGGTTGTTGTGGGTGGCAACTGACCGTGGCGCGTACCGGTATGACCCGACCAAAGCTGAACTGGTCGTCATCGGCACCGACCAGGGCTTGAAGAGCCTCGATGTGCGTTGGATTTTGGAACAACCCACCAAAGGACAATTCTGGTTTGCCACCGGACATAGCGTTGAAAGTTATGATGGCAGCCGGTTTGACCTGGAACCGATCAGCAGTGCCACCAAAGGGGCCGATGTCCGATGTTTGTTTCTGGATCAGGATGGATATTTATGGGTTGGGCTTGGAGATGGGAACCTGCGCAAGTTTCTCCCGCAGATTGCCGGACTGACCAAAACCTATAAACGTGATGATTATGATCTCACCGGCACCCGAATTCGCACCATTACCCAGGATGCGGCGGGGATTCTCTGGTTTGCCACCGACCAGGGATTAACTCGTCATGTCCCCAATCGGCTGACACCGCCGATTGATATCAAACTTGAAGTGGATGGGGCTGAAATCAGCCAGCCCTCCCCGGTCTATATCAGTTCCGGCCAGCATCGGCTGAAATTTCAATATGTCGGCATCAGCATGATGAGTGATGTGGCATATCTGTATCGGCTGGTTGGCGATAAAAACGGAAATGATGAGTGGAAGCTGATTGATGCCGACCGGCCAAATAAAACCGAGTCACCGGTGATGGATTTACCGCCAGGTGAATATACCTTTGAGGTCCGCGCCTTAAACCGGGATCTCTATGGCTGGAATGCCCCGCCCACCCAGTTAACCGTGCGCATTGATCGCCCGATTTACACCAAACCCTGGTTTCTGGCGGTGGGCATCACCCTGCTGGCCAGTGGTGGAACCGGGATCTTCCTGATTCGACGCCACCAACGGCGTGAATATTTCCTGCCTCCGCATCTCAAGACATTCCGCCCCATCGAGCCCAACCCGTACATTGTCGGGAATCCAATCCGCCAGCCGCAAATGTTTTTTGGACGCGAGGATGATTTCAACTACGTCCGCAAAAAACTGGAAGGCACCGCTCAGGGACTCGTGATTGTGTTTTGTGGCGAACGACGAACCGGAAAAAGTTCGATTTTGTATCAAATTCAGAATGGGCGGCTGGGCGTGCGGTTTGTGCCGGTGTTTATTGATATGCAGGAAATGATCATCGAAAGCGATGGTGAATTCTTTCAACGCATGGCCCGGCTGATTGCCGAATCAGTTCACCGGCACCTGGGACCGGAAAGCACCCTCGAATTTCCATTTCATTCCCAGTCCGGCACGCCGCGCTATGACTCCAAGCGCTATCCATTTACCCAGGTTGGTACCAATCCCTTTGATTTGTTTCGGGAATTCATTAATGAAGTGTTGCGCATGATTGGCGACCGCCGGTTGATCTTGCTCGTGGATGAATATGAGTTGCTCGAAACCAAAGTCGAAAATAAAAAACTCAACCGCGAAATTTTTGCCTTTCTGGCTGGTCTGATTGATAGCCACGATCAACTTTCGTTCATTTTTACTGGTTCGAAGAAAATCGAACAACGGGACCGACGCTACTGGCGTGAAATGCTGCGCCGGTCGCTCTTCCGCAAAGTCGGATATCTCAGCCAGCGTGACACATTCCGTCTGACAACCGAACCCGTACGCGACCAGGTGGTGTATGGACGCGGCGTGGTGGAACGGATTTACCGCCTGACGGCAGGCCAGCCGTTCTACACCCAGGTCATTTGCCAAAACGTGATTGACTACTTAAATGAACACAAACGCCACTTTATTGTGCGGGCCGACCTTAAACACATCATCGGAGAAATCGTAGATAACCCGCTTCCGCAAATGATTTACTTCTGGGAAGGTCTAAGTGACGATGAAAAGCTTGTGCTTTCCCTACTGGCTGAAGTAATTTCAGATGATTCCCAATTTGCCACGGCTGCCAGGCTTGCCCGAGTCATTGTCCGAAATGACTATCCGGTCACGCTCTCGGAAAACACCATCCGTCTCACGCTCGAAGAATTGTTCCGCAGTGAAATCCTCATCAAGGAAGGCAACGAGGATTTTGCCTATCGCATTGACCTGATGCGGTACTGGATCAAGCGCAGCCACAGCATCTGGCAAGTCGTTCGCGAAGTGAAGACACTTTAGTCAGTAGTCAGTAGTCAGTAGTCAGTAGACCAAATCCTGATATTTTAATGAGTTCGTTTTTGAGAAAAACCAGCTTGTAACTAAATCGGTCCACAAGGGATTGGAACAGAGAAAGAAGACTTGGCACAGACCAAAAACTTTGATACTTGAGAAAAAAGAAAATTACCAACCAAGGAGCAAAGTCATCTGTGCCTGGAAAAACGATACTGGAAATCCCTGA